>JAZKGM010000174.1:0-4099 GCA_040385895.1 Bacteroidota bacterium
CATGAAGATATTCATATCGCTCACCTTGCCCCGGGTATTTATTTTGTCGGGATCTTTAACGAAAACAGCCACCACAAGCTGCTAAAGTTTATAAAGCATTAACATAAAAAAAGGCTGTTTCAGATCTGAAACAGCCTTTTTATTTTGCCTTGTGCATACAAGGCTTATATCATTCTATGGGTTGATGCCCGGGAGTTACCTGCCAAACGGCATCTTAGGCATCATCCCTTTTGGCATTCCGCCCTGGAACTTGCTGAAGGTTTTCATCATTTTACGCATTTCTTCAAACTGTTTTAACAGCTGGTTCACCTGCTGGATATCGGTTCCGCTTCCTGAAGCAATGCGTTTTCTGCGGCCGCCATTAATAATATCCGGGGTTTTGCGTTCACCGGGAGTCATCGAATTTATAATGGCTTCTATGCCTTTAAATGCATCATCGCTGATGTCGATGTCTTTTATGGCTTTGCCCACACCCGGAATCATGGCCATCAGGTCTTTGATATTACCCATTTTTTTGATCTGCTGGATCTGGGTATAAAAATCTTCAAACGTAAACTGGTCTTTCAGTAATTTCTTTTGGATACGCTCTGCTTCCTCTTCGTCAAAAACCGATTGGGCCCGTTCCACCAAACTCACAATATCACCCATTCCCAAAATACGCTGGGCCATACGGTCGGGATGGAACTGGTCTAAAGCCTCCATCTTTTCGCCCATCCCTACAAATTTTATGGGTTTTTCAACAATAGATTTAATAGAAAGAGCAGCCCCTCCGCGGGTATCCCCATCGAGCTTGGTAAGAATAACACCCGAAAAATCGAGTACATCATTAAATGCTTTTGCCGTATTTACAGCATCCTGCCCGGTCATGCTATCCACCACGAATAAAATTTCCTGCGGGTTAATGGCCTGTTTAATGTTACCGATCTCCCGCATCATTTCCTCGTCAATGCTCAAACGTCCGGCCGTATCCACGATCAGCACGCTCATGCCTTTGGCTTTGGCCTCCGCTACTGCATTCCGGGCAATGCTTACCGGATCGGTATTTCCTTCTTCAAAAAATACGGGTACTTTAATTTGTTCGCCAAGTACTTTAAGCTGCTCAATAGCTGCAGGACGATACACATCGCAAGCCGCCATCATCACTGTTTTCCCTTTTTTCTTGATGTATGCAGCCAGCTTTGCCGAGTGCGTGGTTTTACCAGAACCCTGCAAACCGGCCATGAGAATAACGGAAAGACTGCCGCTCAGGTTGATGTCTTCCGTTTTGCCCCCTAATAATAAGGTGAGCTCATCGTTCACGATCTTGGTCAAAAGCTGACCGGGAGAAACGCTGGTCAGCACGTTTTGTCCAAGTGCTTTTTCCCTCACCGTGTCTGTAAACTGCTTGGCTATCTTATAATTCACATCGGCATCGATCAGTGCTTTACGGATCTCCTTCACCGTTTCAGCCACATTGATCTCTGTTATTTTTCCTTGTCCTTTTAGGGTTTTAAACGCTTTATCGAGTTTACTGCTTAAGCTTTCGAACATAGTTTGCGGATTGCTTGTAATTAAGAGCGCGAATATATGCATTACAACATGATTGATGCAACAGGCATAAACCATTGATTACGTAAAACAGCGTATTTTGATATAATAATTAGGATTATACGGCTAAGAATTTCATTTTTGAACCACTATAGAACTCCGTTATGAAAAAACTTATTTACACCGCATCTTTTTTACTCATTGCATCAGGGCTGATCACCAGCCATGTTAGCGCCCAGTCAGACATGTCTCTTTTCCTGAGAACAGGTTTGAACGATGGAAACAAGTTATTGGACGCTTATTCAACACCATTGCTGAAATCGTTTGGCGCAGGTCTCAACGCAGGTTGGTTCAACACTGCAAAAGTCCACGGTCTTGGAGGATTTGACATTACCATTGCTCCTAACATTACTTTTGCTCCCAAAAGCGACCAGACCTTTGATTTTAACACTTTGGGTTTAAGCAGCCAGGTAAGATTGGCTCCCGGGCAGGGCAATACCTTCCAATCGGTTTTCGGATCTGATAAAAAAGCGGATGTAGAATTGGTGGCCAGGTATCCGGGATCGACCCAGGACTCTGCCAGGCGGGTTTCTTTACCGGGCGGTATCGGCTTAAACCTGTTTGTAGTGCCAACTGCACAAATAGCAGTAGGAATCGGTTTTGGAACAGAAATAGCCATCAGGTTCCTGCCCCAGGTAGGCGTAAGTGATGCAAAAATAGGCATGTTCGGCTTTGCTGTTAAGCATGATTTTAAGCGCTGGATCCCGGCAATAAAAGAACTCCCGTTCGACCTGTCTGCCATGTTTGGCTATACATCTATGAATGCCAGTGTAAAAGCAACTTCATTACAGGCTGACGGACAAAGCCGGACCACGTATAACCCGAACCCCGGAAAGTCGTATTCCCAGGAAACCGAATTTACCTCCAGTGCATACACATTCAATGTGCTGCTGTCTAAAAAGATCGCTTTTTTCACCCCATACCTGGGCTTAGGATACCAGGCAGCTACAACCACATTAAAGCTGAAAGGCGAATACCCGGTAACAGATATAAACAGCAGCTTTGATCCTACTTATGGAGGAACAGGCGTTTACGACCCATCAGTAAAAAACCACCACCCGCAGTATGTCAATGAAATCAAAGATCCGATTTCGATTGATGGAAAACTCTCAGGTGCAAGAGCCACCCTGGGCTTTCGTTTAAAGTTCGGCCCGATGACTTTCCATACTGATTATACATTTGCAGAGTATGATGTGGCTTCTATCGGACTGGGTGTGAATATCCAGGCACTTGTTCCGTTTAAATTATAACAATTACATGAATATTAAGGAAAGCAGGCTCTAAAAGCCTGCTTTTTTGTTTTCAGGAAACGTACACCCACTTAAATCAAAAAAGCCACAAGCCAACTTGATTTACCTCTATTTATAAAAAAGTAATCCAATAAGACCTACTTAGCCGTACATTTGTTGTACTAAAAAAATAAAACGTTAGCATGAAAAGATTTACATTGTCTGTTTTTACGTTATTGTTAACAGCAATTTCTGTATTTGCTCAAAGCCCTACAGCCCCGGCATTAAACTTTAATGTGTTTTTGGAAAACGGTGCAAGCCTTACCAACAACGAAACAGAAGGTCCTGTGGCCATGGGTGGTAATTTAACCCTTTCGGGAAGCTACCAGGTATCTACCCACAGTGTTGGCACGTATAAGGTAAATAACATCCCTACTTCACTGGTGGTGGGCGGTAAAATTGTTTACGGAGGCGGCCAGCGCGTTTCTGTTAACAGCAACGGCCATGTAAAAATAGGAGACTCAACAGGATCTTATGTATGGTACAAGGATCAGAATAATGCGGCTTCTCCGATACGCATCACTCCCGGAGCCAATTATAACGGCTCTCCAAGGATTGAAATGAGTGCGAACTACCAGAATGTAGGAAATGCAAGCGCAACAAATAACCCGATCTTTCAGACAACCAACATCAATTTTGCTTCGGCATTTGCACAGTTCAGGTCTTCTGCCACGTCAATGGCCGGATTAACCGATAATGCAAACCTGACCAACTCGAATGGCCAGGCAATCCCGCATTCGGGCTTACCCCAACAGGTAAAGATCAACCTGAACAATGGTGTGAACGTATTGAACATAAGCGGTGCTGACTTAAATGCCTGCCAGAACTTTATTTACAACAACCAACCGGATGCCAATAAAGTATTGATCATCAATGTAAACGCAGCGGGTACATTCAACTGGAACACATGGAACCAGGGTGGTGTAAGCTTCAACAACTGCTCATACATATTATATAACTTTTATAACACCACCACATTAAACATGACTTCGGGCAGTGCGGTGGAAGGAACGCTTTTCGCTCCTAACGCTGATATTGTTAAAAATGGCAACCAATCGAACATTCAGGGACAGGTAATTGCTAAAAGCTTTATCCATGGCGGAGGCGAAGTTCATTACCCGATCTTTACCCCCTCTATTGTTCCCACAAGCGCATCCTTCAATATCAACCGCAATGTTCAGTGCTTAAGCGGAAACTCGTTCACCTTCACCAATACTTCTACC
>JAZKGM010000175.1:0-1507 GCA_040385895.1 Bacteroidota bacterium
GATGCCATGAAATTTCCCGACCTGATCCATGCCGTGAAGCCGGAACCGCATAACGAGATCCCACAGGCTGCTTCTGCTCATGATACGTTCTGGGATTTTATTTCGCTGATGCCCGAAAGCATGCATATGATCATGTGGGCCATGAGCGACCGGGCCATCCCGCGCAGTTACCGCATGATGGAAGGCTTTGGTGTACATACGTTCCGTTTTGTAAATGCACAGGACAAATCGGTGTTTGTTAAGTTTCACTGGAAACCTTTGCAGGGCGTGCATAGCGTGGCCTGGGACGAAGCACAGAAGATCTCCGGCAAGGACCCCGACTTTCACCGCAGGGACCTTTGGGAGGCTATT
This sequence comes from Bacteroidota bacterium, assembly GCA_040385895.1. GTDB lineage: Bacteria > Bacteroidota > Bacteroidia > UKL13-3 > UKL13-3 > UBA6183. The sequence continues at coordinate 352 of JAZKGM010000175.1, forward strand.
GAAAACGGAAATTATCCCGAGTGGGAGCTGGGTGTACAGATCGTTGAAGAAAAAGACGAGCATCAGTTCGGGTTCGACCTGCTCGATCCCACAAAGCTCATTCCCGAAGAACTGGTTCCTGTACAACGTATTGGTAAAATGACCTTAAACCGGAACCCTGATAACTTTTTTGCAGAAACAGAACAGGTGGCCTTTCATCCGGGGCATATTGTTCCTGGCATCGACTTTAGCAACGATCCTTTATTGCAGGGACGCTTGTTCTCTTATACAGACACGCAGCTATCGAGGTTAGGAAGTCCTAACTTTCATGAGATCCCGATCAACAGGCCGGTAAGCGGGGTACATAACAACCAGCGTGACGGGCATATGAGGCAAACAATTAATGTAAGCCATACAGCCCACGATCCGAACACAATGAGCGGAGGATGTCCTTTCCAGGCCAAAGCCATGGAGGGAGGGTTCACTTCACACAACGAACGCATTGATGCCAGAAAAGTACGTGCACGAAGCCGGAGCTTCATGGATCATTTCAGCCAGGCTACTTTGTTCTATAACAGCCAGAGCCCGTCAGAAAAAAATCATTTAACTGATGCATTGCGTTTTGAACTGAGTAAGGTGCAAACACCTGCCATCCGCGAACGGATGATCGGTTTGCTTACCCAGGTGGACAAAACACTGGCCAAACAGGTGGCGGATGCATTGGGTATCGCTGTTCCAAAATCACCGGAGCTGCCTATGAACCACAGCATACCTGCCGATGCTGATCCCAAAGCATACCAGCCGGTTAAAGCAAAGGCCCCCGTTGAATCATCTGCCGCGCTAAGTATGCAGCATACGATCAGGAATAATATTAAAAGCCGCTGTATTGCCATTCTTGCAGCCGATGGTGTAGATGATGCCGCATTGAATAAAATGAAAGCCGCCCTGAAAAAAGAAGGGGCCAGTGTTAAAGTGATCGCTCCAAAACTTGGAACAATTAAAGGCATATCGGGTAGTGAAATAAACTGTGATGAAAGTTTTTTAATTGCAACAAGCGTAGTCTATGATGCTGTTTATGTTCCGGGCGGAGCTAAAAGCATCCAAACATTAAAAGCAGAACCAAATGCATTGCATTTTGTGAATGAAGCCTTCCGGCACTGCAAACCCATAGCTGCTG
>JAZKGM010000175.1:1517-4211 GCA_040385895.1 Bacteroidota bacterium
GACAGCGGCAGGTTTTATTGCCGCAACTTATGTGGCAGGCTTCAGTGCTCCTTCTGCTGCAAACGGGCTGGTGATGGATGGAAACCCGAAAACGTTTATTAACGCTGTGGCGCAACACCGTTTCTGGGAAAGAGAACAAATGAGCAAGGTACCTGCCTGATTCGTAACATTACAAAAGCCAGGCATGCTGAATACATGCCTGGCTTTTGTATCATTTCATGAAAACGCAAGCCTGAAAAAAGAAGCCGTTAATAATCCTGTCAATTCCGCTGCACAGCACTTATCTTGCCCCTAAATGGATGAATCAATTGACCTGCCCGTATTGTATAAAGGCGAAAACGTGCAGGTAACAGCAAAGATCCTGGCTTATGGCTATACCTATAAGCTCAGTGTGGATATTAACGGAACAGAAGTATTATTTGAGCGTGATGAACAGCAGCATTACAGGGCCATTGCGGCCAAGCGGGAATCGGAAAACACAGCTGATCCCGCACTGATCAAAGCGATCCTCGATACGCTCTCTATGTTAGAATAAGATCGGGATGTTGTAAATAGTGTTGACGCTTTCATGCAATAATTGAGGGAAGTGCCACAGTTTAAGCTAAAGAATTGTAAGATAATTTTTCCTTGCATCCGATTAATGATCAGGTAAACGCTTATCAGGACGCTTTATATGTGAGATTTGTGGCGTTTCTTATCTACACTGCTCCACAACATAACCAATAAGATCAAAAGAAGCTTTAATGAAATTTGAAAAATTGGATTTAAGTTCGTGGCCCCGGAAGAAACAGATCTGAATGGCAAAAAAAACAGGAGGAAATAAACTTACACGTGCGTTCAAACAATTGGCTGCCTGGTTGTTTCAACTATTTGTAATCGGTTTTCAACTGGCCATGCTCCTGATCATTTTATACCGGGTTATCCCGGTGCCTTTTACCCCGCTTCACATTACCCGCCTGTTCGAGCAGCTTGCCGATGGCAAACCGCTTAAGCTCACCAAAAGCTGGAAAAGCATTGATTACGTTACGGATAAATTTTGCTATGCTGTTTTAACAAGCGAAGACATTAAGTTTATTCATCACTACGGATTTGATTTTGAACAGATCAAAAAATCGGTGACCCGGGGCGTAAAAACCGGGAAACAAATGCGTGGTGCAAGCACCATCAGCCAGCAAACAGCCAAAAACCTGTTCTTTACCCCTGCCCGCAGCTGGATCAGGAAAATACCTGAAATGGGAATTACGGTTTGCCTCGAGTTGTTGTGGACCAAAAAACGCATCCTTGAAGTGTACATCAATATTATTGAAATGGGGGATGGCGTTTACGGAGTAGAGTCCGCAGCCGACCATTACTTTAATAAGACCGCAGCCAACCTGAGCAAACGCGAATGCTCCCTGATAGCGGCCTGCCTTCCAAATCCCAGGAAATTTAAAGCCAACAGGCCCACCGCATACATTAACCGAAAGGCAAATGTGATTCAGCGCTACATGTACAAAATAGGAAAACTACCCTGGAAAGAAAGTGGGAAGAAGAAGAAAGATTAGTTGGAGATTGGTTAGCTATTGGCTATGGTCTATTAACTATGGTCTGACTAAACGACCATCATGGTGCTGCTTGCTTTGGCAACATCAATACGCCCTGCCTCCGTCATCATCCATAGTTCGGCTTCACAGAAAATAAGTTTCTGCCCCGCTTTTATTACATATCCCCTGCCGTATAAAGTGTCCCCAACACCCGGGTTTAAGTAGCTGATCCGCAAGTCGGTTGTAACAACACCCTGCCCTTTTTTAACCAGCGTAAATGCGGCAAACCCCATTACCACATCAGAGAATGTAGCCGTAACGCCACCATGTACAAAGCCCATTTGCTGGCGGTGGTTGGCCCCGATAGCAAGAGAAGCTTCTATGCCGGCCACTTCAATGGCATTGATTTCTATACCCACAAATTGGGTAAAATGGTTGCCATTGATTTTCTCTTGCACCATTTTTTTAAACTCGGCTTCGGCAGGGATGAACTTCATGATGTTGGTATTTTTAGTTATTTTTACCGCCCGCGAATGTAAACAAGCCCACATGCAAAGCCAAACTGATTTATACAATATGCTTACGTACACCGATAGTGAACTTGATCTGTCCACACCGGAACTGTACGTGTTAGAGGTTTGCATAGCGGCACATAAGCTAACGTTTACGCTGCATCGCAATAACCGCATTATGGGTTTGCGTAAGCTCACTACTGCTGTCAACCTGCTTGATCCCGGGTCATCCTCTTCTGTTGCGGATGCGATCGATCGCATGGAATGGCAGAAAGCAGGCTACATGGAAACACGCCTGTTTATTGATGATGAAAAATTTACGCTTGTTCCTGAACCTTTGTTTGAATCGGATAAAGCTGCCACTTACCTTAACCTGGTTCATAAGAACATAGAGCAGGATAAGATCCTCACTGCACGGCTTCCCAAACATGCGGCCGTATGCGTGTTTGGATTGAACGATCAATTGCTCCGGTTTATCCACAGCACATTTGCCAATGCAAGTGTTTCTCATATCAACCAGGTGCTTCTGCAGCTGGCCTCTCAATACAATACCAACGACCTTAAAAACCACCTGCTGCTTCATATCTGTGACGGATTTATTTCGGTGCTGTATTACCAGAACAAGGAAATAAAGTTCATGAATACCTTTGCAGTGGAGT
>JAZKGM010000175.1:4221-5669 GCA_040385895.1 Bacteroidota bacterium
TCGGATACCGACCTGGTTTATTATGTGTTATCGGTTGCCACCTTGCTTAAGCTGCCACAGGAAAAATTCGGTGCCATTGTGATGGGTGACATTTCAGTAACCTCTTCCACCATAAACATGCTCAAAAAATACGTTCCTGAAGTGCAGATGGCAAACCGGCTTGAAGGCATTCAATACCCGGTTTCGTTCCGCGAGTTCCAGGATCAGCAACATTACCTGGCCATTCATAGTTTATTGTGCGAATAATCAGCGGCTCCCTTAAAGGCATTCTTATCCAGCCACCTAAAGGTTTACCTGTTCGCCCCACAACCGACCGGGCCAAAGAAAGTTTATTTAATATCCTCGAAAACCAGCTGAACATGCAACAGCTCAGTGTGCTGGACCTTTTTAGCGGAACGGGTAACATCAGCTATGAATTTGCTTCAAGAGAAGCCCTGAAAATTACAGCTGTCGACCTGAACTTTAAGTGCGTGGAGTTTATAAAAAGCATGAAGCAGAAACACCAGCTCAATAGCCTGGAGGTGATTAAAAAAGATGCGTTCCTGTTCCTTAAAAGTACCCCGTTAACCTATGATGTTATTTTTGCCGATGCGCCTTATGCACATAGGGACATTAACCAGATACCGGAAATTGTTGCCTCGCGAAACCTGTTAAACGAAAACGGCTTATTGATCGTGGAGCATGAAACAGCATTGGACCTTGATCACCAGCCGGGATTTGCCAGCAAACGCATTTACGGTCAATCATGCTTCAGCTTTTTTAAGCCCGTGCTGTAAGCTACACTTTTTTTACTGAACCATCTTTCAGTTCATATTGCTGCCCGCTTTCTTCGCAGGAGGCCCTTCCCCCTGCATCAAAATGAAGGCGGTGCCCGTATTCGCTCATCCAGCCCATTTGCCTGGCCGGGTTGCCAACAAGCAATGCGTAGGCCGGAACGTTCTTAGTAACCACAGCACCGGCTCCTATAAAAGCAAACTCACCAATATCGTGGCCGCAAACAATGGTGGCATTGGCACCGATAGAGGCTCCGTTGCCCACGTGTGTTTTTGAATATTGCCCCCTGCGGTTCACCGCGCTGCGCGGGTTAACCACATTTGTGAATACACAGGAAGGCCCAAGGAACACATCATCACCGCAGGTTACCCCGCTATATATGGACACATTATTCTGGATCTTCACATTATCGCCCAGGATCACCTTCGGGCTGATCACTACATTTTGCCCGATGTTACAGCCTTTCCCGATCTTACAATCGGTCATGATGTGGCTGAAATGCCATATTTTAGAGCCTTCTCCGATCTCGCAACCTTCATCAACAATGGCTGTTTCATGTGCAAAATAATTGTTATCCATGCGCCAATTTTAATACATCGAACGAACAAAACAAAAGATTACACGTTAATGAAGTTTTAAATAATTTATAAACATTGCTATTTATGTGCAGGTTT
>JAZKGM010000176.1:0-3611 GCA_040385895.1 Bacteroidota bacterium
AGAAGGAACTGTTCCGGGTTTCAGTTTAAGGATGTCGGCAGTAATGCGGTGACAGCTGCTTCCTAACGCTGTTGGCAATAAATGAGACGTGATCTTTACCCCGTTCCCTCCTATTTTCCGCGCTTCCATGCGGGCTTTTTCAATCACCGTGTTCCAGCCGCAATCGGTCGTAAAGCCGGAGTCGCCTATTTTTACCGAACCAATTACAATGGCCGAATCCGGCAGTTTTTCAGTAAGGCCGATCAGCCGTACTTCTTCGTTCGATTGTAAAGCAGGATGTGTTTGTGTGATCCGTGTGTAAACGGTTGGCGAACACGAAGCCAGGAGAATAATAAAACCAAAAAAGAGGGTGCGGGTAAGTTTAAGGGTCATACAGTTAGTGTTTCGGCAATAATAAAAATAATTTGTTATTTTTCTCCGGCAAATGCTTGGAATGAAAGTCCGGCAAATGTTTCTTCTCATTAAACCGTGTACATACTTTGTTCAAATAACTTTTCGTCCTGTTTCAAACATTCCCTTATTTTCGCGGCATGGAATTTTCACCACTCACCGCAATATCGCCTGTTGATGGCCGCTACCGCAAGCAAACCGAACAATTAGCCACCTTTCTTTCGGAATATGCATTGATCCAGTACCGTGTCCTGATCGAGATCGAATATTTTATTGCACTATCAGAGCTCCCGCTGCCGCAAATGAAAGGTAAGATAAGCGTGGCCGATAAGCAGAACCTTCGTGATGTGTACATCAACTTTAGCGAAGCCGATGCATTGCGTGTGAAAGAAATTGAAAAAACCACCAACCATGATGTAAAAGCTGTTGAGTATTTGATAAAAGAGAAAATGAAGGACCTGAACCTTGACGATATCAGCGAGTTCATTCATTTCGGACTCACTTCGCAGGACATCAACAATACGGCTATTCCATTAAGTTTAATGGATGCAAACGTTCAAACCATGGTTCCGGCCCTGAACGCCATCATTGAAAAATTAACCTCATTGGCCAGGGCCTGGAAAAACATCCCGATGCTGGCGCATACCCATGGACAACCGGCATCGCCCACCAAGCTGGGCAAAGAAGTGATGGTGTTTGTTGAGCGTTTACAAACCCAGCTTGATCAACTAAAAGCCATTCCTTACAACGCTAAATTTGGTGGTGCAACGGGTAACTTCAACGCACACCATGTGGCATTCGGAAAAACCGACTGGGTGGAATTCAGCAATAGCTTTTTATCGGGCTTAGGACTTACAAGAAGCCAATACACCACGCAGATCGAACACTACGACAACCTGGCTGCCATGTTCGATGCCTACAAGCGCATCAACAATATCCTTATCGATATGAGCCGCGATTTCTGGCAATACATTTCGATGGAGTATTTTAAACAACAGCTTAAAAAAGGTGAAGTAGGTTCATCGGCCATGCCACATAAAGTTAACCCCATCGACTTTGAAAATGCCGAAGGGAACCTGGGTATTGCCAATGCCCTGTTCGAACATCTTTCTGCCAAGCTTCCTGTTTCAAGGCTGCAGCGCGATCTAACGGATTCAACCGTGCTGCGTAACATCGGGGTTCCTTTATCGCACACTTTAATTGCATATAATTCCATACAAAAAGGTTTGGGTAAGCTATTGCTGAATGAAACAGCACTGCACACGCACCTGGAAAACAACTGGGCCGTGTGTGCCGAAGCCATTCAAACCATTTTGCGCAGGGAAGGCTACCCTAAACCTTACGAGGCGTTAAAAGACCTTACGCGTACCAATGCGAAGATCACCCAGAAAAGCCTGCATGCGTTTATTGATAAGCTGAAGGTTTCAGCCAAGATAAAAGCCGAGCTTAAAAAGGTGACCCCGCATAATTATACAGGGGTTTATTAGGATACCGCAGGATACAAAACTCGCTGTTTGCGTATATCCTGAAATCCCCGTTTCAAAAACCGTTGGCTAATATTAAAGGAGCTTCTTCTTTTATAATCTTTTTATAACTTCTTTTAAATTTATGTTATAAGCCTACTTTTGCAGGATAACAGTTAAACCATTAACCATGAAAAAAATAAGTACCCTTATTTTCATCCTCATCGCAGTTGTTTCCCATGCTCAAAACTGGAAAATATTAAACCCTACGGGCGGTTTATACCTTACCAACGAACATTCCTTTCTGAATAAAGACACCGGCTGGGTGGTGGGTAATGCAAACCTGGTTGCAAAAACCACCAATGGCGGTAAAAGCTGGATTTTACAAAATACCATTGCCGGATCGGATGTAGATTGGAAGGATGTGCAGTTCCTGAGCAAAGACACCGGCTGGATCGTGGGCACAAAGGGATATGCTGCCTACACCACAAACGGGGGAATAACCTGGAGCGTAAAAAACCTGAGCACATATGATCTGAACGCTGTATTCTTTTTAACACGCGATTCCGGGTGGATCGCAGGAAGCACAGGGCGGGCTTTCAGAACATCAGACGGAGGGGCCTCATGGACAGCTACCACCTCCGGTTCATTAAACAGTTACGATATTGTTTTTGTGAACAGCACCGAAGGATTTCGTATTGGGGAAAGCGGGTATCTCGGCCGAAGCACGAACAGGGGAAGCACGTGGACCAATACGACACTTGGCACCATGGACCTGACAAAAGTATTTTACATGAACCAGGATACAGGCTGGATCACGGGACTGGACAAGAACCTCCGGGTAACGTATAACGGAGGTACTTCGTGGACAGTAAAAAAAACATTTGCAAAGGAGCTTTACGATGTGGCTTTCCTGAACAAGGATACGGGCATTGTTACCATGGTTGATGAAGCGCAAATAACTTATGACGGGGGCAACAACTGGACCCAACTGAACAGCTTTACTTCGGGAGGGCGTTTATGTGTATCTAAGAACGGGGCAAACCTTTTCATCATTCTTAACGACCGTAAGCTGTTGCAGTCAACCAACCGGGCGTTTAGCTGGGATACCACATACGTTTCGGTAAATAACTTTTCTTCCGCTATTCAGGGCGGGCACTTTTCAAACCGGGCCCAGGGATGGATGGTGGGCAATAGCGGTTTTATTGCTAAAACAACAGACAGCTGCCGCACCTGGACAGCTGTGCCCTACCCTACCAGCAAAGCATTGAACAGTGTGTATGCACTGAACAAGGACACAGCCTGGGTTGGGGGCAGCGGTATTGTTCTGCGTACTTATAACGGAGGTGCTTCCTGGGACAGCTTATATGTTTCGGCAAACCCTGTTGCCGACATTCAGTTCATTAATAAAGACATCGGCTTTTGCATCTCCCTTGGGTTTTCGCATAAAACGGTTGATGGTGGCAATACATGGACCACTGTTCACACGGGATCAACGATGACTTTAACCAACATGCGCTTCAGAAATGCCGATACAGGATTTGCAGGCGGATATACAAACTTTGTTTATACGTTTAATGGTGGAGCAACATGGACAAAACACCCGCAGTTTGTCAACGGAAGCTACGAAGCCATTACATTTTATGGGAACACCGGTTTTGTTACGGGCTCAACCCCTTATCCACAACGCACCACGAACGGTGGCTTAACATGGACCTCTTTTGTACACAGCCTTCTGATCACTGATGCTGTTATGCT
>JAZKGM010000176.1:3621-7634 GCA_040385895.1 Bacteroidota bacterium
CTCTCTCCGGGCACACTTATAATGGCACAGAATAATTCCAAGGGAATCTGCAGAAGTACCGACTCTTTAAATTCTGCACAAAACATGTGTGGGCCTGCACCCAGTTTTTCGGGACAAAGGATTCTTTTTGCCGACAGCAATTACCTGCTCTATCATTCGGGAAGTGTCATGGCTTCGTATGAGGGGAACCTGTTTGCGAAAGCTGTGCTTGACAGCATCTCAACGGATTCTTTTTACGCGGCCGATTCATTGCTCATCAGGTATTATGGCAAAGGGTTCAATATTCAAACGGATGCTTTTCTTCCGCTACCCCTTTCAACCAAAACAGTAAAATACATTTCAGATACAGTGATCGAAGCTGTATTTAAACCTTCTTCGGGCAAATTTCCCCGCGGGTATTACAATACCTACTTAACCAACCCAGGTGCTTCCGGGGGCTCGTCAAAATTATTCGGTATTGCTGTTTATGAAGCCATACCAACGTCTCCAAGCACCAACCTGGCCTTTAAAAACCGTGATTCGTCTTCCATCAGCCTCGCCTGGAACCCGGGGAACGGATCATCAAGGGCTGTGATCATCCGTAAAAACCTACCGGTGATCCTGCCGGACCGGAACACGGTGTTTCCTAACTTTTCTTCCACCCCGGTTCCATTGGGAAATGACCAGGTGGTATTTGGTTCGTCAACCTTTAACGGAAACTCGGTGAACATGACCGGGCTTGAACCCAACACAACGTATTATGTGGTTATCCTGGAATTCAGAAGTGGTAATGCTCCTGTTAATTACAACCTGAGCAACTACGCCTCTGCATCATTTAAAACAGCCAACGTATATTACAATAAAGCATCGGGCGTGCTCAACAAATTATCATCGTGGAGCAATAAAGCGGATGGAAGCGGAACGCAGCCTGTGAACTTTGAGGATTCTTTCACCTATTACCTCGGCAATTATAACCAAACGCCTTCTTTCGACAGCTCATGGACCGTTACGGGAAACAGGTCGTATGTGGTTTTGGGAAATGGAACAGACGGCCTTAACTATTATATCCACTCGGGGGTTAAGCTTACTGTAGACTCCATTAAGATCGGGAAGAACATCACCCTTACAAACCAGGGTGAGTTCAGTTTCAGAAGATCAACCTTTGACACAGGCAGCCTGGTTCAGTTCATATCAAACCAGCCGCAAAATATTTCGCCTGCTACCTATTGCCATGTAACGGTGATTGGCGGAGAAAAAACATTGCTGGGCAACGCAACTGTTGCAGGTAATTTTAATATGGTAACCAATATTAACAGCAACACCTATACACTTGCTTTAACATCTGCAGAGATCAATTCAATGACCTATGTTTCGGGCGTGGTTAAAGGAAAGTTCAGCCGCTTATACACTGCAGCCATTACGAGCGATCCATCGCAGGAACTTTTCCCGTTGGGGACTAACAGTTATTACAAACCCCTGCGCATGAGCATACCCAACACGACAAACACTGCGATCACCCTGGCTGCCGAATTCGTTGACTCTGCTGCTAGCAATGCCGGTCTTCCGCAAGTTGATGTTTCGCCAGCTGTGGTGGTTATCAATAAAATGGCCAAAGGAGGCTTCTGGAGGGTATCGGCAAGCAGCTCGAGGGTTTATAACCTTTCTGCCACAGGCACAGCGCTGGCCGGTGTACTGGACTCCTCAAAGCTCCGCCTGGTTAAACGCACAACCGGTGGCACATGGGGATTACAGGGAACAGCACAACCTGTTACAGGCACAGCAGCGGCACCGGTGGTTTCACGCACGGGGTTATCAGGAACGGGCGAGTATGGCATAGGAAGCGATAGTGCCGTCAATCCCTTACCGGTTAAGCTGATCCGCTTTGAAGGAACGCGCATAGATGCGGCAAATCAACTCCGCTGGTCAACGGCATTCGAAGTAAACAATAAAGGATTTTATATTTACAGAAGTACGGATCGCACAAACTGGAGTGAAATAGATTTTGTTGAAGGAAAAAGAACGGCCTCGTCATACCTCTTTAACGATAAGACAGGCAATGGTGAAACCTGTTATTATTTTCTTGGACAGAGCGATTTTAACGGGGCGCTCGATTACTCGCACATCATTACCATTACAGGGCAGGCCGGGAATATGCAGGTACCCGTTGTTTTTCCCAACCCGGTTAACGGCAATAACCTCTCAATCCGCGCATTGCTTAGTTATCCTGCCCATATCCGTATTTTAAGCCCGGCAGGCATTGTGGCACATACCCTGACCATTCATACGGAAACTGAACTGGAAAATATAAGCCTTGAAAAACTTAGCCAGGGTTTCTACTTCCTTGAAATAAAAGATGGTGAGCAAACATTAAACCATACATTTATTAAAAACTAAATGCGATCACCCTGTTTCGATGGCTTATGCTGCTTGCGCAACAGGGTGATCTTTGTTTAATGTATCCACCCCGGTAAAGATCGTTAAGCCGTTATTGGCACTGCCGTTTCGCTGTGCTTTGCCAAGCGGGCTTGGGCTTGTTGAACGTTCCACCACAAAACGGCAAGATTCCTTCCGGCAGGGCTTGTAGCAATTAGCATACAATCTCCTGCCTAATTCACAAAACCATTCCTCCCCATCTGCGTTAAGTTTATGAATCTATTCTTAAATTTGAATAGCAATACAAGTACGGATGATAGCAGAACAGATCGCGGAGTATGTTAATTACCTGAGTTACGAAAAACACTTTTCTGCTCATACCATCCTGGCATACGAAACCGACCTTTCGCAGTTTTCGCAGTTTGTTCAACTGCAGTTTGAGGTAGACGATACCAACCTCATTTCGCACCAGCATATCCGTTCGTGGCTGGTGGAGCTGATGAACAATGAAATTGATGCCCGTTCTGTTTCAAGAAAACTCTCTTCCTTGCGCGGTTTTTATAAATTCCTGCTCAGGGAAAACCTGGTTACCAAAAACCCTGTTTCTAAGGTACAGGGCCCTAAAGCAAGGAAAAAACTGCCATCTTTTGTTGAAGAAAGCCCCATGACGAGGTTGTTCGACCTGGATAAGCACACAAAAGCAACAAAAAATGATGATACAAAAGAGGCGGACGAAGAAGACAGGATGTTCCCCGATACATTTGAAGGGCGAAGGGACAGGCTGATGCTGCTGCTGTTTTACACTTGCGGGATAAGGCTTTCCGAACTGATCGGGCTAAAAATACCGGACATAAACGCATACCAGCAAACCATTAAGGTATTGGGTAAACGCAATAAAGAACGCATTATACCCATTACAAAGGAATTAGGCACAGAACTTGAGTCTTACTTAGCTGAAAAAGACCTGATCGGATTGAAAAACGATTATTTATTCGTAGTTTCATCGGGTGAAAAATTGTACCCAAAAATGGTATACAATACAGTTAAATTATATTTAAGCAAGGTAACCACCATTGAAAAGCGAAGCCCGCACGTGTTGCGGCATACCTATGCAACACACCTGCTCAATAACGGGGCCGACCTGAATGCCATAAAAGAACTGTTGGGACATGCCAGCCTTGCGGCAACGCAGGTTTACACGCACAACAGCATTGAACGCTTAAAGAACATACACAAGATGCGGCACCCGAGAGCATAACATATTGCCTGTTCATTCACATGTAAAACAACAGAACTTATACAGGTAATACAGGCTTACCTGCAAGGTTCAACTAAATGAGTAACTTTATGAAAGTAGACATTCAATCAATCCACTTTAAAGCCGATGGTAAGCTGTTGGATTTTATCACTAAAAAAGTAGAGAAGGTAAAAACTTTTTCCGATGGCGTACAGCATGCAGATGTGTACCTGAGGGTGGAAAAAGATGCGGAGGGTGAAAACAAAACAGTGGAGGTTAAGATCAATGTTGGCGGCAGCCCCATATTTGCAAAAGAACACTCGAATACATTTGAAGCAGCAACCGACCTGGTAATGGATAAGCTGGTGGCCCAGGTTAAAAAGCATAAACAGAAAGCAACCGTTTAATTAAAGAATACCAGTTA
>JAZKGM010000177.1:0-2964 GCA_040385895.1 Bacteroidota bacterium
TGTGTTTATGTTATTTAAGAATTGCATGATGCCGTATCGAGAAGCTGAAAAACATACCTTAGGTTCTCGATACGCAATACCCTGTGCCAGGGCCACAATTGCTACTCGAACTGACTATTTTCCGGATCCTTTTTTGGCATGTAAATATTTATTTAATACAACAAATCTGAAAAGCGGGCCATCTGCTTTTTGATCTCCTCATTGCATAAATTACCGATGCTGCCTTCATGTGTGTGTGTAACCTGCATGCCGGCTTTAAATGTGCCTGTTTCAATTTCTTCGCCCACTATTTTATAGGCATCCCTGAATGGCGTGCCGTTCAACACGAGTTCATTTACGCGTTCCACGCTAAACAGGTGCGTGTATTTTTCATCTTCCAGGATATGGTCTTTGATGATGATGTGCTGCAGCATAAACCCCGTCATGTCTATGCAGGCTTGCAGCTCTTCCATAGCCGGAAATAAGATCTCTTTGGTAAGCTGCATATCGCGGTGGTAGCCCGATGGAAGGTTATTCGTCAGCAAAACAAGCTCATTGGGTACCGACTGGATGCGGTTGCATTTTGCCCGGATCAGCTCAAACACATCGGGATTCTTTTTATGCGGCATAATGCTGGACCCTGTGGTCAGATCATCGGGAAAAGAAACAAAAGCAAAATTCTGATTCATGTATAAACATACATCGTAAGCCAGCTTAGATAAAGTTGCTGCCACAGCAGCTAAAGCCACAGCTACCGATCTTTCTGATTTACCACGTGTCATCTGTGCATACACCACATTCACGTTCATGCTTTCAAACTGCAATAGCTCCGTGGTGATGCCGCGGTTAAGCGGGAATGATGAACCATAACCGGCTCCCGAGCCCAATGGGTTCTTATTGCACACGTTGTAGGCCGCTTGCACAAACTCCATGTCGTCTGTTAAGCTCTCTGCATAAGCTGCAAACCACAAGCCGAACGAGGATGGCATGGCCAGCTGAAAGTGCGTATATCCCGGAAGTAATTTAGCTTTATGCTGTTCGCTCAATTCCAATAATTGGTTGAATAAAGCGTTCACCTGCTTAGCCAGTTTTTTTACTTCTGCACGCAGGTAGAGTTTCACATCCACCAGCACCTGGTCGTTGCGCGAACGGCCACTATGAATTTTTTTTCCAACCTCTCCTATTTCTTTCGTCAGCATCAGCTCAATCTGCGAATGGATATCTTCCACTTCTTCATCCAGTTTAAAATCACCCTGGCGGATGGTAACAAGGATCGCATGTAATGCTTTATGAATTTCTGTTAACTCTTCTTCTCTAAGTAATCCTATGCTGCACAGCATTGCTGTATGCGCCAGCGAACCTTCCACATCATATTGCGCAAGCAGCATGTCGAATTCCTTGTCGCGGCCAACGGTGAATGCTTCTATTTTTTCAGAAGTGCTGGTGTGCTCTTTTTGCCAGAGTTTCATATTAATATAAAATGGATGTTAACAATTGATGATAAAGCTGAATGCCTTCTTTCAGCTCCTGCAAATAAATAAACTCATCGGCCTGGTGCGAGCGTGCTGAATCGCCAGGCCCGATCTTAAGTGATGTAAAAGGCATCAAAGCCTGGTCGGAAGTAGTGGGTGAACCATAGGCATTCCTTCCCAGCTTAATTCCTGCTTTTACAATGGGATGATCCATTGAAATAGCAGATGGTTTTAAGCGCAATGACCGTGGTTTGATCGCGCAGCTGGTATGCGCTTTAATAATATCCAGCAGTTCTTCATGGGTATATGCATCGGTACAGCGGATATCAACCGTAAATTTACATTCGGCAGGAACTACGTTGTGTTGCGTTCCCGCTTCGATCATGGTGACGCTCATTTTTACTTCACCCAATGTACCTGATACAAGCGGGAAGGAGAAGGACTGAAACCAGGCAAGGTCTTTCAATGCTTTATAAATGGCGTTCTCCCCTTCGTTCCGTGCAGCATGACCAGCCTTGCCATACACCACGCAATCCAATACCAGCAAGCCCTTTTCTGCCACTGCAAGGTGCATTTGCGTGGGCTCGCCCACAACAGCCAGGTCTATAGGTTCAATCTCCGTTATAATGCTTTCTATTCCGTTCCGGCCCGAGATCTCTTCTTCGGCTGTTGCAGCAAACACCAGGTTATATTTTAGATCTTCGCTGCGGTAAAACTGTTTGAACACTGCATACAGGCACATCAACGCCCCACCTGCATCATTGCTCCCAAGCCCGTATAATTTCTCCCCTGCAATGACCGCATTAAACGGGTCTTTGGTATATCCTGCATTCGGTTTTACCGTATCCAGGTGCGAGTTTAAAAGAATCGCAGGCTTGCTGTGATCCGTGTATAAACTTCGCGCAATAAGGTTATTTCCCTTACGTACATAGGCAATGCCGTCAGCCTTCATCCAGTTTTCAAACAAGAGGGTCGCCCCTCCTTCTTCTTTGCTCAACGAAGGGGTTGCGACCAGTTCCTGCAAACGGTTTACCGTTTCGTGGTATACATTATTCAACCAGTCGTGTTCCTGCATGTGCATCGTTTATTTGTTTGGCGTGGAGAACAACTACCTGCTGAACGCCTCTGGTTAAAGCTTCAAAAGCATTGTCCAGCTTCGGGATCATACCGGCATGAACCAGTTGTTTGTTTTTTAACTCCTTATAGGCAGTGTTGCTCAATTGCTCGATCACCGAATAGTCATTTGAAAGGTCGCTCAATACCCCTTTTTTTTCAAAACAGTAATACAGAGCGGTTTCATAAGCATTGCTTAATGCAATGGCAAGTGCTGCCGCAATGGTATCTGCATTGGTGTTCAGGAGCTGCCCGTTCCCATCATGTGTAATGGGTGAAATCACAGGGAACATGCCCTGATCGAGCAAGCTTTTCAGTATGTCAATATTAATATCCGCGGCATTCACATCCCCCACAAAGCCATAATCCATGGGCTGAGGTTCACGCTTTTTAGCAGGTA
>JAZKGM010000178.1:0-4471 GCA_040385895.1 Bacteroidota bacterium
CGTTTAGATAAATAGGCCGATGCTTTTATGAATGCATCTTTTGTGGCTTCTGCGTTGTATTGCGGGTTGCTGGGATTGGCAAATGCATGTTCGGCCACGTAATTATAAACCACAATGTCTTTACCGGCCTCTTTCATTTTTGCTTCAAAGTTTTTTACCGTTTCTACGTTGATGTGATTGTCTTTTTCGGCAAAAATTCCCAATACATCCGTTTGTAATGTTTTAAGCTTCTCCACGTCCATTTCGGGCATACCGTAATACATTACACATGCATCCACATTATTCCCCCCGATAAGTGCAGCCTGCAGGCTCCATGCACCACCCATGCAAAATCCATATGTGGCCACCTCTGCATTTGTTCCTGCATAATCGAAGGCGGCTTTAATAATGGCGCGTGCACGTGCATCTTCCAGTCCGCCTGCCAGTTTTTGGGCTTCTTCCCGTGTGGCCGCAACACCCCCGTCATACAGGTCGATGGCAATAACATTTACATTTTTAAAGCTGTTGTATAAGTGCTCTGATTCCCTTT
Source organism: Bacteroidota bacterium (assembly GCA_040385895.1). Lineage (GTDB taxonomy): Bacteria > Bacteroidota > Bacteroidia > UKL13-3 > UKL13-3 > UBA6183. The sequence goes on from JAZKGM010000178.1 coordinate 530, forward strand.
TGATGTGGTCGTTCAATCCCCACCACTCGTGAAAGACAAAAATGTATTTGTTGCTTTTTTTCTTCGATCTGATAAAATATGCCTTTGCATTTTTGCCGTCCTTAGCCGGCATTTCAATCAGCTCACCCAATGGTTTTTCGAGCTTAAATGCCAACGGTTCGGCATGCTGTTTTGCAAAGTCCTCATTCATGGCCAGCATGGCATTTGCATTACCTGTGTTCAGGGTGCAGCAGCTGCTTTGCGCATAACTGTTTAACGAAAAAAGAAGTGCTGTAAAAGCGATAAAAAGGTATTTCATATTGTTATTATTCTGCAAGCATCGGGGCATGTTTTGCCGAAAGGTATCTTTCTGCATCAAGTGCGGCCATACATCCGCTTCCTGCTGCTGTTACTGCCTGGCGGTAAATCTTATCCTGGGCATCACCGCATGCAAAAACACCTTCTACATTGGTTTTGCTGGTTCCGGGAATTGTTTTGATGTAACCCGTTTCATCCATGGTAATGTATGGTTTAAACACTTCTGTATTTGGTTGATGTCCTATGGCCACGAAAAATCCCTGGATGCTTATTTCTCTTGTTGCCCCGGTTTGGTTATTCTTAACACGCACACCTTCTACTTTGTTTTCACCCAGTATTTCATCTGTTTCGGTATTGAACAGTATTTCGATATTCGGTGTGTTTTGTACGCGGTGCTGCATGGCTTTCGATGCACGGAACTCATCCCTGCGCACGATCATATAAACCTTGTTACAGATCTTGGCTAAATAGCTGGCTTCTTCGCAGGCCGTATCCCCGGCTCCTACAATGGCCACATCTTTACCGCGGAAAAAGAACCCATCGCAAACGGCACAGGCCGATACGCCTTTTCCATTCAGTTTATCTTCGCTAGGGATGCCCAGCCATTTTGCCGATGCTCCTGTTGAAATGATGATGGTTTCTGCCAGTATTTCTTTTTTCTCATCAACGATCACTTTAAAAGGGGCCGAACCGCTAAAATCAACCGAGGTTACCATTCCATAACGCACGTCTGTACCCAGGCGCTCTGCCTGTTTACGGAAGTTCTCCATCATTTCGGGTCCCATAATGCCATCGGGATAACCCGGGTAGTTCTCTACATCAGTGGTAATCGTTAGCTGTCCACCGGGCTGCATTCCGGCATAAACCACAGGTTTCATATCAGCACGTGCCGCATAAATAGCAGCCGTGTAGCCTGCAGGTCCGCTGCCTACGATCAGGCATTCAATGTGTTCGGTTTCGTTGGTATGTGTTGTCATCTTGTACGGTGTATTTTATATTTTTTTGGGCAAAACTAGGGTGAAATCCTCAACGGTTTCAGACGATTTACCAACAATAATAATACCTCTAAACAAACGATAATAATAAGTTATAACGCCATGAAGTACGAAAATAAAAAATCCCGGGCAATTACGTCCGGGATTCTTATTGTTGTGTGGTCTCGCAGGGATTCAAACCCCGAACCTTCTCATCCGTAGTGAGATGCTCTATTCAATTGAGCTACGAAACCATTTTCCGTTTAGGAAGTGCAAATATAAGCCTATAACTTTATGATGCAAATTTCCCTGAACAAAAAGTTAGTTTAAACCGGCAAGTGTTTCGTTTATAGCAGCAAAATCAGGAAGATCGCCCGGTGTTTCAAGCACCTGCGCATATTGAACGGTGCCTTCTTTGTCGATAACAAAAGCCGCGCGTTTTGATACACCCTGCATGCCAAAGGCCGGAAAAGTTTCGTGCAAGGCGCCAAATGCTTTGGAAGCTTCCTTATTGAAATCGCTCAACAGGTCGAATTGCAGGTTTTGTTCGGCTTTGAACTTACCTAAGGTAAATAATGAATCAACCGAAATGGCCACCACATCCGCCTTGTCATTTTTATAGGAGCCGATGGAATCCCGAACAGTACATAACTGGGTGGTGCACACACCGGTAAATGCCAGTGGAAAAAAGTGTACGATCAGGTTCTTGCCTTTAAAATCTTCTGATGAAACTTCTTTTTTATCGGTATTGAATAATTTGAATGCTGGCGCTTTTTCGCCTTTTTGAATTGTCATGTTATGTGTTTTTGTGTTAGAATAAGCGTTTTATAATGCGCAATTTATGGGAATATTGTTTTTGGTCAACATTCATAATGCCATAATGATCAAGATCATCAATCCGCACCCGCCCGCTGGCGTGAATAATTTTCTGCCCACACAGCATAATGCCCACATGGGTGATCCGTCCCGCTTCGTTATCAAAAAAAGCAAGGTCGCCAACCCGGGTCTCACCCACAAACGCAATGGTTTCGCCCACTTCTGCCTGCTGGTAAGCATCGCGCGGTAAATCAATGCCACATTGCTTAAAAACCATTTGGGTTAGCCCGCTGCAATCAATACCAAAAGGTGTTTTGCCGCCCCACAAATAAGGCGTATTTAAATATTGCTCAGCAACGGGTTCAATATCTGTTAATGCCAGTTTCTTTTCATGTACATTATTCAGCGAATACGCCTCGTTGCCGATCGTAAAGGGTGATGAAACCGGAACAGTACTTCCGGGGGGCAGCATGATATTCCCCCGCTTGTTATTTAATAATGCAAAAGGATAGGAGGTAATGGTTTGCCATGTAGTGATCTCTTCATTGTATGGCGCAAATTGTTTCAGGCTGATGTAACCGGTGTAATTATCGTAATCTGTTGTGATCGCGATCCAGTCGTTCACGGGTTCGCTGTTTATGGTAAAAACATCACCAAATAAAAGTTGCGAAGCAATTTCACTGCCGCTTTCCGGTGCCTTACGAAGGGGAATAACACTTAAGTTGCAAATGCCTTTATTTTTCATTTTTGCTAAAAAGAAACCAGCCAATTAAAAATTAGCATTAATTTGCAACAAATATAGGGTTAACGCGTATGAAACAAGTCAGTATTGACTTATCTTATTTAAAAACGATTGCAGGTGATGATGAGTCTTTTATCAAAGAAATGCTCCAGATGTTTTTAAATACCACACCGGTTGAGGTGGAGAGCATCGGGAACTATTTTAAGGAAGGCAATTACCACATGATGGCCTCAGCGGCCCATAAAATTAAGGCCCCTATCCAGATGCTGGGCGATGAATACGCCACCGGTATTTTATTGCAGATCGAACAGCTTGCCAAGCCCGAGAATGATAAAACGGAACTACCTGCCCTTATTGATGAGGCCAGGGAACACCTGGGCGCTTTGGTGAGCGAAGTGAACAAACTATTTAATACATTATAAAAAAAAGCTCCCGAAGGAGCTTTTTTTATTTTAACTGTTTGAGGTATTCTTTAGCGTCTTTGTTATTTGGATCCAAGGCCAGGATTTTGCTGTAATAACTTTTTGCCATTGCATTTTTCTCCTGCCTGATGTAATAGAATCCGAGGTAACTGTATGAGGTAATGAGATTCTTTTTATATTTTTCGGGGGTGGCTTCCACCATACTGATGTATTTTTCGTGGTTATATTTAGCAAGGGTATCCTTAGCATCCGGATCCATCGCACCTTGCACGTTTCCTCGCCAGTAATAGCCATCTGCATAATCAGGCTTTACTTCGATGAGTTTTGCAAAAGCACTATCGGCCTTTGGATATTGTTTTCCGTAATAAGCCGCCATGCCTAATAAGTAATAATCGGCAGGGGTAATTTTATTGGCTTTAGCAATATAACGCTCAAAGTAAACAACGGATTGGTCGAATTTTTTAAGGCGGTTGAACACCATGGCTGCTTCTTTGTTCAATTCGATTTTTTCAGGAGCAAGCTCAATGGCCTTTTGCATATAGGCTACGGCAAGGCTGTCTTTTCCCGGGATGCGGCTGTATAATTTACCCAGGTATTCGTAATCATTAGGCAGGATCTTTTTAGGATCGATCTTAGCCATAAATATTTCCATTGATTCTGCTCCCTGGCGGAAGAACGAGGTGTCTTTTTT
>JAZKGM010000179.1:0-2873 GCA_040385895.1 Bacteroidota bacterium
ATCCTTTTTTTCACCCTTCACATCCACCCAAACCGTTTTTGCATCTTTATCCCAATTCCAGTCTTTCGCTTTTTTCTGGCCGGTTCTTTCCTTTATGTTCATCTTCCACATCAGCTTTCCTGTTGTGGCATCCATCATGGCTATTTCGGCAAGGTCGCCACCCAATGCCATGGTGCGGTCCTCATTTATTAATCTCCATTGTGTGTTCACGGGAAATTCGGTTTTCCATTCCTGCGTAAATTCTTTTTGTGCATAAGCGCTTATAAGGCTTAATAAGCATGCACCTGTTATCAGTAGTTTTTTCATATTATAAAGGTTGCTGAGTTTAAAAATGACCGATTGCTGCTATTCGTTAACCAGCTTTCCACGCGATGCCTGGTTGAGGTTATTTGTTACCGTATAGAAATAGACGCCCGGTTTAAAAGCGCCCAGATCTACAATTGATCCGCTCAGTAGGGTGCCTGTGTAAATAACTTTACCGGTAACATCGGTAATGGATAGGGTGCATGGCTGTGGTGTTGCAGGCACGAAGGTGAACAGCCCATTGGATGGATTCGGATAAACAGTGCAACGGAGCGTTTTATTGTATTCGGCAAAGCCGGTTGCGTTTTCTGATTCCCAGTAAAAGATCCCGTTGCCATCGGCCTGGAGCACTGGATTCATTTTGCCGTTACTCACCCACCACCAGATGGCAGAAGTATCCCCATCGCCATTCACCTGTAATACACGCACAACCTGGTTCAACATTCCAAGGCTGGTATTCATTGTTCCGTAGGCATCATACGTATTTCTCAATGTTTTAACCTGCTGTCCCGTTTTCTGGTAATCATCCGTATAAGTGTCTGAAAAAGATAAAGGAAACTTAAGCAGGTTACGTGGGTTTGTATAATTTACAGAGGTCCCTCCAAGCTGGTCGGCAAGCATGTCGAGCCCGGTTGAGGTGAGTTTGAAAATGGAATAGGTAGCGTTTGTTCCTGTTTCATATTTCATGGCAAAATTGCCATCGGGATATGTACTTGCATAGGGGGTAGAAGCTGCTGTTACAAAGCTGATGGTTGCAACTTTGGTTTTGGCAGCAGTGCTGATGTCCCATGTGGCGTTGGCGCCCGAAGACCTGATGTGATCCGCATCAACATTGGCTAACGAATACAGGCTGTAGCTTGTTCCGGTTTCAATCATTGAGCTTTGGAGTTGTGGTTGTGCCTGGGCAACATAGGAACAGGCAATAAGAAGAAGGTTTGTAAATAGCTTTTTCATCATTTGGTTTGATATTGGTTTGATGATTCAAAGTTGCCATCCCTGAACCAAACGGCTATCGCATGAAATACGTAATTATGAAAAGGGAAAATGTGCGGTGATTGGATGCCGTGGTCATTGCATGCCAGGCTGCCAATACAATAACGGCTGCGTTTGTATAACGAAGTGTTGGTGGTGCAAAAGCCTCTTGTGAAACAATTAAGACCCGAATACCTTGTTAATGGCTTCGATCTTTGAATTTACCTGGAGCTTCAGGTAAATGTTCCGGATGTGTGTTCTCACGGTATCCTGGCTGATAAAGAGCTTGTCGGCAATTTCTTTATAGCGGTATCCTTTCGATAGCAGTTCAAGCAATTCGATCTCGCGCCTGGTCAGTTCTTCTGTATTGCTCAGTTTTTTTTGCCTGTGTTGCTGAAACGATTCTACCACCTTTCTTGCTATCTGGGTGTTCATGGGAGAGCCGCCATTGGCCAGGTCTTTTAAAGCATCTACAAGTTGATTGGGGGATGTTTTTTTTAGCATGTACCCACTTGCACCGGCTTTTAGTGAATTGAAGATCTTGTCATCATCTTCATATACCGTAAGCATCATATACAAGGTGTTCTTGCATTGTTCCTTCAGTTTTTTAATGGCTTCAATTCCATTTATTCCCGGCAGGTCAATATCCATCAGCACAATATCAGGACAACTCAAAGGAAGTATTCGTATCGCATCTTCTGCATTGGTAAACGTTTGCCTGCATTCCAGTTCATCTGTGGTATTTACGATCATCATCAACCCGGTGCGGATCTCGTTATTATCTTCAACAATGGCTACGTTTATTTTCATGTTATCATTAAAGGCGTAAAATTAACAACCCGCTTATCTGCTCCAATCGCATAATATACGTATTTGCATGCTGTGAACAGCGTGCCACAGCAAGTCCTTCAAATTCAAGATATACTTTTATAAGGGAAATGTGAGCTATTTTAAAGAATACACCACATAGCCGTTGTTTAATGCGGCACGGTTATACAACCTGGTGTTAAAGTGAAGGGATGTATCTGCTGCGAACAGCTGTTCTGTTTCCGGGAAAAACACGATACATGGATAAGGTGTTGCTGGCGTATACTTTTTATAAATGGTATAGAAGACGCTGTCGGCCTGCGATGCAGGGTTTTTTCCATCAAGAGAAACCGGTTGGCCATAAAGGTTGTCGCGGCCGGTTTTCAGCCTTAAATACGAAGGAAGCCCGGAGCAGGAAGCTTCCAGGTGCACCCAGGTATCGGCCACCACCAGGATGTGATCGGTGGGTTTTGTGTTCCGGGTAATGCTGCTTAAAAGGCTGTTCACTGTTTCACCTTCTTTTGCAAATTTCCGGGCCCAGCCAAATACCGAAATCGTATTTAATGCAAGGCTTATCAGGATGATGGCCATAAATGCATGGTACAGGCGAAATGTTTTTATCCTGAAAGCGATAAGCGCAATACATCCCGCAACCATACAGGTACCGATAAGCGCAATTCCAAAGCCAATCACCTGGATATTATTGCTGCTTCGGGCTATTACCATTGTTAAAGGGTTCATTTCCTGCACAATTTCGCCCCTGAAACCAAGCATGGTTTTTACAATAAACG
>JAZKGM010000180.1:0-10021 GCA_040385895.1 Bacteroidota bacterium
ACCTGCCTGCTGCTTAATTTTATCGATGCAGGATATTTTGCATTCAGCGGAAAACGAAGTGGCATGGAAATGCTCAGGCTTCAATCGGCACAAAATGCATCCCCGCTCGCTTATGTGCTCGATTACTGGCACCTGGCTGTTTTGTTGCTGGTATGCACCTGGCTCACCTGGAAATATTATCCGGTGTTGAAACAAGGTGCTGTGATCAAGAATGCAAAAGGATTTTTTATTCAATGCCTGTTATTGCTGGTATGTGCATCACTTGCCTTTTTAGGTGCAAGGGGAAGTTTGGGGTTGAAACCTTTAAACACCTTAGATGCCGCACGGTTAACATCACCGGAACTGATGCCGCTTACTTTGAATACCCCTTTCCAGTTCTTATTAACCCTTGAACAGGTAGGGGTCGATCGCAAAAATTACATGAGCGATGAGGAAGCAGCCGCAACCTTTAATCCCGAAAAAACAGTGGATCATGCGTTATTAAGCCGGAAGAAGAACATTGTTCTGCTTATTGTAGAAAGCCTGGGAAAAGAATACGTGGGCTATTATAACAAGAACAAAGGCTACACGCCTTTTTTAGATTCTTTGATGCAGCAGAGTACGGTATACATGAATGCGTACTCCAACGGGAAGCGAAGCATCGAAGGTATTCCAGCCATCCTGTCGGCCATGCCGGGTTGGATGCCGGGCGACCTGATGAACAGTTTCTATAAATCGAACAGGCTGCACAGTACCGGTTATTACCTGGCAAAGCAAGGTTATGATGTGAGCTTTTATCACGGGGGCAAGAACGGCACCATGAGCTTCGACCAGTTTATTGCCAACACGGGTGCCGGTAAATATTACGGGCTGAACGAATACCCCGACAGGCAGAAAGATTTTGACGGAACCTGGGGCATTTATGATGAACCTTACCTGCAATATTTCAGTGATCAGCTGGCTACTAAATCCCGGCCCTTTTACAGCACCTTATTTACTTTATCGTCTCATCATCCGTATAAGCTGCCATCGCAATACGCAGGGGTGTTTAAAGGTGGTCCGCTGCCCATACATGCCACAATAGCATATACCGATTTTGCTTTAAAACGTTTTTTTGAATCCGCTAAAAAGCAAGCCTGGTATGCCAATACCCTGTTTATTATCACGGCCGATCACAGCAGCGAAAACCAGCAGCAGCAATACCTCACCAGTGCCGGTAAATATGCCATCCCGCTTTTAGTTTTCGACCCTTCAATGCCTGTGAATAAAGAAATGAACAACACCATATCGCAGCTCAATATCTGCGATGAGATCATGAACCGGTGTTTGCCAAACGAAACACCCTATTTCAGCTTTGCAAGCAAGTATGCCATTCAGTATGATAATGGCATCTACCAGCTCATCGATCATCCTTATGTGCTGAAATTTGACGGAGATAGAACAAGTGCTTTTTATAACCTGCAAACGGATACTTTTTTGAGAAAGAACCTCGTGGGTGCGGAATCGCTAAAGGCTAGAAAAGATAGCCTCGAATGGTACCTGAAAGCGGTGATCCAGCAATACAACAACAGGTTGATCGACAACAAGACACATTAGCCATGTTGTGAAAAAATACAGATCATGTGCGGTGTGATTTGTTAAGTATGAAAAGATATTTTTATATTCGGTCAACGAAACCCGGATCAGATATTCCAAATAAAGGATTACATACTCAAATTTTTTATACCTACTCCTATGCTTCAACACCTCGACCTCACTAAAATACTCATACTCGATATTGAAACCGTACCGCAATACCCAAGCTTTGGAGATGTGCCCGAAAAGTGGCAGCATTTATGGGACAAAAAAGCTGTGTTTATTAAGAAAAGCGAAGATCAGACGGCAGGCGATGTATATCCCCGCGCAGGGATCTATGCCGAGTTTGGAAAGATCATTTGCATTTCGGTGGGCTTTTTTAACCGCAGTGGAAACTACTGGCAGTTCAGGCTTAAATCCTTTTATGGCGATGATGAAAAAATGTTGTTGCAGGAATTTGCACAGCTTATCGACCGTCATTTTGACGACCCCACCAACCTGCTTTGCGCACACAATGGTAAGGAGTTCGACTTTCCGTACCTGTGCAGGCGCATGTTGCTCAACCGGGTGGAGATCCCCAACCTGCTGAACATGGCAGGCAAAAAGCCATGGGAGGTGAACCACCTGGATACGATGGAGCTTTGGAAGTTTGGCGATTTCAAGAGCTTTACTTCGCTCGAACTGCTGGCTACTGCCTTTGATATTCCAACCCCCAAAGATGATATTGACGGCAGCCAGGTTTGGACCGTTTACTGGAACGATAAAGACCTGGAACGCATAAAAATATACTGCCAGAAAGATGTGGTTACCGTGGCCCAGTTATTGCTGCGCTTCAGGGGAGAAGACCTGCTGGATGAAAGTGACATCATTGTTAGTTAATTTAAGGATCAGGGGTTGGTTCCCGGCTTTGCTGCTACGCTTCATTATTGAATGGATATACTTACAGGAAACTGTTATTGTTTATTAATGCCGAGTATCTATAGACTGACGCGTAACTATTATATTATTTGTTATTAACGATGACTTCCTCTCTACATCCTAATCCCTTAATCTCCTAATTCCTTAATCTCTTAATCCCTTATTCAAACCTCCAACCTCCTCAAATGGCCCGTATCAAACTTACCCTGCCTCTTACCTTCAATTTTGCAACGCTTATCGAGGTTCGTATATCCGACATCAACTATGGCAATCATTTAAGCAATGATGCCTATTTAAAATACATGCACGAAGCGCGCCTGCGGTTTTTTGCACACCTGGGGTACAGTGAAATGGACCTGGCCGGCACATCTGTGATCATGGGCGATTCGGCCATTGTGTTTAAAAGCGAGTGCTTTTATGGCGATGTAGTGAACATAGAAGTAACAGCAGCAGAGTTCACGCCAAAAGGCTTTGATTTATATTACAGGTTCACCAATCATCAAAACAGCAAGCTGGTGTGCGAAGCCAAAACCGGTATGGTTTGTTATGATTATGAAACCCGGAAAGTAACAGGCGTTCCATATGCCTTTAGCAGGTTGTTCACTATTTAATCACATACCGTTTATAAGTTTACCCGCAACAGTAAGCCACAAATTTTAGCTTACCGGTGCATATCAATAAAAAAGCAGGACAACACAGGGTTGTTTTGTTCATTACATATAGAATGAAAAAAGAAACCAATTTAAAGTTTGTACGTAAAGAAATGGAGAAGCTTTTTGCTCATAACCGCAAAAAGTCATTCAACTACAAACAAATAGCAGCAAGCCTCGGCTCAGAAAGTACAGAGGCAAAAGATCATATTATCCGCACGCTTAAAGCATTGGAAAAAGAAGGATACATAGAAGAAGTAATGCCAGGTAAATACCTGGCCGTTTTTGTCAACGAGTTTATTACAGGCCGCCTCGAGCTTACCCAGCGCGGAGCCGGTTTTGTGATCCCGCAGGTGGAAGAAAAAGCAGAAAAGGCAGAAAAAGTTGAGAAGGCAGAAAGAGATGATATTTACATCAGCTCCGAAAACCTGAACACCGCTTTGCATGGCGATACGGTTAAAGTGAACCTGTTCAGCAAAAAGAACGGCAACCACCGCGAAGGAGAAGTGGTGGAAGTGACCGAGCGCAAAAAAAGCGAATTTGTAGGCGTGCTTGAAATGGGCCATAACTTTGCCTTTGTATCGCCAGACGACCGGCACATGAAAACGGATATTTTTATCCCGGCCGGCAAAGCAGGTCAATCGAAAAATGCTGGTGAAGATCCATAACTGGAGCAACGAAAAAAAGAACCCCGAAGGAGAAGTGATCGAAGTGCTGGGTCGCCCTGGCGAACACAATACCGAAATGCACGCGATCATTGCCGAGTTTGGCTTTGAGATCAATTTTCCTGCCGATGTAGAACGTGAAGCGCAGGCCATTCCCGATAAAATAAGCAACGAAGAGATCGCTAAACGAAGGGACTTCCGTAAGATCACCACATTTACCATTGATCCGGAAGATGCAAAGGATTTTGACGATGCACTTTCCATTCAGCCAACAGGCGATGGCAACTGGGAGATCGGTGTACACATTGCCGATGTTTCGCATTATGTAACCCCCGGCAGCCGTTTGGATGATGAAGCCTTTGAGCGCGCCACCTCCGTTTACCTCGTTGACCGCACAGTGCCCATGCTTCCCGAAAAACTTTCAAACGGGGTGTGCTCTTTACGCCCGCAGGAAGAAAAGCTCACCTTTTCCACCGTGTTTAAAATGAACGACCAGGGCGAAGTGCTCGATACCTGGATCGGGAAAACAGTGATATACAGCGACAGGCGTTTTGCCTACGAAGAAGCGCAGGAACGCATTGAAAGCAAGGAAGGCGATTTTGCCGGTGAAATAAATACGCTCAACGACATTGCCCTGGTCCTTCGCCAGAAGCGCTTTAAGAATGGTGCGGTGAACTTTGAAACCGAAGAGGTAAAGTTTAAACTGGATGAAAACTTTAAGCCCGTTGGCATCTATAAAAAGATCCGCAAAGATGCGCATAAGATGATCGAAGAGTTTATGCTGCTGGCCAACAGGACAGTGGCCGAGTTCGTATTTAAAATGAAAAGCAAGGACAAGCCCAGGACCTTCGTTTACAGGGTGCATGAACCACCCAGTGAAGAAAAACTGAAACTGTTCAACCTGTTTGCTTCCCGTTTCGGGCTCAGCATCCAAACCTACTCGCAAAAAGCCATTGCCAATTCCTTCAACGATATTTTAACCGAAGTGGAAGGCAAGCCTGAGCAGAACATTGTGCAGAACATGGCGGTGCGAAGCATGATGAAAGCCTATTACACCACCACCAAAACCAGCCATTACGGGTTGGCCTTCGATTTTTATACCCACTTTACCTCACCCATCCGCAGGTATCCCGACCTGATGGTGCACCGCTTATTGTTCTCATACCTGAACAAGGGCAATTCGGCCAACGAAAAAGAATACGAGGAAAGAAGCAAACATTCTTCGCAAATGGAGATCCAGGCTGCCGATGCCGAGCGTGCCTCGGTAAAATACAAGCAGGTGGAATACATCAAGCAGTTTATTGGCGAGCAGTTCAAAGGCATTATTTCAGGTGTTACCGAGTGGGGCATTTATGTCGAGATCACCGAATACAAATGCGAGGGCATGATCCGCATGGCCAACCTCACCGATGATTTTTATGAATACGATGCGTCCAACCAATGGATCATTGGAAGGCGCACCAAAAAAACATTCCAGCTGGGCGGAGAGGTGGATGTGATCGTGCGCAATGCCGACCTGCAGCGCAGGCAGATCGACCTGGAGATGGTTGGCGATTCGTACAAGCGGAACGTAAGCAAACGCGCAGAGCCGAAAGGCAAAAAGAAAGGGGGCGCAGCCAAAAAAGGAGCCCGTAAGGATGAGCAGAAAACCGTTCAGCGCAAAAAGCGCAGGCGCTAAACAGCTTAACTTTTTGTTTGATAATGAGTAATTTTATGCTTTCATTGCATCAATTTTTAAATAAATAGCTAAATAGATATATTTGGCGTAATCATAAAGAACAGGAATGAGAGGATTAGTATTCAGTATCGTATTTTTTATATCGGCAGCAGCATTTGCACAAAAAGGAAAACCGGCTTCGGGCTACGATATCATATTCCCTTTTAAAAACGGCATTGCTAAAGTAGAAAAGGATAAAAAATATGGCTTTATCAACGAAAGCGGTGAAGAGTTTGTTCCCGTAAAATACGACCAGATCTACCCGTGGGAAAAAGGCCGCGCAAAAGTAGAGATCGCAGGCAAGTATGGTTTTATTAACGAAGCAGGCGAAGAATACATTCCTGTTAAATACGATTTCATCGGTCCCTTTAAGAACGGCCTGGCCATTGTTGCCCTTAACGGCCGCAGGGGCCTGATCAACGAAGCAGGCGAAGAAGTGGTGACCTTACAATAAAAATACTTTTATCTTAAATACAGAAGCCCGGTTGATCCGGGCTTTTTTTATGTGTTTTTTTAAAGCAATTCCACAAGAATTGAGGAAGTGCCACAGATTACACAGATTTAAGCTAAAGAGTTGCAAGGCAACTTTTCCTTACATTCAATTAATGATCAGTGATCAGGGAAGCACTTAACTGGACGCTGTATCTGTGAAATCTGTGGCGTTTCTTATCTGCACTGGTCTACAACATAACCTAAAACAACTGCAATACGCTGTAAAGTGTTCTTTGTAATGATAAGAACGGGAGCTTTCGGGCTCCTGTTTTATTATGTATACTTGAAGCCGGAACCAGCAAGCAATGCAACATAAAACCTATTTTAACTGGAGCAGCGGAAAAGATTCGGCCATGGCGCTGCATCAGCTGCTTAAGCATGAAACCTATGAGGTGCACCATCTGCTTACTGCTGTAAATACACACCATAACCGGGTGAGCATGCACGGGGTGAGAAGGGAATTGCTGGAGCAACAGCTGAATGCAATAGGCATTGACCACAGCACCATAGAACTGCCCGAACAACCCACCAACCATCAATATGAAGAATTGATGCTTGAAACGGTGACACGACTTAAAGGTTCAGGATTTACCCATGCTGCATTCGGGGATATTTTTTTAGACGACCTGCGGAAATACCGCGAACAACAACTCCAACCTCATGGGATCACGGCTGTTTTTCCATTATGGAAACAGGACACGCTAAGCCTGATGAATGAATTTATTGCACAAGGCTTTAAAGCCATCGTGGTATGTGTAAATGCTTCCCTGCTTCCTGAAGCATTTGCCGGAAGAATGCTGGACCGGGATTTTATCAACGCGCTTCCTGCGGGTATCGACCCTTGCGGGGAGAACGGAGAGTTCCATACCTTCTGCTTTGACGGCCCTTTGTTTAAGCAACCTGTAAACTTTCAAAAGGGAGAAACCGTATACAAGGAATACCACCACAACGGGGAAACAAGCTGTTTCTGGTTCACCGACCTTTTACCGGGATAAGTTCAGGTCTTTACCTGCTTAACCACTTCAATCCAGCATGAAGCCGGCACCTTATTCAATGGCCTGGTTATGATCGCTGAGGTTCTGCCAATAAACAAGCCCGACAGGGCGTTTATTATAAGTGTATGCACCTTTGTTCACTCCTTCGTTATGTTCTTTAAGCATCTTGTTAATATCATTCGTAATGCCAACATAATACGACCCGTCTGCGCAGCGCAGTATGTATACATAAAGCGATCCGGATCTATTTTGTAGGTTTGGCAGCATTGCTTAATTCATTCACCCGGCTTTTGCGGCTGTGTCCATTGGCTAATTAGCCCCCATGCAATCGGAGCAGGGCATGTATTCTTTAACTACGGCATCTTCAACCTGCACAGGAACACAGGGCTCACCCAGGTACCGGCAGGTATGCCTGTGGTAGGTATTGCCGGTTGCAGTGATATACACAGCCTGGCTGGCGTCCTGCTGCCCGTTGCATGCCACGGTAAGCAGGAAAAAAGCAATGCATGCAAAAAAAGGATGATTGGTGTTTAACATAGCAGTGTTGGTTGTACCGCTGCGAAACAATACCAGGGGCGTAAAACCCGGTAATAAATTTTCTGAACGCGCCTGTTTATTTTCTGAACAGGTTCCCTTTAATTTCCGTCACCTTTTCGATGTTGATGCCATACGATTTATGCACCCTCACAAAAGAGGGGAGCGTAATGCTGTCGAGCACATGGTTCAGGCTCATGATCAGGGTGTGCTTATCCGTATCGGTGTAAACATAGGTATAGGCGCCCGAAGCCTCAATGTAATTAATGTCTTCCAGCTTCACCTTTTCCATGTTGCCTTTTTTATTCTTAATAAAAAAAACATCCCTGATCACATAATGCACATCTGCGGGCACCATGGCATCTGCCGGCTCGGCCTCCCTGTTATGGCTGCGGTTGTACAGGGCCAGGTTGATGCTGGTAAGCAGCTGCCTGTCGTTAAACGGCTTAAGCAGGTAAGCCGAAGGGTTGGTTTGCCTGGCCCTGCTTATTGTTTGCTTATCGTCCATATCCGTGAGGTAGATCAGGGGTATTTCTTTTTGCTTCCTGATCAGCCAGGCTGCAGCAATGCCATCCATCTTTCCGTCCAGCTTAATGTCCATAATGATCAGGTCGGGCGGTGTACCGGCTGCCGCAATAACTGCATCTTCCCCATGGCTTACCTGGCCTGTTACCTGGTAACCCGCATCCGCCAGCGTTGATGCAATGGCCTCGGAAATTAACAGTTCATTTTCTGCAACTAATATTTTTATAGCGGACATGGAGGTAATTATCAGGTGATAATTTACTAAGATTGTTCTTTATTTTCCAATGGGTTTTTTAATCGGCTCCGTATGAAGTGTATAGTGTTGTTTTTGCTCCTCCTGCCGGCTTTAAAAATACAGGCGGGCACAGATCCGGATAGCTTACGTGCTGCAGGGAGCGCACACCTTAAAGCTGCCGATCACCGGGCCGCATTGCACACATTTATGCAGGGCCTGGAAGAAGCAAAGCAGCAGAACGACCTGCGCAGCGAATCGATGTTCCTGGTTGATATCGGATATGTGTACCAGCAGGAAGGCCGGCTGGAGCTGGCCTACGAGCAATACGAAAAAGCCAGGGCCCTGGCAGAGAAGCACCACTTTCGCGACCTGATGGGAAATGTGATCCGCAACATGGCGGTGATCCTGATTAAAAAAGGAGAGTATGAAAAAGCCGAAAAGAACCTGTCGGAAGCTGCCGGTATTTTTGATGATATGGGCGATAAGGACGAGCTGAGCTCCACCCTCAACACCATGGGCACGCTCCAGTTCCAGCTCAGGCATTTCGGGCAGGCCCTGCTGTTTTATAAAAAGGCCCTGCCCTTGTTCGAGCAGCTGGAAAAAGAAACAAAACCCGGTGATGACAAGGTTAGCATAGCGCTGGATATTGCCATTGTGCTGAACAATATCGGTGAAGTGTATAAAGAAATGCACCAATATGCAAGCGCGGTTTTTTACCTGGAAAGATCACTCGGCATCAAAAAGAAGCTGGGCCTTTCGCTGCACGTAGCCAATACCCTGAATGCAATGGGGGAGGTTTACCAGGCCATGAAAAAATACCCGGAAGCTTTGCTGTATTATAATAATGCCTATGCCATAAGAAGCCGGAAGCATGATGAAGCGGCCATTGCCAATTCGGCCAATTCGCTGGCCGCTTTATACTCCGATACCAGGCAATACCGGGAAGCGGAAAAATTCCTGCTCATTGCCAGGCAGATCTGTGAGCGCGATTCGCTGCGCGGGGAGCTGCTCAAAAATTACCAGCTGAGCCGGAAAGTATACCGCCAGCTGGGCGGGTATGCACAGGCCCTGTTGTTTGACGAGCGCTACATTGCCCTGTATGAGCAGATGAACAGGGAAGAGCAGCTTAAGACCATTCACGACCTGAATATTAAATACCAGACCGAGCAAAAAGATAAAGAGTTCCAGCTGCTGCTTAAGCAGCGGGAGGCCGGTGTATTGATCACAAAAGTGATCCTTGCTTTTTCGCTGGTTATTATCTCGGTTATCCTGTTTGCTTATTACCAGAAACGCAAAAGCAAGCAGCAAACAGAGCTGATGATGCGGGAGATGAACCACCGGGCCAAGAACAATTTCCAGCAGCTTTCGGGGCTGCTGCTCTTATACCATAAGCAGCTTAAAGATCCTGTTGCCAAAAAAGCGATCAAAGAAACAGCCGACCGGGTGCAGGCCATGAGCGTGGTGCACCGCAAGCTTTACCTGAACGAGGAGATCACCCTTGCGCGCATCGATGTATTTATCAGTGAGCTTTCGGAAGAGCTGATGCTAAGCTATGGCTATACCCGCCATACGATGCGCCTTATGCTTAACCTCGAGCCCGTGAGCATAGCTGCCGATAAGGCCGTTCCCCTCTCGCTCATCGTGAACGAGCTGCTCACCAATGCATTTAAATATGCGTTTGATGCAAATCCTGATCCTGTGCTTGGGCTGAGCCTGCACAGGCTCGATAAGAAGAT
>JAZKGM010000181.1:0-7266 GCA_040385895.1 Bacteroidota bacterium
CCTTTCAGGAACCATGTTACAGATATTGCCGTTACTGCCATTGCACGCACTATTGAAATAAATATCAAACAACTGATCGGTCACGATAAGGTTCCTGACCCGATAAAAGCAGACGATTTCTACATCATGTAACGCTGCCGGGCATGAAGAATAATACGTACTGATCACCAAATAAAACAGGCACAAACCATGTCAAAACAGTATCATTGCACCAGATGATTGCCCGCAGGTTATATTATTTTCTTTCACCAAAAATGCGCAGGATTGCCAGGCGCATGGTGTATTTCCCCATCGACCTTTTTGAACAGATCACCGGTAAACGTCATCCGCTTGCCCCGCCAAGGGGGCTTATTTTTACAGGGTCTGGCGATTTTATCCAGTCAGGGAACGCCCTTGTTGAGCTATGCATTAAGCAGGCCGGTTTAACGCCTCAAAGTAACGTGCTGGATGTAGGCTGCGGTATTGGCCGCCTGGCCGTTCCCCTCACCCGGTTCATGGATGAGAAGGGAAACTATCATGGTTTTGATGTGGTGCCCGATGGCATTGAATGGTGTACAAAAAACATAACCCCAAAGCATCCTAATTTTGTATTTAAGTTTATTCCGTTAAGGAATGACCTTTACAACCTTGATACCGAGAAAAAAGCTGGCAACTTTATCTTTCCTTATGCGGATAACAGTGTGGACCTTGTGGTTTTAACTTCGGTTTTCACCCACATGCAGCATCATGAAGTTGCTAATTATCTGGTGCAGATACAACGGGTTTTAAAACCAAAAGGTAAATGCCTGGCTACCTTTTTTATTATTGATGAAGCCACCAGAACCATTATCCAGACCCGGCCGGAAGTGATGCAGTTTGATTACGAGTTCGACACGTATTACCTGCATGATTCAAAGGTAAAAGATGCCAATATTGCTTTTAAATACGATGCGCTGCAAAACATGATCGCTAATGCCGGTCTCATCATAAATACCCTAAATAAGGGCTGGTGGAGGGGAACAGCTAAACAGAACAGCTTTAACTTCCAGGATGTGGTAATACTGCAAAAGCCGTAGCGTTGGTTATACGCTGGTGTTTTTAGGATAATCGAACCAATTGAGCTCCCCTGTGTTTTGAGCAACCTGCTTCCAGGATTTTACAGTAAAACTAATATAGGCTTGTGACGAGGTGGGCATGTTTTCAATGTGGCTGTTCGATAAATAACCCACCATTCCTGTAACAGAAGGATTGTGCGCGATCAGCAATACGGTTTCCTTATCATCATCAAGCTGCCTGATCACATGAAGCATATCATGAACGGATGCTTCATACAGGTCGTGCTCGCGGATAATTTCTGTTTCATTATAATGAAGTGCTTCGGCAATAAGGCTGGCTGTTTTGCGTGTGCGCTTAGCTGCACTGCAAATAACCAGGTCGGGTTTTATCCCTTTTTTAACCAGCCTGCGGCCCATTTCGGGTGCATCTGTTTTACCCCTGTCGTTTAGCGTGCGGTCGAAATCGTCCTGCATAGGCTCTGCCCAGCTGGATTTTGCATGGCGCATCAGGATCAGTTTTTTCATATCACCAGATCGCTAACGATTAAAAACGCTCTTCTTCTGCAGGCCCGGCTTCGCCATCTTCACCCCCTTCGTTCTCATCATACAAACCAAATTCATCGGCTTCATCATCACTGATCTCTCCCGGAATTTCATCTGATTTATCAAGGTAGTTTTTGGTGATCTCGTCAAATTCGTTGTCGTCAACTATTCCAAAACGTTGAACTTTATCATACTGTTTGGGGGCAAGGCCTACCGATTTTGCAAGCAGCGGGTATTTAGTCCCTGCCTTTTCTTTTATATCTATACCGGTAAGTTCAATGAGCATGGTCCACATTGCCATAAAATCATACACGTAAATTATTTTCTGGTGCGGATCGTTAATGAACATGTTTAAGCGAGAATCCTTCATGGTTGGGATAGGCACGCTCTTATCATCATTGTCATCGCTCATGTCTTCAAGCGTAATTTCCTGTTCTTTTTTCCAGGTATCGTTACTCATGTAAAAAGAAGCCATTTGTTTCTGGTCGAAACCTATGGAATCAAGGATCGCTTTATGAAGTTCGAGAAATGTTTGTGATGATTTTATTTCGATCATCCGAAACGTATCATCGTAATCTTCAAAAGAAATTTTAAATTTATATACCGCCATGATGTGTGTGCTACGCTAAAGTCATGCAAAAATAAAAAAATGCTGCAATTGACAATGAATCCTGCTATTTTAATATGGTTACGTTGCCCGTACGGGTAAAAGCTTCACCATTAAACCCGGTAAAGGTAATAACATACGCATACACATCTATCGGGAGCATCTCTCCATACATGTCTCTTAATTCAACCTGCTTGTGTTTATCAATTGTTTCAAACACCAGTTTGCCCCAGCGGTCGTAAAGTTTCATGTGGTAATCTTTCACAAAAGCGGGAACAATATTCCAGCTGTCGTTTAACCCATCATTGTTAGCGGTATACGCATTGGGGATATGCAACAAGGGTTTTTGTTTTAATTCTATGGTATTGGATAAACTAAAGTAAGCGCTATTGTGTTCGGTAGCGTATACCTGGTAATAGAAAAGTCCCGTTTCTTTATTCAGCTTATCATCAAAAAAGTTGGTATTCTTAAATGTAGCATTGCCTTTTACCGCAAACTCTTTTTCGGTGTAATCCCTCGAAAAAATATTATACCCGCTTGTGCCTTCATTAAAATAAGCGTATTCATTCCAGGTCATATTGTGCTCAAACGGCTTCGATTCCCCTTTTAGCAGAACAGAACAAGCCGCTGGTGTGCGCTTAGGTTTGAGCCCACATGCATTGGTTGTTTCTACCACATAACAATAAGACTGTTTGTGCACATTTACGCCTTTATCATCGGTCCATATCGTATCTGTTTCCGAATCCGACTGGTGCAGCAATTCTTTACTTGCCAGCTGGCTGTTCACTTTATACAACTGGTTATAAAGTGCATTATTGTGCTTCCAGCTGATCTCTATGTCCTTGTTTTCTACAACGCTTACATAATGCGGGTATAACGCTGCGGGATATAAGCTATCGGCCCAGGGCGTGCAATTAAAATCACCGGTATCTGATGGCTGATCGCAGAAATTATAGCTCACCAGTGCAAAACAATGTTTAACGGTAAAGGGGTCGGGCGCTCCAAGCTCAATGAGCTCAGACCACATCACCTCATGTTGCCCCAGATCTGACAGTACACCGTTTTCTGTCTTTTTCAGGATACGGTACCTGCTGGTTAAGCTGCTGTTATCTGCATTTAACCAACGCAGCCCCACTTTGTTGTTTCCGAGGTTGTTCAAACACTGGAGGTTGACGCTCGGGGCAATGGCTGGCGGAAGCACCACAATGCGCAGTTTGCCATAATCCCTGAGTGGAGACGGGCATTGGTTATCTCTTACACCAAAGTTCAGTTCAAGGGTATCGCCTATGCCATCGCAGCCCGTGGTGTAATTTACTTTGATAGACGCTTCACCTACCCCGTTGTTGTATTTAACCACACAATTAGGATCCGACAGAAGCGCTCCCGCATAGTTAACGTACATAGAATCGGAGAACTCGTTGTCTTTTATTACCAGTTCTGCATTTAAGGTATCAAGCACCTTAATGTACCATATGGTATCCCTGCTGAAATGATACGCCCCGGGATTCAGGGTATCTCCATCCAGCGAACACGACTGCCTGGAGTAACTGCTTTTCTGTTCGCACCTGTTCACACCCGCAAGCCTGTAGCAGTAATTATTGGTTTCGGCATGTAAAACAACATCAGCGGTCTGGTTCATTACAAAAGGTTTGCTCATGCTGGCCAGCGAATCGAAGGTGGTTCCGTTCACATTCCTGTAAATGTTTATCCTTTTCAGATATTTAGTATTTAAAACAGGCGACCAGCTAATGCTCAAGATGTTATCCCCTACTCTTTTCAGGCAGTTCAGGTCGATGCTGGTGATGGGAATATTTTTTACAATCACTTTGATGGTGCCTTGTTTTATGTTGATGTTGCCGCAGGATATTTCGTAATATTTTATGGCAATATAAAAAGTATCGACAGGGGCGCTGCAATCGGAAAACCACCTGAGCCTTAATGTGATATTACCTGCAACATTATTCACCACCATCACTTTGGCAGGATTGGAGGAAAGGCTGAGCAAAGGACTTTCGATGGATACGATCACAATGGAATCGCTGTTGAGGTCAATGATATGAAAGAAGTAATCCAGCGTATCGGTTATGGTAACGGATAAAACCGTATCGGTCATAAACGGAGGCTTGGGATCGGGTTTGGCATCAAACTTAAACACTGCATTATTGCACCCGCCTTCACCTGGACTGTTGGGCCGTAATCCTTTATTGGTGCGGCTGTATGCGTCAGGGGTTGTTGGAAAATCGGACAAGCCGCCACAGCCTGCACATACCGATTGGTAAACAACGCCCTCTTCGTTAAAATGACTGGTTCCCCCATCAACGTGTTCCTGCGTTACAGGCCCGCCAAAATAAGTTGCATAGTCTATGTCGCCAAGGTCCCTGTTAAAAATAACAAGGTAAAAATCCGATCCGTCTGTTGTGGATTGGTATGCATCGGGGGTTGTTTTTAAACCGGTGATGAAATCGGTGGAATTGTTAAACCCTTTGTTGGTTTGGCCTCCCCATCCGCTGATGTAGATCTTATCGCATTTATCAACCATAAAGGCCGATGGAGATAATTTAGGGCCATTTCCTGCACCAAATACCGTTTGGTATTCAATGGAAGAAAGATCGGCATTGAGGATACTCACAAAATGCTTTCCGCCTGTTTCATAATACACGTTACCAATTTTGGGAAAAGTAGAGGCGGTTTGACCCATCACATACACTTTTCCTGCATTGTCTGTGCTTACAAAATAATTCTGGTCGTATGCAGCGGTTCCCAAATAAATGGTTTTGCCGAGGCTATAATTATTCCCTGTTTGGGTAAACTTTGCTAAAAATCCATCCACACCCCCTTTATACGAAAAGGCCGCAGGGTTGCCTTGGCTTAAAGGAAGGTCGGCACTTGTTGTGCCCCCGGCCACATAAAAATTATTTCCTGCGATCCGGATAGAATAGGCTGCATCAACCGAGCCGCCACCGATAAACGAGCTAAAGAGCAGCTGGCTTAAATTGCTGTTCAGCTTTACCACCCAACCGTCAATAAGGCCTCCGCCAAACACCGGTTGCGTGGCATTTGTTATGGGCAGTTCGCCTGTTGTGGAATTACTCTGGGTTACTGTAGCAATGTATGCATTGCCTGCATCATCCAGGCGTATATCGCCCCTGTAGCAGTCGCCATAATTAAAATTGGTGGGATAGCTCGCACTGCGTCCGCTCTCTGTTCCGTTTATCCCGTCATTGCCTTTGCCGCCTATAAATGTACCGCTTATTAAATCTGATCCGGTCGGGTTAAGGCATATCACAAATACGTCATACCCTCCGTTATGGCTCATGTCGTACCCGCTTTTTACCGGGAAATTTGCCGACAAGGTGGTTCCCATCACGAACAGGTTTCCCGAAGCATCACAACTCATGCTGTGTGGCTGCTCGTTCTTATTCCCGCCAAGATAAGTAGCGTACAACAACTGCTTGCCGTCTGGCGAAAATTTTAATATCCCTGCATCCTTTGCCCCGCCTGAGCTGGTGTTAATGCCACCGCCAAAATCAACCTGGTACGATCCTGCTTTTGTTGGAAAGCCCACAGAATAAACAGTGCCGCCCCCATAGGCATTTCCATTTTTATCAAATGTGCTGGTAAAGCCAAAATTATCAGCTACCGAACCACTGAAACTGCTAAAAACAATGGATGGATCGATAACCAGCGAGTCATATCCGGACCAGGTATCCGGTACACTTACATCGTAACCTACAACAGAATCGTGCAGGGTATATTTTGTGGCGCAGGTTGTGGAAATACCGTTTGAAATAAAATAAGAAACAGGAGGCAATTCGATAATGTTTCCTAAAGAATGCGTGATGTTAAGCTGGTCATCGCTTACGGCTATGCCATCTGCGCCTTTATATTCCCATTTAATACGGCTCCTGTCGCCCCCGTTCCTCACAATAAAAGCGGTCTTCACTCCCCCCTCTATCCCTGTGATCTCAAAATCAATATAAGGGTAAATGTTTCTTACCACTACTTTCTTACACGCTTTTACGTTCGATTTCCATTTGCTTTTATCGTTTCCTAAAAAGTAATTATAGCTGGTGGAATAAAAGTCATACGCTGCAGCTACGGGGTGTGATGAAGGTTGAATGAAATTCAAAAAAATGGCATGTGCTTTTACAGGCAGGTTTGTGCCATTGTGCTGGTTGTGGTGAACGGCCTGTTCATCGTAAAGATTGTATACCAGCCCTTTTTTAGTTACATACAGGTCCCCGCCTGGAATATCTGCCTTATAAAGCACTTCGTCCTGCCATTGGCCTTTGTTTGGAACAAACCTTACTTGTTGTGCAGATGCTTTACCCGCAAGCAGCAGGCAAAACAAGGCAAATACAATATATTTGGGTTTGATATTCAAAGCAGTAATAAACAAATTTAACTAATTTACGCTATTATAAAATTAATGAAAACCTTAAAAATAGTTATTTTAACGGGGGCAGGAATAAGTGCTGAAAGCGGCTTACAAACATTCAGGGGAAGCGATGGACTGTGGGAAGGGTATAACATATATGATGTGGCCACGCCCGAGGCCTGGCATAAAGACCCTGTTATGGTGCAGCATTTTTATAACATGCGGAGAAAAGCCGTGCTTGATGCAGAGCCGAATGAAGCCCACCTGGCGCTTGCCAGGTTAGAAAACACACATCACGTAACGATCATCACCCAAAACATTGACAACCTGCATGAACGTGCCGGGAGCACGCGGGTATTGCACCTGCATGGAGAGATCACCAAGTCGAGAAGCACCAAAGATGAAAACCTGGTTTATGATATTGAAGGAGCCGAACTTAAAATAGGTGATCAA
The DNA here is from genome assembly GCA_040385895.1 of Bacteroidota bacterium. Lineage (GTDB taxonomy): Bacteria > Bacteroidota > Bacteroidia > UKL13-3 > UKL13-3 > UBA6183. The sequence goes on from JAZKGM010000181.1 coordinate 7,016, forward strand.
TGCGAATTGGGTTCACAATTACGGCCGCACATTGTATGGTTCGGGGAAGCCGTGCCCATGATAGAGCAGGCTGCCGGCATTGTTGCAGGGGCCGATCTTTTTATGGTGATAGGAACAAGCCTGCTTGTTTACCCGGCAGCAGGCCTAATTCATGATGTACCGGCAGGTGCAAAGATCTTTGTAATAGACCCTGAAACGCCTGTACTGGGTAATGGTAAAGCAACATACATTAGTCAAAAGGCAAGTGAAGG
>JAZKGM010000182.1:0-2830 GCA_040385895.1 Bacteroidota bacterium
GCCCAGCATTTTTTAAGCGGGTTCAGCGATCACCTCCGCAACCTCATGATGTGCAAACACCAGAACACGATCAAGCTATTGGAAGTGGCGCAAAGTGTGGCACAGAAATTCATGCAGCAATCGCAGCAATGCAGCCAGAGCCTGTTGCTGAATGCGCTCAACATGCTTAATAAGTGCGAGATCGAGTATAAATCGGCCAGGAACCAGCGGCTCCACGTAGAGCTCACGCTGATGAAGCTTTGCCATATTCAATCGGTGCTTGACGCAACCGCACTAAAAAAAAAATCGCTGACAACAGCTTAAGCCTTTCTGCTACCCTTCCCGAAATTCAACCCCGGGCCGATGAACCGGCTTATGCAGCTACACCGCAACCCATTGCTGTTCCGCAGGCAACAGTTATGCCTGTAATACCCGCACCGGTAGAGCCTGTAGCAGACAAACCTGTGCCTGTTGCACCTCCTCCGTTGTTTAAAAGCGGGTTAAATTCGCTTGATAAGCTGAAACAGCAGATTGCTGATAAGAAAAAAGAACAGGCGGAAAAACAACCTGAACAGCAACTGGCCAGCGAACCTGTTGTGATGGTGGAAGATACCCCGGTTACCAAAGAGGTTTTTAATACAATATGGGACCTTTACCTCTCCGGGCTTCATAAAGACAACAAAATGAGCCTGGCCGTGGTGTTTAAGAATGCGCAGTGGAACTTACTGAATGAAACCACCGTAGAACTGGTATTGGCCAGCCAGCACGAAAAAGAATTGTTTGACGAAGAACGGAATAACATTATCCCGTTTATGCGCAAAAACCTGAAACATACCGGGTTTGATTTTAACATAAAAGTGAACAGCACCATTGCCAAACACCGCGTGTTCACTGCCGAAGAAAAGTTTAATGCCATGGCTGAAAAAAACCCGTTGCTCAACGAACTGAGAAATTTACTGGCCCTTGATCTTGAATATTAATGAGTTTTAAAAAAGAAAAAATCAGGTTGAGCATCACCCAACGTATTGGTAAGCTCATCAACTACTTTTTACGCGGGCTGCTTATTGTGCTTCCTTTTGCTGTAACCTACAGCATAGTAAAAAGTATTGTTTTTACCATTGATGATTATGTGAACGTAGGCATTCCGGCCGTGGGCTTTCTGATCGTGGTTGCCTCCATAACCCTGCTGGGGCTTATCGGGAGCAGCCTCATTACCAAGCCGCTGTTCAGCCTGATTGACGATGTGCTTTCCAAGATCCCATTTGTAAAGATCATTTACACCAGTGTAAAAGATTTTATGGAAGCTTTTGTGGGCGATAAAAAGAAATTTAACCACCCGGTGCTGGTAGAAATGTCGCCAGGCTTATATAAACCCGGGTTTATTACGCAGGACGACCTCACAGAGCTGCACCTTCCCGGCTTAAGTGCCGTTTATTTCCCCCACTCCTATGCGTTCAGCGGCAATTTATTCCTGGTTGAAAAAGATAAGATCAAACCTTTTGAAGGCAACTCAACCGATGTAATGAAATTTATTGTAAGCGGTGGTGTAACTCATTTTGAAAACACGCATTAATGCAAAAGATCTTCGCCCTACTCCAGCTTTCACGCGCAGGTAATTTACTCCTTATGCTGGCCACGCTCACCTTAAGTTATTATTGTTTAACAGATTATTTAACACCTGACGACCTGTTGAAACCACGCTTTGTCGCATTGTGCATTTGTGTAGTGTTAACAGGCGCTGCAGGCTATATTATTAACGATTACCATGATGTAAACATCGACCTCACCAACAAGCCCGACAAGGTGATAATCGGTAAACTTATTTCGCGGAGGTGGGCCATGTTATTGCATTTTATGTTTAACGGTGCTGCTATACTTATTGGCTTATACCTTAAATGGAGCATTGGGCTGAGCGTGGTGATCTGCATGGTTCTGCTGTGGCTTTATTCGGTGCATTTTAAAAGCCGGTTTTTAAGCGGCAATATCCTGGTGGCGGCATTAAGCGCTTATGTGTTGGTCATCCTGCCCCTGTTCGATCCGCATATTTCAGGTTACCTGGTGTGGAGCTACGCCTTGTTTGCATTCGGGATCAGCCTGGTGCGGGAGATCGTAAAAGATGCTGAGGACCTGCGTGGCGACAGTAAGTTCGATTGTAAGACATTGCCTATTGTGCTGGGCATCCGTAAAACAAAGACCATCCTCGTTACATTGGTCAGCATATATGTGCTGCTCATTTTCAGCCACATCTTTATCGCCCATTCCTTTATCCCGTTCAGGCACTCGTATGGCGCCATTATTTACCCGCTTTACATGGTATTCCTGGTTATTATTCCGTTAATTACTACCATCTTGCTGTTATTTAAAGCAGATGTGAAACACGATTTTTCAAGGCTCAGTTCATTGTATAAGTTCATGATGATCACCGGTCTGCTGAGCATGCTGGTGATAAAACTATAATCCTGACGCTTGCAGAACTGCATGCACCAACAACCTACGCAGAGAAATTATAAGCTCTTACTTGCCGCGCTGACGGATTCTAAAGTCATACCCGCTACAGGTTTCTGCACATAATCGTAAACCCTTTGCTGTCAACTCCAAAAATAAGTTCAACAAAAACCTTATCTTTATTGTGATCTCCTGGAATCAGCTTTCCTGACAACCATTCATTACCATTCATTCTTATCTCGGTCTTCCCATTAAACGGCCCGTCTAAATACTGATTTGATTGATGATAGTATAACTTCCAATCCCAATCCCATACATAAAATCTTGTTTTACCCGTTAATTCAAAAAAGGATTTAGACCGTTTCGTTGATTTACAAGACTCCTTAATCCAAGTTCAGCAGGCCCA
>JAZKGM010000182.1:2840-6850 GCA_040385895.1 Bacteroidota bacterium
ATCAAAGCACGATCAATAAAATCATTCTGGTTAACTACCCAGGGAAATGAAAGATTTATATTAGGTAAACTCCCATGAGCATTAACATGCTCAATGTGACCCCACTGTTTATGGTAAAGACTAAGGTTGAATGGAGTATTATTCTCTATTCTAATAATGCAAACTACAGATTCTGCCATATTATTTTTGATTTAATATATTAAAAAGCAATTTTGACGTACTACACTCTTTTACCTCATCGTGCTTAAACAGCTTTTTCAATGAAGATTCTCCTTTAGTATCAATTAACGATAGAACTTCGGCAAGCAAGCTTGGCTTAGTTGCTAGATTGTCAAGTATTTCGTCAGACACATTTATTTCCTGATTGGCCAGCTTTCGTTTCAGAATCTCAAAACCCGTTGACTCTTCTTCTTTTTGATTCAACAATTGTAGCTCAAAAGCTTTAGAAGCAACAGGCGCTTTTAGCAATGCTTCTACATCTAAAATTCCAGGACCATATTGTGCTGTGTTCCATCCGGCTCCATTAATGGCATATCCCTGCATCACATTTTTAAAAACGGAGAATACACTTGATTTTCCGTATAAGCTTTGAATATAATTTACTCCCCAATGGGCATACCATAATGCTACGCTGGCTGCTGTGAGTGCGGTGGAATAAGAGGTGCCGCATGATTTCTCCGTCAAATTCCGATCATTTGAGGGAGTTACCGTTGCCACATTCACGGATTCCCCTGGTGCGGCCACATCAATTCTTCGCGATTTCCATGCTTTTGACCAGGGATGTCGGCCTACAGTGCTTGCCGTGCATGAAATCGCATATGATGATGAAGCTGGTTGAACATCGAAAGTGAACCCGCCAGCCTGCGCTCCGGCTGCTACCGGTATTATTCCATTGTTTAAGGCTGTACGCAATATGGCATCAACAGATTGGCTATGACCAACCTGAACAACGCCCATGCTGGTTGATGTGATTTGGCACCCTTTACTGATGGCATGTTGTACTCCTCTTATAAAGTTTTCATTCGAGGTGATTACACTGTGATCAATTCTGATAGGAACCAGCAATGATCTTGGGGCTGCCCCAAGAATGCCATGTTTCCCATTCCCTATTATTAGTGAGCCTGTACTTGTTCCATGTCCATGGTTGGTAAACATACCACCTGTAGGAATGCGATCGTAAGCATCGTTAATATTGTCAAAATAATTATACCCTTCATTAACCAATAAGCCCTGGTGGTAAATTGATTCGTGCCGTGTGTACCCTGTATCGGTATGACCTATTTTAATACCGGCTCCCTGAATTTGCCGTCCTTGAGACTTGCTGTAATCCCATGCCTCTTTTATACGTAATTGTTTCAGACTCCAATACGTGTCATCAGTTCCCACAGGGTGAGCCTCACAGCTAATCAAGCCGCCTTGTGTGGAAATGTTATCACTAAGCTGCCCGAAGGTAGGTTCAAGAAATTCAGCAATATCGGTGGGTAACTCATGAATAAAATCCCAAACTTTCCCTTCATCCACCTGCACCTTTCTATCGGGTGTTAATTTCAGAAGATCGGCACTTTCTGAAATCACCTCATGAATAAACTCTATATTAAGATTATGGTACAGTAAACTCTTAAGTTCAGGTAACCTTCCAAGATTAGCCTTTGTGATAAAAGACACGAGTGTTTGCATAGATTTTTGTACTAGTTGTATCACAACAAACGATAATAATCAGATGCTAAACAATACGTAATATGATGTATTTTTCTTGGCATAAAAGTTTGCCTTATCTTGAGCAATTACAATGTCACCGGGAAACCGGATTAATCCCGGAAAAACATATAACAGGAGCCCGAAAGCTCCTGTCTTTATTATATAGTTAAGCCTATTGGAAGTTGGCTAATATTTAATCAATTTCATTACTTCCCTGTTTCCATTTACAGTAACATTCACAAAATACACCCCGCTTTTTAAAGATGCCGCTTGCTCAAGGTCAATGTTATTTTCACCCTGAACCAATACTTTGCTTAATGAGATCATCCGTTTGCCACTCAGGTCATATACTTCAATTAGGGATATTGTGGCTTCTGCTGATGGAATGTTTAAAAACACCTGGCTGCCGAAAGGATTTGGATATAAAACGAAATGGGGAGCCGGGTGTGCAGGCATATTGTTGATGATAACAACTGTGCTTAATGATGATGTACCATTGTTGTCGAGCTGGTTTAACCTGTAATACAGGTTCACTGCTCCACCTAAACCAACCGGTACATGGGTATCTGTATAGCTATAATTGCTTACCGCGTTCGTGTTGCCGTTTCCTTCTACAAAGCCTATGGTCTCAAAATGTCTTCCATCCAGCGATCGTTGCACTTCAAAGCCTTTGTTATTGGTTTCGCCTGCGGTGGTCCAGCTGATCAATGCATCATCGTTTATTTTTATCCCTTTCAGGCTGGTCAGTTTAACCGGTAAAGGGTTGGCATTGTCGGTTCCTGTAAATGCAGAGAAATCAGTTAAACCGGGAGCCGATAAAATGTTCCTGCTTACATCTGCAGATGATTGTGTGCCCGTATAAAGGGTCCATGGGTTTGAGTTGTGCATTTTAGCCAGGCGCATATCCGCTTCTACAGGTATCGATCCTTTCATGGGTTCCTTGTAATATAAATTGGCGTTGTAGTTATAAACCCCTCCACCTGTTTCCTGGATATCCCAATAGCAATTGGTGCGTAAATGCGATGCGTTTGTTGCCGGTGCATATTCACCCGAATAAAAACGGACACTCAATGTTGCCGGTATGGCAGCACCCGTATTCCAGGCAATTGTAGCAATGGTGTCATTCAGCAAGGTAAATACCTGTGTAGTGCCTGCAGCAGGGCTGGCAGGAGATGCCGTGGCAACGGGAGGTATCACTGCAGGGGTAAACTCATAGGCCCCAAGATCGGGCGCCCCTCCTGCTAATGTTGTGCTCCTTGCATTTCCATTTACATCTTTATCGTTTGTAGTTTGAATGCCCCTGCCGTTCATGTACCACGAATTTACGTTTGCAACTGCCGGTGCCAGGTTTGTGGTTCCGGTAAATGCAGGAACTGCATTCAATGAATTGACATCCTGTGTTGGCTGGGCAGCACGATAAGCCGCGAATGTGGTGTAAGCCTGGGTGTAATAAATAAAAGCAGTGGTGCTTGCGGTGTAATACAGGTTATAATTCCATGTATTTGTGGCGCTTGTGTTATTGGCAATATAGGCAGCATAAGATGTTGCACTTATTCCGCTGGTATGAAAAATATTATTCCTCCATTCATTATTCGTATAAGTTGCAGAGTTATACGAGACATAAATAGGATACTTGCCGGTAACACTGATGCTGTTGTTATAGAATTTCTGGTACGATCCGTAATAGTTCCTTATCCCATAATCACCTGTTACCCTGATGCTGTTGTTAGCGATCATTGCTCCTGCCGTTGATGTTCCGTTGTTGTAATACATATACAGGCCGTAGCTGCCTGTTATATTGATCACATTGCGGGTAACTTCCATGGCGTCATATACATAATAGGTGCTTAGTGCATAATCCATGTTCCCGGTAAACGTATTGTTCCTTACCTTAAGATTTTTGGTATAATAAATATCTGCGCCCATGTATCCCGATGTGTTCTGAAAAGTATTGCCCTCTATCATAATGCTGTCAAGAGAAACCGTGCTGTTGTCATCTCCATAAAGGTACAGTCCGTAATATCCATCCGTGATCAGGTTGTTTTTAAACCCAAGTCTCTTGCCGCTAAGGTAAGTTCCATAAACATTCTCATAATTTCCTGAGGTGATCCCCTTTATTTTACACCCTTCTATGCTTATAAATGAGGTAGTCCCTGCAAGTTCAATAACCCTTCCGAAATCAGGGTCTGTGGCTTCAAGCGTCATGTCTTTAAATGCGATGTGGTTTACATTGGCTAAATTAATTACCGGGAAACTGGCAGAAGCATATGTGAGCACAACAGAATCGCGGTGCAAAGCCATTGAACGAAAGG
>JAZKGM010000183.1:0-4268 GCA_040385895.1 Bacteroidota bacterium
GATAAGGCCTGCAACAATGTTGCCCACCCCCTGCGCCTTAAGCTCGCGATTGGGCGGGGTATTTCTTCTGTGTGTATCCAGCTTATCAACCGCCTCAATACTTAGCAGGGTTTCTATGCTGGCCACAATGGCCAGCGTTAATGCCACTTTGTAAATAATTCCCTGTTTTAAGAATGTAAAATCAGGAAAAGTAAAAAAGCTGATGAATTCATTTGCGGATGCTGCAACCGGCAGGTTCACCAAATGGTTGTCGTGCAATGAAATGTCAGGGAAAGCATTGTCAAATAAAATATTTAATCCTATTCCTAACAGCACAACAATAAGCGGGGCCGGAATAAGCTGCAGTTGTTTTACTTTGATCTTATTCCAGTACACAAGGATAAGCGTTGAAACACCGCTTATGATAAGGGCACCAATGCTCATTTTATTTACAGCAGAGATAAGTGCCGAAAACGAATTTTCATGATCGGGCTGGTCGAACTGAAAATCGCCTTCATAATCCACATCATAACCTATTGCATGCGGAATTTGCTTAATAATAAGAATAATGCCGATTGCGGCCAGCATTCCTTTTATTACGCTGGAAGGAAAATAGTTTCCAATGGTGCCGGCTTTTACAAAACCCAGTACCAATTGCAAAATACCTGCTAAAACCACCGCTACCAGGAAGCCCGGGTAAGAACCTATGTCTGTAATGGCCGTTAATACAATAATGGTTAAACCTGCCGCAGGGCCGCTCACAGCCAACTGGCTTCCGCTGGCCATGGATACGATCATGCCTCCGATAACCCCGGTAATTAAACCCGAGAATAAGGGCGCGCCCGAAGCCAAAGCAATGCCCAGGCAAAGGGGAAGCGCCACTAAAAAAACAACCAGGCCGGCAGGCAGGTCATTTTTTAGCGTATCAAAACTCAAACCTCCGATCGGAGATTTTATTTTATTTGTCATAAAGATTTTAACGTAAGCTAAATTATAAAAAATGTTCCATACAGAACAACCGGGCAGGTTAACCCGGGTTAAAACTTAGCCACAGTTGGGAGGCGGGTATGGAACAGCGCGCATGTTCATTAAACCATGCTCTTCCATAATATATACATGTTGAAATACCTGTTGCGCAGGAGACTTATAGAGATGCGTAGAGATGATGTAGCACACTTCCTTACACGTTTCACTGTCTTCATCTTCCTCCAGGTTTCGCTCTTCTTCTATTAAATTAATTCCTTTCGAAAGGCATTTTTTAAGGAGCGTTTTCCAGTTGATGGAAGCCGCTTTTTTGGTTTTGACAGATAAAGTGCTTTTCGATTTAGCCGATGCAGTTCCAAGTCCATAACCCGGGAAGGCAATGACAATTGAAAACAGGAACAACAGAAAAAAGGAAAGCAGTTTTAATCTCATATAAAAACAATGCAAGAATATAACATTAACCCGACTATTAAAACAGTTTTGATGTTATTTGATGATAAGCTATTGTTATTTAAAAATTTTAAAGTTGCCCAGGCCCCACTTTTGCAGCCGATAAATAAGCGAAGTATGCAAAACGCCAAGCCCGTAAATGCTGCTTCGTTTAAAGTTTATGCTCGATGCTTCCGGAAAATATTTTGTGGGACAGGTAACCTCCCCTATTTCAAAACCTGCATAAAATACCTGAGCCGCCATCTGGTTGTCGAAAACAAAGTCGTTGCTACAGGCTTCATAATTCACTTTGCTTAACACTTCTTTACTAAAAGCCCTGTAGCCGGTATGGTATTCCGATAATTTCTGCCCCATTAAAATATTCTGGAACAAGGTGAGGCAGCGGTTGAAAATGTATTTATACAGGGGCATCCCCCCTTTTAAAGCACCCATACCCAAAATGCGCGACCCAAAAACGGCCGGGTATACATCGTAGGCTATTACGCCCGAAATAGCATGAATAAGCTTTGGTGTATATTGATAATCAGGATGCAGCATAATAACAATATCGGCTCCTACTTCTTTGGCTTTGTTGTAGCAGGTTTTCTGGTTACCGCCATACCCTTTGTTTTTTTCGTGCTTAATAACATGTTTTATGCCTATGCTTTTGCCCAGGTCGCTGGTGTTGTCTTTACTGGCATCATCTACTAAAATCACTTCATCAACAATATCAAAAGGTATTTCGTTGTAGGTTTTTTGTAAAGTTTGAGCTGCATTATAGGCAGGCAACACCACAACTATTTTTTTGTTATTAAGCATCCGGCAAATATGCGTTTACAAACTCTAATTGCCAAATTGCTACTCATATCTTAATGCTTCTATTGCATCCAGTTTGCTGGCCTTAACAGCGGGATAATAACCCGACACAATCCCCACTACGAGGCATATGAACAGGCCTGTGAATATCCACAACCAGGGGATAATGAACCCTCCGTTCATTAAAAGGCTCACGGCATTTCCAATGCCAATGCCCAACACGACCCCGAGCAGTCCGCCTATCTGACAAATCAGGATGGCCTCGAACAGGAACTGCCGCTGAATAACCTGTTTGGTTGCACCAATGGCCTTTCTCACCCCTATTTCGCGCGTTCGTTCTGTAACAGAAACCAGCATAATATTCATTAAGCCCACAGCTGCCCCCAGTAAGGTAATAAATGCAATGGCACCTGCAAAAATGGTCACCACTCCCGTGATGTCTTCTGATTTTTCGGCCAGGTTATCGCTTTTAATGATCTCAAAATTATCCTGTGCATAAACCGGTAACTGCCTGATGCGCCTGAACAACACATTGGCCTCATCAACCGCAGCATCAAGCTGCTGGATATCGTTTACCATGATGGTGATAACAAGGCTCATATTAGGCCTGCTGAACATTTGCATGGCATTTTTCAGCGGTACAATAACAATGCGGTCGCCTCCAAAGCCCATCGAATTCCCCTTTTCTTTCAGTGTGCCGATCACCCTGTATTTTGCACCACCCACAAAAATAGACTCGCCTAAAGGAGATTTGTTCTTAAACAGCTTGGTGCTGATGTCTTTACCAATAATGGCTACATTACCCGAGCTGTTCACATCATTTAATGAAAAATCGCGGCCGGCATCTATGGTATAACCGGCTACTTTTAAATAATGTTCATCACCCCCCATCACCATAATGTTGGGATCCGTTTTCACCCCTTCATGTTTTACGGTACTCGAAAAACTGGCATTTACGCTCAGCGATGTTGTGGCCTCAAACTCAAACTGGGAGGCAAAATACCTGGCTTCGCCAAGCGTAATGCTGCGGTACCTTTTTGATGGTTTTCCTCCTCCGCCAAACTGGATGTTATTACCCCGGTTTTTGATGCTGAAACTGTTCGCCCCCATTCCTGCAAAGTTCTGGTCAAGGGCCAGCTTTATCCCGTCAACCGCAGTTAATATGCCCACAAGCGCCATAATACCGATTGAAATAATAAGCGCTGTGATAACCGCGCGCAGCTTGTTGCCTGCAATGCTCTGTAGCGAGATGGATAGTGTGTCTGTTAGTTTCATCAGTTTTTTGCCTGAAACGCAGCAGGAAACCAAATGACCCCTACTTTTAGCGTGGCAACAGTATAGTTGCTGAAAATATTGTAATTGAACCGTACATAATTGCTTCCGTTCGAAAAATCATCCATGCTTAACTGCGCGCCTATAAGATTTAGCTGGGTAATAAATGCAAATGACGCACTGTGCCTGTACAAAATACCGGGCTTAAGCGCAAAATCAACCGAATGGGTTAATACATAAGGGTTGGGCAATCTCCGCGAGGTGTAGGCATAATTGCGGGTGGCGGCATAATTGTAATTGAATTCCTGTGTGAGAGAAAACCAGAGTTTATCCTGGTAAAGGTTTTTATAAGATGCCCGCTGAACCGAGATTCCGAAACTGTTGCCCCATTGCTTGCTGCTTGAAGAGGAGTTATTTGAAATACCCACAAGTGCACCTATATATAATGAACGCTTATTTTTATAGAACCATCCATATCCCAGCTCTGTACTTACGGTGTGGCTTTCCGAATTGTTAAATGAAGGGGAAGCACCATCAAATGTATTGGCCCAGATCTCAAAATTATTTCCCCCCGAAAGTTTAAGCCCCAAAAAACGGCCCGATAGTTTTGGTTCCTGGGCTTTACCTGTAAGGGCCATTATGAGTGCAGAAAACAAAACGGACAGCTTATACTTCATGGTTTATTTCGCTTCAACGAATGTAAAGCCTTTTCTGTTATCCTGCTCCACGTAATCGATCTGCATGCCGGCAAAAAACCGGTAATGGTCGTCGCCAACGCGGGAACCGTG
>JAZKGM010000184.1:0-41347 GCA_040385895.1 Bacteroidota bacterium
CCCCTAAAGCCACACAGAACAACGCTTAATTATATTCTAAGTATAGATCTACGGCCGCCCATTCCGGGTGGCCGTTTCTGTTCTTACCGGCTGAAAACTATGCCCTTATCAAAACAATAGGTAAAACGTTTTGCACACAACAAACTTTACTTATATTTGCCACCCCGTTATCAGGAATTTATTCATGATGTACATGCCCGGATGGCGGAATTGGTAGACGCACTAGTCTCAAACACTAGCGAGAAATCGTGCCGGTTCGACTCCGGCTCCGGGTACTAAGCTGAAAAGCCCTTGAATTTCAAGGGCTTTTTCTTTTAAGCCAAGCGGCATATTTAGAATGCAATTCTCTTTAAAGTCTTGTCGACATTGGCCTCAGCATGGCTGGGTTTTTATGAAAGAATTAGCTTTTTGGCGCTTGGCGAAAAAACGGATTTCAAAGCACGAAACTATCTGCCAGGATGTTATATTTATTTTCTCTCCATATAATAAGGCGCTGATTGAACAGAATAAAAAATTATTTCCGGTTAGGTGGAGCTCTTCTAAAAATGCATGGTATATTTCGGACGGGCAGCACATTATTTAAACTATCCCCTAAGCCTGCAGGCAAAAATGCATTGCTTGCTATAGCGGAAATCAATCAATCTGCTTTTACAAAATTACAGGAACAGCTTCAATTAAAAGGATATAGCGAAAACACAATAAAGGTTTATAGCTTAAGCTTTGCCCAACTGTTATATGCCATAAAAGACCACCAGGTCGACAGCCTGTCTTATGAACGATTCCGGGCTTACTTCCTGTATTGCAACCGGGAGTTAAAACTATCGGAAGTACTTATCCATAACCGCATTAACGCTGTAAAGTTCTATTTCGAGCAGGTATTGGGGCGCGAGAAATTTCTTACAGATCTTCCCCGGCCTAAAAAAGCATCTCAAAGCTGAAGCTTGCCAATTGGTTATCATACGAAGCAAGGATTTTCCTTATGAAACCAAACATCTGTTAGCAGCTGACATCCTATTTTGCCTGTAAATGGTTGTCTATTTTCTTAATGGCTTCAGAAAAATATTTTATCTGATTTTGGTTTTTAGACGAATGTTCCCGGCTTACCCACCAGTTAATGTTCCATTCATAATTATCCTTTAAATCCTTAAGAAAATCATTAAGCGATTTCTTTGTCTCCGGAATATCAACATAAGTGTTAGCCCAACCAATAAAATTCAACACTCCAATATCATGTAATGCCCTGATTGAGTTCCATGCCTTAATATTGTCCGTCTTGGGGGCCCTGAATTTAGGGCCGATATAGTTTGTGGGTTTACCACAGTCCGGACATTTATGTGCTTTTTCTTCAATGTCTTTGTCAGGCATGATGTCAGATAGCACTTTTCTCTTAAATGATTTCCTACAGTCTATGCAGATATACTTCGACTTATAAGGTCTTTCAATTTCGTAGTAATTCGGGTTATCGGTCATGTCCATGGTCTGTGGTTGTTGTATTATGGTTGCTAACCATGCAGCGCTCGCTGCAGTACCTAATTCCCGGTAGACGCGTATTAGCAGATGTTATTAGCCTCCTTCTTAGCCGGTGTCATTCGCTTATTTAAGTTCTGAAAGTATTAACTTTTTCTGTTTAAATGTATTCTTCATTGCCTTTTCTCTAACCTGAGGGTCATCGCTGTTAATAAGGTCGAAATATTCAACGGGAACAACCTGCCACGATAAACCATATTTGTCTTTACACCAGCCACAAGAACCTTCTTCGCCACCGTTGGCAGTTAATGCAGCCCAATAATAATCTACTTCTGCCTGGTCTTTGCAATTAATCACAAACGAGATGGCTTCATTAAATTTGAACAATGGACCTGCAGCCAAAATGCTGAATGCGATACCGGCAATTTCGATAGTCGCTGTTTCAAAGTGCTGCCCTCCTGCTTCCGGTGGATTCTGATATTGGCGATAGTCTTTCAGTTCACCGTCTTTAAAAATAGAAAGGTAATAATCTGCTACTGCTTTTGCGTCTTTCTCAACCCAAAGGCAAGGTGTTATTTTTTGCGTAATCATACCAGGCGTTTTTGTTAAAGTTTGATTGGATGTTGTATCAATTTTATTATTGTCGTGGGCATGCTGTTGAGCCGTTCGTTGTTTACTCCCATGTCGGCTCATAATAAAATACTGTTGAGCCTGAGCTCAGTATTTTTGTCTTAATGAGTTTTAACATAATCCGGTCCTTGACCTGGTCAAATAGTAGCAGCCCGTTCCCTTCGATGATGGGATGAATACAAATTTGTAATTCGTCAATAAGCTTATTGTTTAAAAGTTGAATGATCAAACTCCGACTTCCAACAAGAATGTCCTTCTCTGCATGTTGCTTCAGTTCCAGTACTTCCTCCTCAAGAGGTCTTTTTGCAATTTTTGCACTGTCCCAGCCCGTCTCTTTCAGTGTGTTTGAAAAAACAAGTTTTTGAATTTTGTCGATTGAAATTGCAAAGTCTTCCATGGACTTTTCACCGGAAGGTTTTTTCAAGAGTTCTTGCCAAAATTGCATGAGCTGGTAGGTTGTACGCCCATATAATATCGTACCGCCATGATCTATCAGTTCAGCGTAGTGTTGGTGTAGTTCTTCGCTGGCAACTCCTGTAGTATGGTCGCACACGCCATCAAGTGTCATATTGAATGCTGCAATTACCTTTTTCATATTTCTTTTTTTCAGCCTGTTTCGTAGGTCGTCCTGCAATAACCGCTAACGCATTCGGGGCTTGCGATGGGGCCGGGCTACGGAGGCATATTCGTTTTCCGAATATAAAAATAAAATTGAAACGAAAACCGAATGTTGGAATGTCAACCCGTAAAGCGTGAATATTTGAGGTGTTTGGAAGGTTAGGGGCTGTAGGATATATTTGCCGGCACTATAACCATTTGTTGCTGATGCAAAAAAACTGCCTGCTTATTCTTTTCCTTTTTTCATTCCTTTTTATCACCTGTAAAAAAAAGAATGATCCCGAACCGGTTGGGCTGCTTGATGTTAAAAAGAGCGGTTTTTCAGTAAAGGATTCCGTTTATATCTTATCGTACAATCGCTATGACACGTTCTACATAGAAAATACGGGTGAAACCACGCTCAGGTGGGTTTTAGAGGCCGACCCGCAATTAATAAAGGTGAACCTTGCCTCATCTGAGCTCATGCCCGGTGCGAAGAATTTTTTAATTGTGAGGCTGGCCGATCACATCACCATTGATCAACCTTTTAACACCATCCTTAAGTTAACAGCAAATGGGGCGACCAGGAATATTGTTGTTACGCATGGCATGAAAAATACAGTTTTTTTGCCGGCTAATGACATTGCTGATGCTGCATTCGACCAGCAGCATAACACCTTATATTTTATTTCCGGCAAGGAGGATCAGTTATATAAATATAATACGGTAACCCATGCTTTTTCTGCGCTTGACCTGGGAACAAACCCTACCTGCCTTGCCCTTTCCCCCGACTTTTCTTACGCGGTTACCGGGCATGATCAACTGGTCACATTCATCGACCTGGGTTCTTTTTCGGTTTTCAAAGCAGTGCAAACCGATTTTACGGCACATGATATTATTCTTAATAATCAAAAGATGGCTTATGCATCAGGTGTACATCCTGCTTATGGGGTCAAGTGGATCTCAGGTGATGCAGCATCGGTCTTTTCGATGATGCTTACCCATGGCCTGCAATACTCAGGTATCCATATCGAATTTGACTCTTCCGGTAAATATATCTATGCCAATGCACCGGGTGTATCGTCAGCGAATTTGCACAAATACAGGATCAGTAACGATACTCCTTATTTCGACCTGTCATGGCCTTATCATGGTGAGTATGATGCAGGAAACAAGGTCTGGCTTTCAGAAAAAAGAGATGTTATTTTCAGCAGTACAGGCAATACATTTAAAGCGCGTAAAAGCAACGATAAGCTTGATATGAGTTATAACGGCAGGCTTAACAATATAACTGCTGTTGCGCACCTGGCCCATAACGCACCTGCAAACTCGGTCTACCTGGTTTCTCCTTACCAGCCAACAGGCAAACCGCAGGTATATGTATATGATGCCATTTCTTTGCTGCTTAAAAATACCATTGCTGCTGATGTGTATAAAACCATGAACGATGCCAATTATGATGAGGTGGTGCATTCGCCCCAACCCAAATTCGTGTTCTGCAATGCAGCCGGTACAACACTTTTTGTGATCGCAAACATGGAGGAGCTTAAAACCGCTCATACATGGGCCTTACAGCAACTTGCAGTGAAATAGCAATATGTTAAAAATGAAAAGAAATTTTATCCTGCTGCTTTCAGCGGCCTTCATATTGATCAGCTCGTGTAAAAAAGAAACTCCTGATCCATCGCTACCTGCTACTTCCCCGGTCCCTGGCTTTTACTCCCAGGGTTCGATCTTTATCCTTTCGTTCGAACGGCTGGATACGCTGCTTATTACGAATTCGGGTTCCGTGCCTTTGAACTGGGCACTCAGCATCGATACCGGGTATTTAAGCGCTGTGCCTGCTTCAGGTGTTATTCAGGCAGGGCAGCTGATGAGGGTATTGCTTAAAGCAGCTCCTTCGGTTCCTGAAAACAGCTCTTTTAACACGATTGCAAAATTAACGGGCAACGGAGTGAGTAAAGAGATAGAAATTAAATACGGGCCAGAGGATAAGGGAAGGACTTTTTTACCTGCAGAAACAATTAAGGATGTGGCATTCGATCAGTTAAACAGCATGTTGTATTTTATATCCGGGAACAGCACATCGCTTTTCAGGTATGATTTAAAAACTGCAGCGTTTGATAAACTGCCTGTTAATTATCGCCCTACCTGCATCGGTATTTCGCCAGACTCCAAATATGCTGCAATAGGACAGGATGGAAAAGTGACGTTTGTTGACCTGGCTAATTTTACGGTGAATAAAACAGCAGATGTTGGTTTTGAAGTATATGATATAGAGATGAGCAATAACGATATGGCTTACCTGTCGGCAAATGCAGAATCAGGCTTGTATGGCCTTTCGCTTGCGGGTGCTTCGGTGTTTAACTTTAGCATTCAAAATTTCCGGGAGAAGCAGATAAACCTGGCTTTGGATGCAGGCGGACAATTTATCTATTGCGCAACAACCCAGAGTTCGGATAATACGGTTTCTAAAATGAGCCTGGGTAATGACACCCCTTATTTGTACCGCAGCACCACCCACGGAGCAGGGGCAAATATCTGGCTGTCGGAAAACGGGAAGTTATTGTTCGGTGATGTGGGAAATGTGTTTAACAGCGATGATCTAAGCTCATCCGGATCGTTCAGCAACCGCGGTCGTATAACATATGCAGCGCACAGCCTTAAGCAGCATTCAGCTTATGTTGTATTGAATAACATTTTTACTGAAGTGCGTCCTGATGTATATGTATTTGATCCGGCTACGTTTGCGCTGAAAGGAACCATCAAAATGGACAAGTATGTACACATTAACTACCAGGCTACGAAAACAGAACTGGAAGCAGAACCCAGGTTTATTTTTTATAACAAGGACCAGGATGAACTGTTACTGGTTACACGCTTAACGGATGTTATCAATAATATAGAAGCTCCGCTCAGGTTTCCCTGGTCGCTTCAAAGGATCCGGCTGTAAGGAAATGTTTTTCTTCTGGCAGTTTCCGGGTGCGGGTATCACCTTAAAAGCCCTTGCGAAGCAAGGGCTTTGTTTTTTGTAGACGAGTTTCCGCAACCCATGCTTAGCCTTTACAAGGTGGCTTATTACGATAAGGCAGGCTTATTTACGATCGCTTTTCTTTTTAAAATGAATGAACTGATCAGCGTTACGATCAAGCCCACCGGTAAAATTTCTGCGTAAGTCATCATCGCATTAAAGAATGGATTTTTATACATCGTGGCAAAGTCTGCCATTTCTTTTATCTGAGCATCTATTTCTGCCTGGCTTGCCCCGCTTGCTTTCATTTCATCAAGCATGTGTGTTGAATATTTTTCCATAAAGTCGGGGATAAAGAAAAAGTAGTCGATCAGCCAGGCGACCACATACATGGTAGAAGCAATTAAAGCAATCATAATTCCTGTTTTAAACGCATGGCCAAAGCTGATCACACCGTGATTATACTTATCCCTGTAATTGCGGATGCCGACAAAAACCAGCGAAAAGGCAACAAGCATAGAAGCATACCCGATGAGCATGCTTATGCCATAATCAACATTGCCTTCACAATGACTTAAATAGTTCATGCTAACCAGCATTAGAACCGATACAATGCTGCCGGAAATTAGTCCGTAGATAATAATGTTCTTTTTCATGTTTTATTTTTTTGTTGCACAAATGTGGCCAATGCGCGGCTTTTCGGGCTCATACTTTCGGCCATTTTTTTGTTATCCTGCCTGTTTTCATACCAAAGTATGAGGCTTTAAGGGATGAGATTTAGCCTTTTAGCTTTTTCAACGGCCTGTATCCGTCTTTTCACATCTAACTTTTCAAAAAGATTCTGATTGTGTGTTTTGACGGTGCTTAACGAAACGAAAAGTTTTTCGGCAATTTCCTGGTTGCTGTGTCCTTGTGCCAATAAACCCAATATTTCCAGTTCCCGTTTGCTTAGCTCCAATCGGGAAACAAGCGATGCATCAAGAACAAAGTTTTCACCCCTGTTTATATACACTTCTTTTTCCACCAGTACGGTTTCAATTTTCGGTTTCGAAAGTTTTAAGGCAAGCCATATCCCTAATGAAGTAAAAATCAATGCGATCAACCCGATGTAGAGCTCAAATGAATGCCTGAATATGATAAACCGAAGTTCCAGCCATTTGAGAAGGAACAGCAGGAAAGCCAGGCTGATGCTATAAAGTATAGTTGCTTTATTCCTCAGCAAAAAGTGTTTGTTACCTGTCATTGTATAATGTCGAGTTACGCGCGGTTATCCGAATTTACACCATTACGGCAATTTTTTCATAACGGTTTTTGCATCCCGGGCGCAACGACAGTTTTTAATGAAGCAGATCAGGCATCAACAAGCCAGACAGCTCATGAAGCGATCTCTATTTTAATTTTCCTGTTCTTGATCTTTTCATTTTTGATCAGCTGCAGTGTTTGCGTGATCTTGTGCGACCGCACAGCGGCATAAGCCGAGTGGTCAAGTATATCGATCCTGCCCAGCTCTTCTTTTTGCAGGTTGCCTTTTTTCAGTAGCATACCCACCACGTCCATTTTGTTTATTTTATCTTTTTTACCCGCACCTATATACAATGTTTGCCATTCAGCAGGTTGAGGCAACACCATCTTTTTAGGCAAAGCTTCTGCAGGCGGTGCTGTGGTGATAAACTTTGGCAACTGGTGTTCCGTGTCCAGTAAAAAATAAGCAGTTCCTGTTGCGTTCATCCTGGCTGTGCGCCCGTTCCGGTGGATCATCACATCTTCGGTAGCAGGCAGCTGGTAATGGATCACAACAGCCACTTCCGGAATATCCAGTCCGCGTGCGGCCAGGTCGGTTGTTACCAGTATGGCAGCGCTTCCGTTGCGGAACTTGATCAGTGTTTTTTCACGGTCGATCTGCTCCAGGCCCCCGTGGTAAAAACCATGCGCTACCTTATGAATGGTGAGCTGCTCCGAGATCCTGTTCACCGCATCGCGGTGGTTACAAAACACAATGACAGGTCCGGGACTCGTTTTTCCAAGCAGCAACATCAGTGCTTCCAGCTTATCATCGCCTTCTACCTGCACCGATCTTACCGTGAGCGATGAGGCCAGCTCTTTGTGTTGGGTGGTATAATTTAATGAAACGCTGTTCTTTAACCCCACAAATTTCGGAATCTTATCCAAAGCAGTGGCCGAAGTTAAAATACGCTTTTCAAGCTGTGTGCAGTGTTTGATAATAAATTCCATGTCGTCCTGGAAGCCCGCTTCCAGCGACTTGTCGAACTCATCTAAAATAAGGGTATGCGCTGTTTCCGCTTTGAGCAGCTTGGTGCTGATGTGATGAGCCACCCTGCCCGGTGTACCCACCAGCACAGCAGGAGCCTGTTGCAGGTTATTCTCTTCAATGCGCACCGCGTGGCCGCCATAGCATGAATTCACTTTAAAGGCCGTTCCCATTTGTTTAAATACGTTCTCGATCTGTATGGCCAGTTCCCTGGATGGCACCAGGATCAATACCTGCAGTCCCTCTGTGCCGGGCTTTAACAAGGATAACACAGGCAGTAAAAAAGCCAGTGTTTTTCCCGAGCCCGTAGGCGAGATCAGCATCACATCATTTGATTTCGGGATGGTTTCCAGCGCTGCTTCCTGCATGTTGTTAAGCGCTGTGATGTTAAAAGCAGAAAGGATAGGCTCCAGATTCATGATGGGGACGTATAGTAGTGAACCGGCAAAGATAACCGAATAGTTAAGGGCATCCGGTAAACAGGTGGATGATATAATTGATTAAAATCATGGCTTTGTTTGTGAGGTTCAAGGTGAACTTTACTAAGCCGAAATTTAAGGTTTTTTTAAGCAGGCGGACAAGGCCTGTTTAACAGGCCTTCAAAGGTTCTCAGCCTGTTCTTTCACAGCAATTGTACTACTTTACCCAACCTTTACGTTCCCGATTTGTATTTATTACCAAGTTGATATAGCTTCGCCCACCGAATGTCAAGGCCTGTTAAATATTTTTTTCTCTCCATATTCATCATACTGCTTAGCGGTTCCAGCCAGCTTTCGGGCCAGCGCAGCATGGATAGCAGCAATCATTGTGCGAAGCAAGCCCTTGCCTTTCCCGATTTTGCAAATATCCGTAAAGCCATCGATGGCCTTTACATAGTTCATTCCCCGCTTCAAAAGGCTACTTATGAGATCAGCGTTTCCTTCTTCGAAAACGAAGAGGATGATGACCTTTCCTCATTCAAAAAACATTTTAAAAGCTGTGGCTTCCCAATCCTTTTGCTTACCCGGGTATTGGGTAATGCTTTTAGCTGCGATAATACCATCACACCTTCTTACGGGCATTATTCTTATACGTCATCGCTTGGGAATATCGGGCTCCAGGTATTCAGAATATAATTTAATGAAACAGGCAGGCTACCCCGGGCAGTTATTGCCTGCGCGGTAATCCTTTCGCCTGCCGTTTGGTGTGCTCTTCCAAAAGAATGCACCCGGTGTGTTGTGTTTTGCGCAATACACCTCTTTTTCCAACTAAACCAATTACTAAAATAACAATAATGATACTGAGACGCACTCTCATGTTCCTGGGCTTATGTACTGCACTGCTGGTTTATACCGGCTGCCACTCAGGACACACAGATGAAAAAGAAGCTGAAACCCGGTTTTCAGTTACCAACCCGTTAAAAAAAGACACCCTTACAACAAGAGAGTATGTATGCCAGATCCATTCGATCCAGCACATTGAGTTAAGGGCCCTGGAAAGGGGTTACCTGCAGAAGATTTATGTAGATGAAGGACAGTTTGTAAAAAAAGGACAACTGATGTTCCAGATCATGCCGCTGGTATACCAGGCCGAGCAGCAAAAGGCCAAAGCCGAAGTTGATTTTGTAGAGATCGAATACCTGAACACCAAACAGCTTGCCGACAGCAATGTGGTGTCGAAAAATGAGCTTGCACTGGCTAAGGCCAAACTGAATAAAGCAAAGGCTGAGCTGGCGCTGGCACAAACCCACCTTCAGTTCACGGAGATCAGGGCGCCATTTGATGGTATCATGGATCACTTCTATGTAAGACAAGGAAGTCTTCTGGATGAAGGCGATCTGCTTACCACCTTATCAGACAACAGTAAGATGTGGGTGTACTTTAACGTACCCGAAGCTGAATACCTGAACTATAAAACACATGTTGAAAAAGACAACATGAAAGTCAACCTGATGATGGCAAACAGCCAGCTGTTCAGGTATCCGGGTATAGTTGAAACAATAGAAGCCGATTTTAACAATGAAACAGGAAACATCGCTTTCAGGGCAACCTTCCCAAATCCTGACAGGTTGCTGAGGCATGGTGAGACAGGAAATGTGCAGGTGGCGGCACCGTATAAAAATGCCCTGATCATTCCTCAAAAAGCCACCTTCGAGGTGCTTGAGAAAAAATATGTGTATGTAATAGATAAGGATAATAAAGTGAAGTCGAGGGAGATTACCATTGCCGCAGAATTGCCGCATATTTTTATCGTAAAAAGTGGCCTTAAAGAAACCGACAGGATCCTGCTTGAGGGATTGCGCCAGGTGAAGGAAAATGAAGAGATAGGATACAATGTGGTGAAGGCTGATTCTGTGATCGCCCACCTTGATTTGTATGCCGAGTAATCAACCCTAAAAACAAAATAACATGTTTAGTAAGTTTATACGCAGACCGGTATTTGCGATAGTCATATCGGTCGTCATCATCTTTGTGGGTGTACTGGCCATCAAAAAGCTGCCTATTTCGCAGTTCCCTGATATTGCACCCACAACAGTAAATATTTTTATCGCTTATCCCGGATCGAGTGCTGACGTACTGGTAAAATCAACCCTGATCACACTGGAGCAGGCCATCAACGGGGTACAGGACATGAGGTACATTGCAACCGATGCCACCAGTGCCGGTGAGGCCACATTACGTATCATTTTTGAACCGGGCACCGATCCCAACGATGCCGTTATCAGGGTGAAAACAAGGGTAGACCAGGTGATGCCGCTTTTGCCTGAGCTGGTTCAACGCGAAGGGGTTATTATTACGCCCATTCAGCCCAGTATGTTGATGTATGTCAACCTCTATTCGAAGGATAAGAGCATTGACGAAAAATTCCTGTTCAACTATGCCACTGTAAAAATGATCCCCGAGATCCAGCGGACCAAAGGCGTGGCAAGGGCCCAGATCCTGGGCAGCCGGAGATACGCCATGCGTGTTTGGTTGAATCCCGAACGGATGCGTGCCTATAAGATTTCGGTGGAAGAAGTGATGAAGGCAATAGGCGAACAGAGCATCATCGGGCGCCCGGGAAGGATCGGGCAAAGCTCGGGTATTGCTGCGCAATCGCTCGAATATGTACTCACCTATAAAGGAAGGTACAATAAGCCTGAAGAATATGAAGCGATTATTATCCGCGCCAATCCGGAAGGTGAAAGTATTCACCTGAGAGACATTGCAAGGGTAGAGCTGGGGAGTGAATTCTTCGACATCTATTCGAATCTTGACGGGCATCCTTCGGCCGCTATTGTGTTAAAGCAAAATTATGGCAGCAATGCGAGCGATGTAATTGCAGAAGTGAAAGCGAAGCTCGATGTGATGAAAGAATCTTTTCCTCCGGGAGTGGATTATAAGATCAGCTATGATGTTTCTCAATTCCTGGATGCTTCTATAGAGCAGGTGCTCCATACGCTGCGGGATGCCTTTATACTGGTGGCCATCGTGGTGTTCATATTCCTTGGCGACTGGCGTTCTACGCTGATCCCCATCCTTGCTGTTCCCGTCTCGCTTATCGGTGCATTTTTCGTGATCCAGTTCTTTGGGCTTTCCATCAACCTGGTTACGCTTTTCGCACTTGTGCTTGCAATCGGTATTGTGGTCGATGATGCGATCGTGGTGGTGGAGGCTGTGCATGCGAAGATGGAGGAGAAACCCAACATCAGTCCTTACAATGCAGTCAGGGAAGTGTTGGGTGAGATCAGCGGGGCCATTATCGCCATCACCATGGTTATGGTGTCGGTGTTCGTTCCTATTTCATTTATGTCGGGGCCGGTAGGAACATTTTACCGCCAGTTTTCCATCACCATGGCCAGTTCGATCGTGATCTCTGCCTTGATCGCTCTTACGCTTACACCTGTGCTATGTGCCATGTTGCTGAAAAACCACCATGGCCATCCGAAGAAAAAAAACATCCTCACCAGATCGCTTGATGGTTTCAACAGGGGCTTTGAAAAGCTTACCGGAAAATATGTTTGGTTGCTCAAATTGATCGTTCACAGAAGGGTGGTTACGTTTGGCGTATTGCTCTTGTTTTGCGCGGGGATCTACTACGAAAGCCAGGTTGTTCCATCCGGGTTTATTCCCAATGAAGACCAGGGGACGATATATGCCATTATTCAGACCCCCCCGGGTTCTACGCTTGAAAAAACCAACCAGGTTTCGCAAAGGCTTCAGAAGGTGTGTGAAGAAGTTGAAGGTGTTGAATCCGTATCATCACTGGCAGGTTATGAGATCATGACGGAAGGACGCGGATCGAATGCCGGTACCTGCCTGATCAATCTCAAGAACTGGTCGGATCGCCACCATACCGTTAAAGAGATCATGGAAGAACTGGAAGAGAAGTCGAGAGGCCTTGGTGCTGTTGTCGAATTCTTTGAACCACCGGCAATTCCCGGCTTCGGTACATCAGGAGGCTTTTCTATGCGTTTGCTGGATAAAACCGGTAGCGATGATTACCATGGCTTTGATGTGATCAATAAGGAGTTTATGGATAACCTGGGTAAGCGCAAAGAGCTTACCGGTTTGTTTACCTTTTTCGCTGCCAATTATCCGCAATACGAACTGGAGATCGATAACAACCTGGCCATGCAAAAAGGGGTGTCTATCGGAAAAGCGATGGATAACCTCAATATATTGATCGGAAGTACTTACGAACAGGGTTTTATTAAGTACAACCAGTTTTTCAAAGTATACGTGCAGTCCGATCCCAAATTCAGGCGGCTTCCATCCGACCTCTTAAACCTTTTTGTGAAAAACGACCGTGGAGAAATGGTGCCGTATTCCGCATTTATGAGGCTCAAAAAAGGCCAGGGACCGAATGAAATTACACGCTTCAACCTGTACAACTCAGCGGCCATACAAGGTCTTCCTGCCAAAGGATACACCACAGCCGATGCCATACAGGCGATACGTGAAGTTTCGGCCAAAACCTTACCCAGGGGATACGACATTGCCTTTGAAGGTTTATCGTACGATGAATCGATACGGGGCAATGAGGCACTTTATGTGTTCATCATCGTATTGTTGTTTGTGTATTTTGTATTGGCTGCACAGTATGAAAGTTTCATCATTCCGTTGGCTGTAGTGCTCTCGCTGCCGGTGGGGGTGTTCGGCTCATTTTTAATGCTTAAGCTGATGGGATTGGAGAACAATATATATGCACAGGTGGGATTGATCATGCTGGTGGGATTATTAGGTAAAAATGCGGTATTGATCGTAGAGTTTGCCATTCAGAAACGCCACCAGGGGGCAACCATCCTGGACGCAGCCATTGAAGGGGCAAAGGTACGTTTTCGCCCGATCCTGATGACCTCATTCGCCTTTGTTGCGGGACTGATCCCATTAATTATTGCAACGGGTGCTGGTGCTATCGGTAACCGCACCATCGGTGGTTCGGCTTTGGGAGGGATGTTGTTCGGAACTGTTTTCGGTGTGATCATCATCCCCGGGCTCTATTTCATTTTCGCCAAGCTTGCCGATGGCCGTCACCTGATCAAACATGAAGACGAAGATTCGCTGACCGAAAACCTGGTTCACCAGATGGATAGTTTCTCTCAAACCAACAATGAAAGTGAAGATCAAGAACATTAAAAACAGGCTGAGCAGTGCCGCGATCGGTGCTGCCCTGATACTGGCTACGGGATGTAGTTTACCATCAACAATAAAGCTCAGGCAGGAAAATAAAACGGTTCCTTCGGGGTATAGCGGTGCATCGAAGGATACAGTAAACTCGGGGATGATCCAGTGGAAAAATTTCTTCACCGATCCATACCTTCATGCATTGATCGATACTGCGCTTCAAAACAACCAGGAGTACAATATCATGATGCAGGAGATCAATATTGCGCAAAGTGAAGCGAAGGCAAGAAAAGGAGAATACCTGCCATTTCTGAATATTGGTGGGAGTGCCGGGGTTGAAAAAGCCGGAACGTATACAAGGAATGGTGCCGTTGAAAGAAACCTCGAGCTCAATCCCGGAAAAGAAAATCCGGAGCCGCTTCCCGATTTTATGATAGGTGCCAATGCCTCGTGGGAGCTTGATATCTGGAAGAAGCTGCGCAATACTAAAAAATCGGCAGTGCTTAAATACCTGGCTACCGTTGAAGGCAGAAATTTTATGAGAACCAACCTCGTTGCCGAAATTGCCAGCTCTTATTATGAGTTGATGGCATTCGATAACCAGCTCGATATTCTGAAGCAGAATATTGAGATCCAGCAAAACGCGCTTGAGATTGTGAAAATGCAGAAGGAAGCGGCCAAAACCACAGAGCTGGCAGTGCGCAAGTTTGAAGCAGAGGTGCTCAAAAACCAGGCCCACCAGTACTACATTATGCAACAGATCACGGAAGCAGAAAACAAGATCAATTTTCTTGTGGGAAGATTTCCGCAACCTGTACCACGCAACTCACAGGCTTTTGTCAATTTGCTTCCCGATTCCATTCATGGCGGCATTCCCTCCCAGCTGTTGAGCAACCGTCCTGATATCAAACAGGCAGAACTGGAGCTTGCTGCAGCCAAACTGGATGTAAAAGCAGCCAGGGCCAATTTTTATCCGTCTCTAAGGATCACGGCAGGTATAGGTTACCAGGCTTTTAATCCGCAGTTTATCCTCAAGTCGCCCGAGTCGATGATCTATTCGGCAGCAGGAGAACTGGTGGCTCCATTGATCAACCGGAATGCGATCAAAGCTTACTATTATTCAGCTTCATCAAAACAACTCCAGAACGTGTACAACTACGAACGCACCATTTTAAGGGCGCATATTGAAGTAGCCAACCAGCTTTCCAACATCTCCAACCTGGAGAAAAGTTACGCCTTTAAAGAAAAGCAGGTGCAGGCGCTAAATGAATCGATCAATATTTCAACAAGGCTGTTCAAGTCGGCCCGCGCTGATTATATGGAAGTGTTGCTCACACAACGTGATGCACTGGAATCGCGGTTTGAACTGATCGAAACCAAAATGCAACAGCTGAACGCACGGGTGAATATGTACCAGGCGTTAGGCGGGGGCTGGAACTAAAAGTTTTTCTTCATGATGAATAGCGGGATGTCATACCTTATGGCATTCCGCTTTTTTATGTCTTTGAACCATCGGCTTAAACAGATGTTAAGCTATTCTTTTATCCTAGTTGGCGTGCCTGTTCATTGTATCACCGGGCCACTTATTAACCGACCGCTGCCAGTTAATTCAAAATCCTTCCCACTTATAAAGTGAGCTGTATACGTGAATGCATGATGTGTGATCTTCGGTTGCCTAATTCTACACATTATGAAAAGCAAATTTACTTTAATGCTCTTTTATGCCATCAGCTTGTTGCTGGTGAGCATGGAAGCAAAAAGCCAGATCGCCAGAAAAGTTTATGGCGGCCCGGCCAATGAAACCAATGCGCATGTACAGCCCTCCCTGGGAGGGTTCCATTACATCATTTCAAAAACGGGTACAGGAACCCCACAAACCATTCATATAAGCAGGTATGATGCAGCAGGAAATATGATCTGGCGGAAAAACTACACCGGTGTTTTAGGGAATACAGATGAGGTGGTATCTACCCTGGAAGACCGCTCGGGAGCGCTGGTATTGCTTGTTAATGATGTTACCCCGCCTCCGCCTCCACCAGGCCTGAGCATCCTCCAGTATTTCAAAATTGTTAAAATAAATGCTGCCGGGGGACTGATCTCGTTCTGGTCGTATGCACCCGGCCTGATCGCGATCCCTCTTCAGCACACACGTGGTGTAAAGATCATGCAAAGCTTTACCGATGATAATTATTATGTGATCGGCAACAGGATCCCGGCCGGAGCAAACCAGTTAGATGTGGGCGTGATCTTCAGAATAGATAATCTTGTGGGCTCCGTGCTGCATCAAAACCAGTTTCAATATAATTTTAACGGTACAAAACGCGATATCGGGTTCTATGACCTGGCGCAGATCAATGCAACCAACTGGGTAATCAGCGGGGCTTATTTGCCATTGCCAGCTAATACCCGGTATAATAACCTTGCCCTGGTATATAACTTCTCAGGAACCGGTTCGATCGTTGCCGTGAAACAGATCGAGTTCGACCAGAATAACCACGAAGCCTTTGACCGGGTGGTAGTAGACCAAAACCGGGGCAGGATCTATTTCGGGTATCATTTACATACAACGAACATACAGCACAATATAGGCGTGGTATGTACCGATTACCTGCTTAATGTGACCTGGCGCACACGTATTACGCCTGTAACGGGAGAAGCCGAACGAATGAGCAGCATGATCTACGATGCAGTTTCTGACCAGATCCTCACATCGGGATTTAGCGTAAGCACAGACCATGGCTTTATCACCAGCTTTTCTCCCACCGGCATCCGCAACTGGACCAAAATTCCATCGGGTCTTGCGCTTAACGCTGCCCAGGCTCCGTTCCGCATCGCCTTATCAGCCAACAATACGATCTTATACAGCAGTGATATTCAAAATGGCGGAAACAGGGACCTTACCTGGGGATCTACCGGCATATCCGGTGAACCGGGCGCATGTTTTAATCCTAAAGCGTATAATGCTGCCGTTCTTCCTTTTGTGCAATCACAGGACCCGATCGATCTGTCAGATCCTATGTTTTATCGCGATAACACGGAGTGTGCTGTTGCAGACATGCCTATGCCGGAGCAGGGAGTTTGTGCAAATTGTGTATTACCTGGCGATGTGATCAAATATGGCTATGCGGTGCTGCTTGGAAGTAATTTCTGGGGTACACAAACGCAGGGGGCCAAATATTATATTGACGGGGTGCTTACTGTTCCTTCGGGAGCCACGCTCGACATCACCAATGTGGATGTGATCTTCGGAAAAAACGGGGCCATCGTGTTCCAGGACGGAGCCATCCTCAGGGCCAACAATTCGGTGTTCCGTCCCTGCGATCCGGACCTTACCTGGAAAGGCATCTCTTTCCAGGGCAATGCCAAAGGCGTGGTTAACAACTGCATATTTAAAAATGCAGCTTTTGCACTCGATATCGCTAACGGAAGGAACCAGCTTAAGATCACCAATAACCAGTTTTCCAATTGCCTGGTCAGCATCAGGATCACCAACACCCATACCGAACATGCTTCTGTTACCGGAAATAAGTTCTTTGCCGATTATTCAGACCTTGACTTCGGAATGGTGAACCCGGTATATTTATTCAGCAATACCTACACCGGGGTTCTGCTCCGTGCAAATACCGAAAGCATCGTGATCTCGCAGAATGAGTTCCTGCTTACCAGGAGTGCAGGCAATGTGCACATGTTGTATGGCATATATGCCACTCAGTCCAATACCGATATTTCGTCAAATGCATTCACCAGCTGCTACCGGGCGGTCGACCTGTTGCAACCCCTCGGTTTCAGTGTAGAGAATAACAAGATGGAAGTGACCCGTAAAAAGCATGACCAGGATTACCAGGTAAAAGTAACCTCCTCGGGTGCGTTACTTGCTACCATTGCCAATAACCAGATCAGTAATTTTAATATGGCCAATGAGTTTATTTCAACACAGGCCGCTATTTACGCTGATTTTTCAAGTTACCTTAAGATCCATGATAATGAGATCAAGGGGTTTGAAACCGGGTTGAAGATCAACCAGCTTACCGGTGCAAAGATCTATTCCAATCACATTACAGGCTGTCATATGTATGGAATTCATGCAGAAAATTGCATGTCGACCACCATAAAATGCAATGTAATAGACATGAACTACACGAAAGACAATACCCGCAACTGTGCAGGGATCAGGTATTATCAAACCCTCCCTCATCATAATAACCTGGACATACGTGGCAATTGTATCTTAAATACATATGATGCCATCGTCCTTTTTTCTTCCATGAGTTGGGTTACCATACCGGTAATCCGGAACAATTACCTGTATAACTATATCTATAACGGAATTTATAACGATAATTTCACGGGCTCTATCGGTACGGCCGCAGCAGCGCCCGGTGCAGGTAAAAATGTATTTATCAGCAATAACTATAACCCGTTTAGCGGTGCGATCGATATCTATTCAACTGTGCTTTTGTATGAAAACGGAAATTACAATATCATGTCAACAGGCGGCATGGTTGGCAGCATGGGCGGAAGCAACCATTCTTCGGCTTCGTGCGGCCACTTTTTTGCCGGGAACAATAACAATGCACAGCGTATAGAACAGGAAGATAAATGCGACAGTGATGCTTCTTCGTCAGGAACACTGATCCCGCGCAGCGCCACTCCACCTTATGCCGGGTTGTTTGTTAAGCCCGAAGGAAGTTTGGGCTACCCGGTAGCAGATCATGCAAACACTTACGAGAGGCTGGTACACTGGTCGCAAACCGCACGGTCAATTTCTGCGACACCTTTCGAGCTGGAAAAGTTTACACAATGGCTGGCAACAAGCGAAACGAACAACGATGTGAAATTATTGGTGCAGGCCTATGTAAATATTCTTGCCGGTAAACATGCCGATGCAAGCACTGCACTTTTGCAGGTGAATAAGCCGGAGTGGAAGACCACGGTAGAAAGGATGCAGCTTCTGAATACGGTATCGGTAAAAGGATTCGTAGCTGACGAAACCACCCGGGCAAGGGCATCATTACTGGTGCAGGACAACGACTTTTTTGCTGCTGCATTGGGCATGGTGTTCGAACCATGGCATGATGAGTTTCACTATACGTTTGCTTCCGACAGGCCATATGAACGGCAAAAAGGGGACTATTCAAGGATCGACCATCCTGTGGTAACCTTTTCGGTATACCCTAACCCGGTAAAAGACGGCAGTTTTAAAGTAAATATTTCTACTCCAAACAACAGCGAAAGCACTTTATACATAAGGGACCTGTTGGGCAGGACCTTATTTTCAAAGGAAGTACCGTTCTCGGCAGGGACACTCGAAGTGTCTGTTAATGATCTTCCATTGGGCATTTACATTGCATCGGTAGAAAGCACGGATAATGTGCTGAAGACCGAAAAGATTGTTATTTCGGGTCACAAGTAAAAAATAACCCACGATATAGGAAAAGCCGTTAGCAATAACGGCTTTTCCTATTTAATACATAGTCGTGTTAATTGATGCGATCAGGAAGTACTTTCATCGAAATTCCCCCCCGGCAAAAGTTATAGTGGTCCTGAATATTTTATCAGGAAGAAAAATGACTAAAATTTTTTTAACGTGCATACACCCGGTAATTGCTTAATGTGTGCAATAACATTCCCACAGTCAAATCAATCTCTACAGTCTCTTGTTTTTTGGTCGGAGTCAACAATCATACCAACTATTGAATATTAAAAGGTGCTAAGCACCGGGGAAACCAATTGCACTATATATACGTAGTTAGTCTGTATCACTTTACAAAAAACAATTAATTATGAAAAAAATTCAACTCCGGTTTGCCAGGTTAACAATGGCAATGTGTGCAGGATTTCTGCTTCTGGGCAGTTCTGCATTCGCTTCCAGTCATAGGGAAGCACCATTAATCTCAAACGATCCGCTGGCGGATAACACCGATCTTTATGCTTTCAGAAGCCCTGATAACACGAATACGGTTACCATCGTGGCCAATTACATTCCTTTTCAATTACCGGAAGGCGGTCCGAACTGGACCTCTTTTGGCGAGAACATCCGTTATGAAGTATACGTAGATAATGATGCGACCAAACCGGGCGCTGAAATTGTTTACCGCTTCACCTTCACTAAAATGAACATGGACCCGTCTACGTTCTTTAACATCCGTTTAGGCAAAGAAAACCTTAAAACAACCTATAAACTGGAACGCAGTATCAATGGCGGGCTTACTTTTGCAACCATTATCGCTGCAGGTGTAGTGCCTCCGCCAAATATCGGTGCACGCTCAATCGAAGGTGCTGCCGGTTTAAACACCAATTATTCAACCCTGGTTAATAATGCGATCACCACTGCCGGAACAGGCGAAAAAGTATTCTGCGGCCCTGCCGATGATCCTTTCTTTGTTGACCTTGCAGGCGCATTCGATCTTGGAAACTTCCGCCCTTCAGACAATACAACGAATGCCCCTAAAGATGGGGTTGCCCGTTTTAATGTGCATTCTATTGTGATCCAGATCCCTATTGCCACTTTACAAAAAGCAGGCAAAGATGTGAGCATGGCTGCCAATATTTTAGATCCTGATTTTGTGATCGGTGTATGGGCTGCTGCTAGCCGTCCTCAAATGAGAACACTGGATGCCAATGGTGCCGCTTCGAACTATTCAGGCAACTGGGTTCAGGTATCACGTTTGGGCATGCCTTTAACAAATGAAGCCATTATTCCGATCGGTTCAAAAGACAAATGGAATGCAACAACCCCTGCTGGCGATCTTCAGTTCGCTAAATACTTCACCAATCCTGAATTGGCCTTATACATGGATGATTCAAAATTTGGCGGAGCAGTTCCTGCGCTAAATTCATTACGCATCCAGAGCAATTCACTGGGATCGTTTGATTTCAGGAACGGACAACCCGGCTTGTTCTCTTTAAAAGGAACAGCTGCTTTAGATGGTACAGCCCTGGCTGAATCTGCATTTGGCGGTATCTTATTACCGGATGCCACAAGCCCGCGTGCAGTCGATCTGCTTCCGATATTTTATACGGGTGTTCCTAACATGCGTCCTTACCAGTTGGCCACAGGCAAAAACGGTGACCCATTAGCGGCCGGTAAACCTTTCATTCATAATTTCCTTCCTTCTTTAGGAGATATGTTACGCCTGAACATGGCTGTACCGGTTACCCCGAGGAACGATCCTAAATTCAGTTCCCTTGGAATTGTTTCTGCTGCCGTATTGGGATTAACAGATACCATGTACAACAAATCAACAGCGCTGCAAATGATCCCCAACATGGATGGTTTCCCGAACGGAAGACGCCTGGAGGATGACGTAACCACGATTGAGTTACAAGCGGTGAGCGGTGTTGCTTTGGCTGCGATCGGTTTATGGTATAATGATTATTCTGGTGGAACAGCAAGCCCTGTTACAGACAGGCTAGTTAAAGTGTTAAGCTTTACTGCAGGTCCTACTAAGAACGACATCAATTTTAAAGCAGTATTTCCTTACGTGCAGGAGCCATGGAGAGGTTCTGACTATTCATTACAAGACAGATTCTAAGATAAGGAAAGTTTAAATCACATAATTTTTAACGAAATGAAAAAATTGAATATACTAAGAACGATCATTGCTTCTGCGCTATTGGCAGCAACAGGCAATGTAATGGCATCAAGCCACAGGGAGGCACCCCTGATCTCAAACGATCCACTGGCAGATAATACGGATCTGTATGCGTTCCGTAGTCCTGATAATCCGAATACGATTACCATTATCGCTAACTACATTCCTTTCGAATTGCCGCAAGGCGGGCCTAACTGGTCAACATTCGGAGAGAACATCCGTTACGAGATCAACATCGATAACGATGCATCAAAACCGGGCGCGGAAATTATTTACCGTTTCACTTTCAGCCGTATTAATGAAGATACAACCACTTTCTTTAACATCCGCCTGGGCAAACAGAATTTAAAAACAACCTACAAGCTGGAGCGCAGCACAAACGGAGGTATTTCTTTTACAACCATCGTTGCCAAAGGAACAGTTCCGCCAAATAACATTGGCCCGCGTTCTATTGAAGGAGCTGCCGGAATGGGCGCTGCCAACTACAAAGCGTTGATGAATGCTTCGATCACTACAGCCACTTCAGGTGAGAAAGTTTTTTGCGGTCCTGCAGACGATCCTTTCTTTGTTGACCTGGGTGGTGCTTTCGACTTAGGTGGTTTCAGGAAAACCGGTGCAAGAGATGGTGTAGCTAAATTTAACTGCCATACCATTGCGATCCAGGCACCTATCGAAAACCTTCAGAAAACAGGCTTAACACTGGCCAGTGCTACCAGCATCCTTGATCCTAATTTTGTGATCGGTGTTTGGGCTACAGCAAGCCGTCCACAGATAGAAACCTTAAGCGATATGGGAGCTACTCCCGGTGTTTCAGGCAACTGGGTTCAGGTATCACGCTTAGGCATGCCTTTAACCAACGAAGCTGTTATCCCGCTTGGCGATAAAGACAAATGGAATGCTACTTCACCGGTGAACGACCTTCCGTTTGCTAAATATTTCAGCAACCCTGAGCTGGCTTTATACATGGACGACTCCCAGTTTGGCGGAGCTGTACCAGGCCTTGCAGACCTGAGGATCCAAACCAACTCGTTGGGTAAATATGATTTCCGTAACGGAAAAGCAGGTTTATGGAGCTTGAAAGGAACTGCTGCAGTTGCAGGAACAGCATTGGATGATGCCGCTTTTGGTACCATTTTATTGCCTGATTCCATAAGCCCGCGTGCAGTGGATCTGCTTCCCCTGTTCTATACAGGTGTGCCAAATCTTGCGCCTTACCAGTTAGCTGTTAATAAAGGTGAAAATCCTTTGGCGGCCGGTAAGCCTTTCATTAATAATTTCCTTCCTTCATTGGGTGATATGTTACGCCTGAATATGGCTGTACCTGCAACACCAAGGAACTCTCCTGATTTCAGCCCGCTTGGAATTATCGGGGCGGCAGCTTTAGGTTTAACAGATGCACGTTTTAACGGAGACATCAGCCTTGATACGATCCCTAACATGGATGGTTTCCCGAACGGAAGACGCCTTGAGGATGACGTAACTACTATTGAATTGCAGGCAGTAAGCGGTATCGCGCTGTTCGCTATCGGTTTGTATTACGATGATTATTTCAGCATACTTGGAGTAGGAAATCCGTTAACACAGGACTTCAGCGATGTGTATGGTTTCAGGGCTGGTCCTACCCAGAATGATACTGCTTTCCAGGCAAATTTCCCTTACGTTCAACAACCGTGGGCAGGTTTCAGGGGTGCATCTTATGCAGCTCCGGTATTGCCTCCGGTAACTGGTTTGAAAAATCTTGGCATCGGTTCAAGAGATCAGCTGGTTGCAAACAACTATCCTAATCCGTTCAGCGGAACCACAACGATTAAATATAATGTAACCACTGATTCGAAAGTAACGGTTGTTGTATTTGATATTAAAGGACAAAAAGTAGCTACGCTTGTTAACAATGAATTGAACAAAGCAGGTGTGCATACTGTTGACTTTAATGCAGCGGGCCTGCAGGCAGGAACGTACTTTGCACAGATCACTACCAAAGACAGCCAGGGAACTGTTAAACTTCTCATCTCAAAATAATACACAATAAAATAAAATGCGGGCTGATGATCAATCAGCCCGCATTTATTAAAAAGCCAAACCTGAACAATGAAATTTTTATCAAAACTTATTTTTGCAGTATGCCTGTTAACTTGTATTACTGCCTGCGATAACAACGCACAAACAAAAAAAGATACCGGTTCGTTCATGCCATTGAAGGCACGGAACGGGGAGCTGGCAAAATCGGAAGAGTGGCCCGTTGTGCAGCAAAAAGCACAGGGATTAAATGAAAAGATCGCAAAAGATCCTTCCGACCTTAAATCGAAATTATTATTAGCACAATTATATATGCAGGAAGCCCGCATCACAGGCGAGCATCCTTATTACTATCCTGCAACACTTACTATTTTAGATGATGTACTAAGCCGCGATGCCAACAATTTTGAGGCATTGGCGTATAAAGCATCTGTTGAGCTTTCATTGCATCATTTTGCCGATGCGCTTGCAACAGGCTCCAAAGCAAAAAAGATCAATGCCTCCAATGGATTTATTTTTGGCGTGCTGTGTGATGCCAATGTAGAGTTAGGGAACTATGACGAAGCCGTTAAAATGTCGGAGCAGATGCAGGCATTGCGCCCGGGATTGGAATCATATTCGCGGGCATCTTATTTAAGGGAAATTTACGGGAACAATGCAGCAGCCATTGAAGCGATGAAAATGGCATACAACGCAGGCCTGCCGGGATCGGAAGAAGCTTCATGGGCAGGCAATACCCTTGCCGGGCTTTACGAAAGCACAGGCGACCTGAAGAATGCAGAGAACACCTATACACAGATATTGACACAACGGCCTTCGTATGCATTTGCTATGGCAGGCCTGGCGCGTGTTGAAAAAGCAAAAGGAAACTATGACAAGGCGCTTGCCATGCTTGATAAAGCCATCGCCATGATGCCCGAGTTCTCTTTTTATGAAGACAAGGCTGATGTATATGCTGCACAGGGACAACCTGAAAAAGCAAAACAGATGTATACCGAAGTGATCGGAATGCTGAATGAGGATGCTGCAAGCGGCCATTATGCCGATATGGAGCTGGCCAAGGCATACCTTCATACAGGCAATATGGATAAGGCATTGGAGCATGCTACAATAGAATATAAAAGAAGACCTGAGAACATTGATGCAAACAGCACCATGGGCTGGGTACTTTACCAGAAAGGAGAATATGCCAAAGCAAAAGAACACATGCAGAAAGCCGTTCGCATGAATACGCAAAATGCAGAATTATTATGCAAAGCAGGCATTATAGAAGCAGCTGCCGGTAACAAAGCAAAAGGCACTGAATGGGTGAAAAAAGCAATGAAAATCAACCCCAACATGCCCGAAGACCTTAAAGCCAAAGCAAAAACGGTTTAATACATCATTATTTATAAAACCCTGTTACATCACATGAAAAAAATTATTTTAAACGCATCACTTGTATCTGCAATTGCTCTCGGGTTAACCGCATGCAGCAGTTCACCTGAAAAAGCGGATACCAACGAACAAAAGATAGAAGCAGAACATAGTGAAGAGCATGAGCATGCTCATGTTCACGGAGATTCAACACACACGCACGATCACATGCACGAAGGTGATACTTCCATGCACGATCATTAATTGTTTCCGGCAGAAGGCTCAATAAAATATTGGGTCTTCTGCTTTTGTAAAAACCACTTACTGAACGATAACGTATCTGTAAAACAACCTGTACATACGATGAAAAAAAATATACAATTTCTCTTTTTATTGATCACACTTTTAACCGGGCATGCAGCATTCTCGCAAGGGGCTTCTGTTTCGGGGAAAGTGACCGATGCTTCGCTGCAACCGGTTTATGGTGCGGAGGTTTCCCTTAAAGAAACCAGCATTAAAACCTTTACCGATTCGAACGGGGTGTTTGTATTAAACAACATCGGCAATGGAAAATATACGGTAAGCATCACCAGGCGTGGTTATGAACCACAACTCAAAAACATTGAAATAAAAAATAACAGGCCGGCTAACATTGCTTTCAACCTTAAAGCAGATTACCTCAACCTGAAAGAGGTAGTGATCACCGGGGATAACAGCACACAGGCAAATACCATTGTTAACCGCATTGATATGCAGCTACGCCCGGTGAATTCATCGCAGGACCTGCTGCGCCTGGTACCGGGTTTATTTATAGCCCAGCATGCAGGCGGGGGAAAAGCCGAACAGATCTTTTTAAGGGGATTTGATGTGGACCATGGAACCGACTTTGCCATTTATGTAGACGGAATGCCGGTGAACATGCCTTCGCATGCCCACGGCCAGGGTTATGCCGACCTGCATTTCCTGATCCCTGAGACCGTGCGCGAACTGGAAGTGAACAAAGGTCCTTATGCCACCAAATATGGCGACCTGGCTACATCCGGATCGGGAGAGTTTAAAACGCTGAATGCCTTAAGCAAAAACCAGGTGAAGCTTGAATATGGCATGTTCAACACACAACGTATGCTGGGAATGTTTAATGTACTGGATAAAAAACACTTGTTCTCCAGGAAAAAAGAAAACCTGTATGTAGCAGGTGAGTACCGGTATTCGGATTCCTATTTTCAAAGCTCGCAGGATTTTAAGCGTGTTAATTTATTTTCTAAATACACAGGCGTGCTTAACAACGGATCGCAGCTTTCCATCACACTCTCCACGTTTCAAAGCAACTGGGATGCATCGGGCCAGATCCCGGATCGTAAGGTAAATGATGGCACCATCAGCCGTTTTGGAAGCATAGACAACACAGAAGGCGGAGAAACAGGCCGCACCAACTTTAATGTAACCTATACCAAGCCTTTAGAGAACGGTTCGTTCAAGAACCAGGTGTATTACAGCCGTTACGATTTTAAACTCTATTCCAACTTTACTTTCTTTTTAAATGATTCTGTAAATGGCGACCAGATCAAGCAGGAAGACCACCGAAACATTTATGGCTATACCAGTACCTTAAACCTGAACAACTACCTGGGTTCAAAAAAACTAAGTTCAACTTTTGGCGCAGGGGTAAGGTATGATAATTCGAACATCAGCCTTGACCACACCGTAAAAAGGGAATTTTTAAATGAGATCGTAAGGGGAACACTGAACCAGGTGAATGCATGGGTTTATGTAGACGAGAACCTGGAACTAACATCTAAACTGAGGTTAAACCTTGGCTTAAGAGGAGATATATATAATTTCGATTTCAAGAACCAAACCGTTGATACCGCTTCGGGAAATGTAACCAAAGCTGTATTCAGTCCAAAGCTGAACCTTTTTTATACGCTGAATCAATCTGTTCAGTTGTTCGCAAAATCAGGATATGGTTTTCACTCGAACGATGCAAGAGCAGTTGTTGTGGGGAAATTAGAAAATACGCTGCCTAAAGCATTGGGCTATGAAGTGGGTTCTACTTTTAAATTGGGAAAACGGGCATTGGTGAACGTGGCTTTATGGGGCCTCGACCTGGAGAGTGAACTCGTATATGTAGGCGATGAAGGAATTGTGGAAGCAGCCGGAAGGTCGAGAAGGTTGGGTGTTGATTTTGGCGTGCGTTACCAGCTGACGCAGTATTTATTTTTAGATGCTGATGTGAACATGAACAACGGACGTTTGCTGGATGAACCGGCAGGTGCGAACCGCATTCCGCTTGCACCAACATTTACCAGCATTGGTGGCATAAGCTATAAACGCCCGGCAGGGTTCAGCGGAAGCGTTCGCTACCGTTATATAGGCGATAGGGCTGCTACAGAAGATAATTCCATCATTGCACATGGTTATTTTTTAGTGGATGCAGTGATCAACTACACAAAAGGAAATTACCAGTTTGGGCTAACAGCTGAAAACCTGTTGAACCGCGAATGGAAAGAGGCGCAGTTTGCAACAGAAAGCCGCCTGCAAAACGAAACCCAATCGGTTAACGAGATCCATTATACACCAGGCACACCTTTATTTATAAGAGGCAGTGTGAGTTATTTTTTCTAGGATAGATCCGTATCATATTAATTTCTTCCAAGAAGCCTTAGTATCTGTGTTAAGGCTTCTTTTTTATGGGAAAAGAACACGTTCATAGATCCCTGATCGCCCGTGCTGCTTTAAGCTAACGCCAAAAATGTTTCAGGCATGATTAAAAGAAACAAAAGCATTTTACTTACTTTGGATCTTACAGTTTTAGCGTAAAGTAACTTATGGAAACAATCAATCACATCTGGAGCTTTTCAACAGTAGGCGGAGTTAAACGGGTTAACCTTGAATCCGGTACGGACCTGTTGCACCTGGCTTCGTTAGACCAGAAATTATGGACAGCCCTGGGTTGCCCTGTGGAAGGCCTTGAAATAGACCGGGCCACGCTGCGGCTTATTGATAAAGATGGTGACGGACAGATCCGTGTACCGGAGGTGCTGACCGCAGTAAGCTGGGTGCTTAACATATTGAAAGATCCAGACGACCTGCTTAAACAGGATAACACACTTCCTCTTTCGGTGATCAGCAACGGAACCGAAGCGGGAAGGCAATTGCTGGCCTCGGCCAAAATTATATTGAGCAACCTGGGCAAACCCGATGCAGATCATTTAACCATTGAAGATACTTCTGATCTTGAAAAGATCTTTGCTTCCACACGTTTTAACGGGGATGGGATCATCACAGAAGATTCAGCCAATACCCCTCAAAGTGTTTTGCTTCTTAACGAGGTAATGGCCTGCATGGGCAGCCTTACCGACAGGGGAGGCAAGCAGGGTGTTGACCAGCCGATGCTTGAAAATTTCATACAGGCCTGTTATGCCTATAAAACATGGTTTGAAAGTGCTGATGATTCTGTCCGTCCCTTCGGTGCAGCTACCGGCCAGGCACACCTCGTTTACCAGAAAGTAAAAACCAAAATAGACGATTATTTTATCCGCAGCCACATGGCCGGGTACGACCCTGCATCGGCACATGTATTAAATGTACTGGTGGCGCAGGTGGAGGCAATAAGTCCAAAAGATCTTTCGGGCAGCCTAGAAGAAATTGCCGCCTATCCTTTGTCGAAAATTGAAGCGGGAATGCCTTTAAAATTAATAGAAAGCGTTAATCCTGCATGGCAAAATGAGCTTGCTTTGTTTAAGCAACAAGTAAGCGATCCCTTGTTTTCCGCTTCAGCCACACTTAGCGAAGCACAATGGAAAACAGTAAAAGCGCAGTTTGTGGCCTATGAAAAATGGATGGCCGAAAAGCAAGGTGCAGAAGCAGAGCTGCTAGGTATTTTAAGGGTCAATGAAATTATAGCCGGGAATACGGTGCAGGAGCTTTACCAGCTTGTGATGCAAGACAAAGAGCTGGAAGAAGAAGCCAACAATATGATCCTGGTTGACCAGCTGGTTCGCTATTACCGCGATCTTTTTAAGCTGCTTAAAAACTTTGTTACCTTCTACGATTTTTATTCGCCCGGGCATAAAGCCATTTTCCAGGCCGGTACTTTGTTTATCGACCAGCGGAGCTGCGACCTGTGCATCCGTGTAAATGATATTGCCAGGCACGCTGAAATGTCTGCTTTCAGTGGCATGTTCTTAATGTATTGTGAATGCGCATCGCGTTCAACCAACGAAAAAATAACCATTGCAGTAGCACTCACCAATGGCGATATTGATAACCTGGTTCCGGGCCGCAATGCCATTTTTTACGACCGCAACGGATTGGACTGGGATGCCACGGTTGTGAAAATAATTGATAACCCCATCAGCATGAAGCAGGCATTCTGGTCGCCATACCGCAAAGTTTCGCGGTTTATCGAAACCCAGATCAATAAAGTGGCAGCAGCCCAGGACAATAAAGTAACTGGCGATGTAACCAAAGGGATTGAAGACACCAGGCTGAAAAATGAACCGGCTCAGGCACCGCCACCACCTTTTGATGTAGGAAAATTCGTAGGGATCTTTGCGGCAATTGGTTTGGCATTGGGAGCAATAGGAACAGCAGTGGCATCGGTAATTGCAGGCTTTATGGGCCTGGCCTGGTGGAAAATGCCTATTGCAGTGCTGGGCATCATGCTGTTGATATCAGGCCCTGCAATGGTAATGGCTTATTTAAAATTAAGGAAGCGCAACCTTGCACCAATACTCGATGCAAATGGCTGGGCCGTAAATGCGAGTGCCGTTATTAATATCCAGTTCGGAAATACATTAACGCATATTGCCGAGCTACCTAAAGGGGCTAAGGTGAACCTGAATGATCCGTTCACCAAAAAGAAACGCCCGGTATTGCCAATGATCAT
Organism: Bacteroidota bacterium; assembly: GCA_040385895.1. GTDB lineage: Bacteria > Bacteroidota > Bacteroidia > UKL13-3 > UKL13-3 > UBA6183. The sequence continues at coordinate 29,378 of JAZKGM010000184.1, forward strand.
CCTGGGCATCGTTGTCATCGCACTTGTTCTTTATCTTTTAGACAGGTATGGTTTCATACAGGTCCATTTTTAAAGGCATCGCTATAAGATCACGATCCTGGCGGAATGTTGTTAATGGTGTTGGTGTATTTAACGCATGACCAGCAGCCACAGGTTTGCAGCATTAAACTAAACCTTGCAGCATTATAGATGATCCCACAATGTTGGGTTGTTTGTATTTTCGAGCCGGAGCAGTGTTGATTTGTTATGAAGCCCGCCCCCGAATCCAACCAGTTTTCCGGAAGCGCCAATCACCCTATGACAGGGAACAATGATCGAAACAGGATTTTTATTGGCTGCCATTCCCACTGCCCGCATGGCTTCCGGGTTATTGATCTGTTTTGCGATCTCCCCGTAAGTACGGGTTTCCCCGAATGGTATCGTTAATAAAGCTTCCCACACTTTTTTCTGGAATGCTGTTCCGGTAAGGTCCAGTTCAATAGTGAATATCCGCCTCTTTTTTTCAAAGAACTCCACCAGTTGTTTTTCTGTTTCAACCAGAACAGGATGGGTATGGTTTTCAATCCCTGTTTCCACCTCGGCTCTTTGCTGGTCATCACTTTCCCACAATACTGCCGCAAGCCCCTTATCATTTGCAATAAGCGTTAGCTCACCAACAGGGGAATTTATTTTTTTACAGCAGTATTCCATTTTTTCTTTTTTAAACCTGCTATCAACGGATATCGAGCTTGTATTTATGCAGCAGACCCGACAGGTTATGCGATGAGAACCGCGCTTTGGTTACGGTGTTCTTTTCTGGGTCGATAGAGAAATTGACCGCAGACCTTAGATCGGCTTGCGAAAGGGTTGTTGCGTCAAATGTTGCATTCAACAGGTCGCAATCATCAAACAGGCCCTTGGTCAGATCGGCTTGTGTAAAATCAACGCTTTCGAGCTTGCAGCGGTTAAAGATGGTTTGCCTGATCTTGAGCTGGTAGAACGAAGAAAAATTCAACGTACAGTTTTCGAAACCGAACGAGACCAGGAATGTATTGCATTCGTCAAAGCGCAGGCCCAGCATTTTACAATGGTTGAATTTTATGTCCCTGATGGTAGCACCCTTTAGTTTGGCCAGGCTCAGGTCGCAGTGCTCAAATACACACTCGCTGAATATAAGCCTGCTCAGGTCTGCATTGGCAAAACTACATTCAATGAACGTACAGTTTTCATATTCCTTTCCCGGCAACGGGGTTGCACCAAAGTTCTCCCCTTTAAAAGTGGCATTGCTTATATAATCTGCGTGCATAGTATGATAAAAATAAAAGCTGCACGGCAACATGCAGCTTTAAAAGGCATTAATTCGTTTTGGTCTATAGCGCTGAAGTAACCGCGTCTTTATGGATCTTTTTAACAAGGCCTTGCAATACATTTCCGGGCCCGCACTCTATAAACTCGCTTGCCCCGCCTGCCACCATCGCCTGCACGCTTTGGGTCCATTTTACAGGTGCAGTAAGTTGTGCGATCAGGTTATTTTTTATTTCATCCACATTGGTAATGGCGGTTGCTGTTACATTCTGGTAAACAGCACAAACCGGTGTGTTAAACTGTGTTGATCTTATAGCCGCTTCCAGCTCCAAACGCGCAGGTTCCATCAATGGCGAATGAAAAGCGCCACCAACCGGTAATACCAAAGCACGCTTGGCACCTGCCGCTTTCAGTTGTTCGCAGGCTGCATTTACCCCGTCAAGCGAACCTGAAATAACCAGCTGGCCCGGGCAGTTATAGTTGGCCGGAACCACCACACCTGCTGTAATTGCTGCACATACTTCTTCCACTTTTGCATCCTCGAGCCCAAGCACTGCGGCCATTGTTCCAGGCTGGATCTCGCAGGCTTTTTGCATGGCATTGGCACGTTGTGCCACCAGTTTTAAACCGTCTTCAAAGCTCAGGGTCTTGTTAGCAACCAGTGCACTGAATTCGCCAAGCGAATGCCCGGCTACCATATCGGGGCTGAATGATCCGTCCGCCACCAGCGCTTTAATTACCGAATGAAGAAAAATAGCCGGTTGCGTAACTTTGGTTTGCCTCAGCGCTTCATCCGTTCCGTTGAACATGATATCCGTAATGCGAAACCCTAAAATTTCATTGGCTTTTTCAAACAGGTTTTTTGCCGTTTCGTTGCTTTCATATAGCTCTTTACCCATGCCCACAAACTGTGAGCCTTGTCCCGGGAATACGTATGCTTTCATTGTTTTGTGTTTTTGCAGCTGCAAGTAATAAAAACTTCGGGCAAAAAAATAACCGGAGTTGTTCACGTCCGGTTACTAATATTTTTGAGGAGTTTCTAATTAAACATCTTCAGGTCGTTCAATGCTTTTTCCAGGTCGGCAGTAGCAATCACGTGTTTGCGCTTGCCCACCCAAAGCGTGCATTCAACAGGTTTTTCGGTTGCTGTTCTTTTTTCAAGGCTTAAAATAATATCCGAGGCAATGGTGTAATCGATATAAACCACTTCGCCCATACCCGGCCGGGCAGATGCATATTGTGCTTTCAACCCGCTCATGGCGTCAGCAAGCATGGCAGCCCTTCCTGCCGTAACATGGGTAAAAAATATAGAAAGATCGCCCATCTGGCGGATAAAATCATCGCCACGTACACGGCTGTAAAGGTCGTTCACGTCAAAAGAATAAAGGCTGTCGTGGATATAGAACGATTTGGCCACTTTATGCGAACCGATCACCAGGTATTTTACCGAGTCTCTTTTAAAAGCCACGAGTTCGATCTGCGCCTTATTTGTTCTTTCGTTCACACGCAAAAGCAACTTGCTTTTTGACGTGCTGTTTTGCCCTGCTTTATGGGTTTCAACCTCATTCTTTAAATAATAGTCGTAAACATTGGTTACAGAGCTGGAACAAGATGCTAAAACGGTAAGCGTTAAAATGGCCAGGCCTTTAAAAATCGATTTCATGATCAGGGTTAATACTTGTATTGAATCAAATATAATGGTTTTTGTATGAAGTGCAAGAAAGGCCGTAGTTTATAGCAAGCAGCTTATAGGGCGTGGTTATTAGGATGCGATGGCAATCCCGGCACCCGGTATTATTCCCCGTAATATTCCACGAACTGTCGTTCGGTTTCGTATAGCTTTATGCAATGCAGGTTTCCATCCGTAATAAGCGGCTCAAGCTGCTCCCAGATCTCCACCACCAGGTTTTCGATAGAAGCGATCTTGCCCTGCATAAAATCCACATCCTGGTTAATATTCTTATGGTCTATCTTGTCAACCACATATTCATTGATAATGTCTTTCAGCTTTTTAAGGTCCATCACCATTCCTGTTTCCGGGTTCGCAATACCTTTAATCGTTACGTACATATCAAAATTATGCCCGTGGTAGAACTTATTGGAGCATTTGCCAAAGAAGGCTTCGTTCTGCTCTTCGCTCCAGTTCGGGTTATACAGCCTATGAGCCGCATTAAAATGCACCTTACGGGTAATGTATACTGTTCTCTTTTTCTGCATTATGGCTTAAAAACGAGGCGCAAATATACAAACGGAAAAACATCAAACGCAAACATTTGGATGCAAACTTCAAATTGATTAGATATTAGGCTTAATATCTGTATTTTTGGGCAATATTGATCTGTTTTTAAGTTATGATAATAGTTACTGGTGCTGAAGGATTTATTGGCAGTTGCCTGGTGGCCGGATTAAATGCTGCAGGCTACAACGACCTGGTTTTGGTGGATGATTTCGGCATGAAGGTTCGTGAAGACAACCTGGAGGGAAAAATATTTACGGCCAAAGTTGAGCGCAAACAGCTTGCTGCCTGGCTTGACGGGAACCACCGGTTGGTGCAGTTTATTTTTCACATTGGTGCCCGCACCGATACCAGTGAAATGGATGAGCAGATCTTTAAAGAGCTGAACGTGGATTACAGCAAGATGCTGTGGGCGAAATCTATTGAATATGGTTTGCCCATTGTTTATGCCTCTTCGGCAGCCACTTATGGCAATGGTGAGCATGGATATGATGATGATGAAACAAAACTGGGATTGCTCGAACCGTTAAATCCGTATGGAAGATCCAAGAACGATTTCGACAAATGGGTGATCGCACAGGAAAGTAAACCCTATTTTTGGGCGGGGCTAAAGTTTTTCAATGTGTATGGCCCCAACGAATACCATAAAGAACGGATGGCCAGCGTGGTGTTGCATGCATTTAAGCAGATCAACGGATCGGGAGGCGTAAAACTTTTCCGTTCCCATAATCCCGGTTATGCTGATGGCGGCCAGATGCGCGACTTTGTTTATGTAAAAGACCTTGTTGATGTATGCCTGTTCCTGATGCAGCACCGCAAAAACAGCGGCATTTATAACCTGGGCAGTGGCGAAGCCCGTACTTTTAAAAGCCTGGTTGGTGCAATTTTTACTGCACTCGATAAACCCGAAAACATCAGCTATATTGATACACCGGTTGATATCCGCGACAAGTACCAGTATTTTACAGAGGCAAACATGCAGAAGCTGGTCCGTATCGGTTATACAAAACCTTTTACCAGCATCGAAAGCGGGGTGAAAGATTACGTAATTAATTATTTGAAGCCCGCAAAACATATTTAACCCCTCAGCTGAAATTGAAAAAAGGCGTTCGCTTATATTGGATTTTATTAGCCATTGGCTGCGCTGCAATTTTACTGTTAAGCTTTTACGAACAGAAGCAGATCCGCAGCCTCGAAAAACAGCTGGCCATAGGCTATGAGAAAACGCAGGCCATTATCCGGAATAAAGAGCTCACCTTTGTTAAAGTACTGCAGGGTGAGTTGTTAAGCGATACGATAAATTACCAGCGCAACTGGAGCGATATTTACGAGCAGCTTCAGTCGGAAAACATAAACCTGTTTATTACGCGTGGCGATACGTTACTTTATTGGAGCACGAACAACATTGGTTTAGCCAGCCTCGACTTTAAGAATAAACCCAACAACACGATCATAAAAGCACCCAATGGATGGTACATCGCCTATAAGCAGGTAAGGGGAAGCTATTATTATTATTTTACATACCTGGTAAAGAACCAGTACGCCTATAAAAACCAATACATACAAAATACATTCAACCGCGAGCTTGGTTTTTTGCAGGAGGGCATGATCACGGCTACAAAAGGAGTTGACAAATTTGTAGACATCAGTTCGATCTCGGGCCAGTACCTGTTTTCGTTGCAGATCTTTGCATTGAACAAAAACGCATCAGCATGGGTTGTGGCACTGCTTATCCTTGCCATTTTTTATTGCGTGCTGTTTATTCACGTGCTGGTGCGCTATTACATCCGCAACCACGTTTGGTTCACCACGGCCATGTTCTTTATGGTGTTTATCTGGATCCGCTGGATCACCACGTTTTATAATATTCCCAATTTTATATACAACACCAGGCTGTTCAGTGCAGGGGTGTATGCCTCTTCTTCCTGGTTTCCTTCGCTGGGCGACCTGCTTATCGATTCGGCCATTATACTCTGGTATTTTATTTTGCTCGAAAACAGGAAAAGCCATTCGCGGGTGCGCAAGAACAGCAGCGGCCATATTGAAGTTGTGATCTACGGCATCCTCAGCATTTTCTCGGCCAATGCCGTATTCAGCTCTATAAAAAGCCTGGCCATTGATTCGCAGATCTCTTTCGATATCAATAACATTTCGGCCATTAATGCCTTTACCTATTTTGCCATTGCCATATGCATTATCCAATTGCTGGTGGTGTATTTTATCAGCAGGAATTTTACACGTTCCATACAAAAATTTAAAGGGAACAAGGCGTGGCCCTGGGCAATTGCTGCAACCCTTGCGCTGGCCTACCTGCTTATTGCCAATAAGATCTTTGAGCACGACATACTCAGGTACTGGTCGGTGGTTATTTTGGCTGCGGTTTTTGTTGTATTTAAATTATTAACGCCAAAGCTCAACCGGTTCCAGCAATATTTTATTGTTATATTCATCATATCAAGCTATAGTGCGGCCAGCATCTGGCATTGGTATAATGTGCGGGAACAGGACAACCGGAGGCTTTTTGCAGTAAAGCAAATTTCACAAACCGATATCACCAACGATTATTTTCTGCGTGGCATTGATAAAAAGATAAAGCGCGATAATTATATAAAAGACTATTTTGAGAACCCCATACTGATCAAGTCACAGTTTGAAAAGCGCACCAGGCAACTTTATTTTACAGGTTATTTAAGCAAGTTCGATGTACAGGTTTTTGATTACGATACGCTGGGCTATCATTTTAAAGAAAAGAATGAGCTGAGCTTTGCCCAGGCCAATCAGCTGTATGAAATGCAAAGCATGGAATCGTTTGCCGAATCGTTTCATTACATGCAGAATGCTGGCGATATAAAAGGCTATATCGGTAAGTTCATTATCCGCAAGAACAGGCAACGCATCGGTTATTTGTTCATCCTGCTAAAGCCAAAGCTGATTCAGAACGAAAACCGTTTTGATGAATTACTGGTGGAAGGAAACACGGCAGTGAATGCCAAACAAACCGAATACTCGTATGCGGTTTATAAAGACAAGAACCTGGTGTACCAGAGTGGTGATTACCCCTACCGCATCATCAACACATGGGGCGAGAACAATAAAGAGTTCCGTTTTTTTAAGGAGAACGATTTCAGCCACCTCATTTATACAGACAGGCAACCGTTAACCATCATTGTGAGTAAGCCGGCAAACAGCATAAGCCAGGCGGTGGGTTTGTTTTCCTTCATTTTTACCTGTTGCACCGTTGTGCTCATTTCTGTGCTCACCATTTATATTATTCTCAATTCGCAATTGCTGAGGCATTGGCCCATAACAGACAACCCGGCCACCAGGTGGGTAAGGAGCAGCCTTTTAAAGCTGATGATGATTGAAGACAACCAGATCATCCTGATCCGCACAAGGATCCAGACGTCTATTGTTTTTATTGTGTTCACCACGCTTATTTTCAGTTCTTATTTCACCATAAAATTCACCACCGATAAATATAATACCCGGCAAACCGACCGGCTGATGAAGAAGCTGCGCAATATTGTGATCAGCATAGAAAATGAGCGGATAACAACCAACACGCGCAATTTACCGGAAGGTGAAGTAGAGGCCTTTATTAACCAGATCGCTGATTTTTATGATACCGATATTACGTTGTATGATACCAAAGGGAAAGTGATTTCATCGAGCATCAGCAAATTATATGATGAAGGGATCGCAGGGACACAAATGCATCCCCAGGCTTATTTCCATTTAACCCAGTTGCGCGAATCGCAGTACAGCCAGAACGAACAGATCGGTAACCTTACTTTCCAGGCAGCATATTCCCCTGTATTTAACCCGAAAAGTGAAGTGGTGGGTTATCTGCAACTGCCTTATTTAAGCAGGCAGGTAGACTTGTTGAGCGAGATCTCATCGGTTGTAATTGGTTTCGTGAACCTGTACGTGCTGTTGTTCATCATCATTGTGATCCTTGCGTATTACGTGTCGCGAAATATTTCGTACCCGCTCACTTTGATCCAGCAGCGTTTATCCAAAACGAAACTGGGCAATCGCAACGAACCTATTTTATGGCAGCGCGATGATGAGATCGGGGAGCTGGTGAAGCAATACAACAGCATGATCGACCAGCTGGAGGAAAGTGCACAAAAGCTTGCTGAAACAGAACGCCAGGGCGCTTGGCGTGAAATTGCGCGGCAGATCGCCCATGAAATTAAGAACCCGCTCACCCCGATGAAACTGAGTGTTCAGCACCTGCAAAGGGCATGGGCCAATAAGGATGCGAATATTGAAGACAAGCTGAAAAGAACGACAAACCTGCTCATCAGCCAGATCGATATCTTATCGGAGCTGGCCAACGAGTTTTCATCGTTTGCAAAAATGCCGGCACCGCTTTACGAGACCATTGATGTATACAAAGTGCTTTCGCAACTTAAAGACCTTTATGACCAGGGGAATGAACACCATATTATCCTTGACTGCCCTAAAGAACTATATATTTCTTTTGATGCAGGATATTTTAACCGGGCGGTTTCGAACATTGTAAAAAATGCCTTGCAGGCTATGCCCGAGGATGAGATTGGCGAAATTAAGATCACGGTTTTTGACCACAATGAAACCATGCGCCTTTACGTTAAGGATAACGGCACCGGCATGACCGAAGAACAGGCGGATAAGATCTTTGTACCTTATTTCAGCACTAAGATTTCGGGAATGGGATTGGGGCTGCCCATTGTGAAAAACATGATCGAGAGCGGAGGGGGATCGATCAGCTTTACCACCAGGGTTGGAGAAGGAACCGAATTTTGCATTATTTTACCCAAACAACAAAGCACAACATGATGAAGCATGCAGTAATGCCGGTGCTTGTGTTGCTGTGTGTGTGTGCAGTAAAGGCACAGGTTCCGGGAAGTTACCGCAGCCGCACTGTGATTTTTACAGGCGATAGTTTACTGCTCGATACCATGGTGATTGCCAGGGGAAGCTTGTTGCTTTATGATGGCGACAGCTTACTGAAAGAAAAGCAGGATTACTCCGTTGATTATTATTCGGGTTACCTCAAACCCATTGCGGTTGCAAAAGACAAACCCCTTGTTGTGTCCTACAAAACGGTTAACCTCGATTTAAAAAAACCGTTAAGCCATAAGCCCAGGAGCCTGCAGTTCCCGGCCCTTAACTCAAACCGGTACGATTACGGGTATACCCCGTCAACAGGCTCATCATTGAATATATTCAGTGAAGATGGTTTAAAGCTGAATGGCTCCATCTCACGGGGCCTGGGTTTTGGAAATAACCAGGATATTGTGCTTAATTCAAACCTTAACCTGCAAATGAGCGGAAGGTTGAACAATGACATTGATGTGATTGCTGCCATCAGTGACGAGAATAACCCGATCCAGCCGGAAGGGAACACCCAGCAGCTGCAGGATTTCGATCGTGTGTTTATCCAGCTGAGCAAGAACAAGACCACGTTAACTGTTGGCGATTTTGAAATGGTGCGGCCTGAAGGAAGTTATTTCATGAACTATTACAAAAAATCGCGTGGGGGGCAGATCAGTACCGCATTTAAGCTTGGGGAAAAAGCATTGATGAAAGTGGGTGGCGAAGGCGCTTTAAGCCGTGGACGTTTTGCGCGCAACACCATCAACGGGTTGGAAGGCAACCAGGGACCCTATCGTTTATCGGGTACGAACGGGGAGCTGTTCATCATCATTGTTTCGGGTACAGAGGCTGTTTACTTAGACGGGCAAAAGCTTACGCGTGGCGAGCAGAATGATTATATCATTGATTACAACAGTGGCGAGATCTCCTTTACGGCCCGCAGGCCCATTACGCAGTACAGCCGTATTGTGGTCGAGTTCCAGTTTGCCGACAGGAACTACGCCCGTTCTGTTTTTCATGTAAACACGGGTTATGAAACAGCAAAGTATAAGCTCAGGTTTAATTACTTTACCGAGCAGGATAATAAGAACCAGCCTTTTCTTCAAACCTTAACCGATACCAGTAAACGTATTTTAGCTTCGGTGGGCGATAACCTGAATAATGCGGTGATGCCAAGCGAAGTGCGCAGCAGTTTTGATCCGAAAAAGATCCTGTACCGCAAAACCGATACGATAGGTTTTACCAATATTTATGTATTTGCACCCACACAAGGCAGCGACAGTGTTTTTTATGAAGTGAGGTTTAGTCTGGTAGGTGCCGGCCGTGGTAGTTACCGGCAAAGCATAAGCAATGCAAACGGGCGGGTGTTCGAATGGGTTGCGCCTGTGGGAGGCGTTCTGCAAGGTGATTATGAACCGGTGATCTTACTGGTGAGTCCTAAACGTAACCAGATGCTTACCGTTGGAAGCGAGATTACGGTTATAAAAAATATGGTTATTAATGTAGAAGTGGCAAACAGCTTTAACGATAAAAATACCTTTTCCGACCTTGATAAGAATAATGATGCAGGTTATGGCATAAAAGCATCTGTGGTAAATAACTCGCCCCTGGGTTCGGCTTCCACCGAAAAAAAATGGGGGCTTAAAACAGAACTTAATTATGAATACGTGGATCAGAATTTCAGGTACGTGGAGCGTTACCGCAATGTGGAGTTCGACCGCACCTGGAACCGTTTGTTAACCAACCAGGCAGCAACAACTGATACGGGTTATGAAGAGCATATTTCTTCATTCAGAACAACTTTAAGCAAAAACGGGGTCGGGGGGATTTATTACCAGGCCGGGCTGTACAACCGCAACAAAGCATTTAACGGGATGCAAAACCTTGCCGGGGCCCATGTTTCAATAGGCAAGTATAATGCCTCGGCCGAAGGCGAATACCTGAATACAAAGAACCGGGTTGCCGGTACATTAAACAATGAAGTGAGCCGTTACCGGGCCGAGTTGAGCCGTACGGTTTTTAACCTGCTTGCCGGTGTAAAGGGAGAAAGCGAACAAAGTATTTACAACCGGGCAACGGATACACTTTTAGCCGGGAGTTACCGCTACGATCAGTTTGGGGCATTTGTAAAAAATACGGACTCCACCACGCTGAAGTACAGGCTTGAGTATAATCACCGCACCGATTACCTGCCCCGGAGTTCGGAGTTTAACCAGGCAACCGTGGGGCAGATATTTACGGCCGCAACAGAGGCGATCCAGAAAAACGGCAACCGCCTTTCGGCCAGTTTTACGTACCGGGAGTTTCAAATAAAAGACACGAATGTAATTTCTGTTCAGCCCGAAAATACCATCCTTGCCCGCATCGAATATGATTACAGTTTTATAAAAAAAGTATTTACTGCAAACACCTATTACCAGGTTGGTTCTGGGCAGGAGTTGAGAAGAGATTTCCAGTATGTAAAAGTATTGGTGGGGCAGGGGCAATATGTTTGGAAAGATTTTAACAGGGATGGTTCGGAGCAGCTTGATGAGTTTGTGCTTGCAGGAATTGCCGATAAACCGCAGGCGGATTACATCCGTGTTTTTTTACCAACCAACTCGTTCATCAGTACCAATTTAAACCAGTTCAACCAAACGCTCAACATAAACCCGGCCATGGTTTGGAACGGAAAAAAAGGGGTGCGAAAAGTAGTGGGCAAGTTCAGTAATCAAACGGCATTTAAAACAGACCGGAAAACAAGAGAGCTCGACACGCGTAATTTTTTAAACCCGTTCTTCCTGAATGTGAATGACACATCACTTATTTCATTGCAATCGCTTTTCAGGAACACCTTATTTTTTAACCGCAGCAATGCTACTTTCGGAGCGGATATAAGCTACCAGAACCAACGCGGCAAAACATTTTTAACCAACGGGTTTGAAGCGCGCAACCGCACGGAGCAAACGCTGAACATCAGGTGGAACCTGAGCAGGGCATGGACCATTACCAACGCGCTTACTACAGGGCAACGTGAATATACTTCCGATTTTTTCAGTGCAAATAATTTCAATTACGGTTTTTATGAAATTAAGCCGAGGTTGATCTACCAGCTCAATGCCAGCCTGCGGATCACCGCCATTATCAGCTATTTTGAAGGGAACAACAAGGCCGAACTGGGCAATCAAACATCAACCAACCGGGAGCTGGGCAGTGAGTTACGCTATAATTTAACAAAGCAGGGAGTAATAGGCGGTAAGTTCAGCTATTATGAAGTTTCGTTTAATGGCGATGCCCAAAGCACGCTTGGATATGATATGTTGCAGGGGCTTGTGGTGGGAAGAAACAATTTATGGAACATTAACTTCCAGCAAAGGCTGGGAAGCAATTTACAGATCACCATAAACTATGATGGCCGCAGTGCCGAAGGCCAGAAAACCGTTCACATAGGAAGAATGGAAGCCAGGTACCTGTTCTGATCAGGCTTAAGCGTTGCAACATGAATGCGTAATTATTTGTCAATGGGTGAAAATTAATCAAAGGATTAAGCATACATTGACATGTTGAACTTATTGTTTTATTTTAGCCCGATTTGTATGAATGATATA
>JAZKGM010000185.1:0-2075 GCA_040385895.1 Bacteroidota bacterium
GCTATAATTGCCTTAAACAAACGCAACACGTCAACAATTTCTACAGCGTGACCGAAGATATGATATACCATGCCGATTGCCTTCATTTTAAAGGACATATACCTTGTAAACCACACAAACAGCATGGTTATCATTGCGATCATTGCCCGGCTTACGAAAAAATCACAAAGCGGATCTTAATTATAAAGCTTGGTGCCATTGGCGATGTGATCCGCACCACCCCATTGATCGTTAAGTTCAGAAAAGATTTTCCGGGGTGTAAGATCACCTGGCTTACGTGGACACCTGATATTTTACCGCAATCAAAAATTGACGAGGTATTAAAGTGGGACCACAACAGCTTAATGTATGCGCAAAACAGCAGCTGGGACATTGCCATTAACCTGGATAAGGAAAAAGAAGCAGGCGCTTTGCTGAAAGTGGTGGATGCCAAAGAAAAGTATGGCTTTGTGTTGAAGGACAATGAAATTCAGCCGGTAAATGAGCTGGCATTGCATAAATTCCTTACGGGCATGTTTGATGATGTGAGCCAGGCAAACACCAAAAGCTACCTGCAGGAGATCTTTGAAATATGTGGATATACACATGCGGGCGAACCTTATTTGATGGATACGCATGCAGACAAAGGGTATACATGGAACCTGCCTGCCGGCAAAAAAATAATAGGCATGAACACGGGCTGCGGTGGCCGCTGGACCACCCGCTTGTGGAGCATTGACAAATGGGTGGAACTGGTTGCCATTGTAAAGCAACAGCATCCCGATGCAGAAGTATTGCTGCTGGGTGGTGAAGCCGAAGATGCGCGGAACAAAGAAATTCAGCAACGCAGCGGGGCCACCTACCTGGGTTATTTCAGCCTGTACGAGTTCATCAATTTAGTGGATCATTGTCACCTGGTGATCACACAGGTAACGATGGGCATGCACATTACGCTGGCATTGGGCAAAAAGATCGTGCTGATGAACAACATTTTTAACCCGAATGAATTTGACCTGTTTGGAAAAGGGGAGATCGTTGCACCGGATAAAGCCTGTAAATGTTTTTACCGCGGCAGTTGCGTAGACGGCACAAGCTGTATGGAACAATTGCCTGCACTTAAGATCGCGGATGCAGTAAACAGGCATTACTGATCATCATGTGCTTTAGCATAAGGTTCACTTTGCCTTCTTCAGATGCAGATACCAACCTGCAAAACTTTATTTAATATAATTCGGAGACACACATGCCTCCCAATAACTGACAATGGTTTTTATGGTTTCTTTTATTCCGCTATAGCTGGTTGGTTTTACAAAAAATCCCTGGATCGATTTTGAGTACGCATCTATAACATGTCTCTGCTCTGCACTTGTAGAAAAAAACAGGTAAGGGATCGACTTAAGCCTCAGGTCTTCGTTTTCATGGATCTTTGCCCGCAGCTCCATGCCGCTTAGCTTTGGCATATTGATATCTGAAAAGATAATAAAGGGCTCAATATCCGTTTCTGTAAGATAATTAAGTGCTTTTTCCCCTTCGTCAAAAAAGATGATCTCATTCTTATAATCGAGCTCGTTAAACACATCGGTCAATATTTGCTGATCATCTAAATCGTCTTCTATGATAATGATCGGTCCGCCTTTATTCATTGCTGATAAATGTAACTCATTTTAAGGATAAACAACTTTAATTCTAAAAACGCAAAACCACAACCTGCCGGAGATTGTGGTTTTTACGTTACATCATTTTGTTTCATCCTATCCGATGTAACCCTGTTTTTGGTTTTCAAGCTTAGCTAAGCTCCGCGTATCTTTTAAAATTATCGAGGATCGCCTGCCAGCCTCCCTTTTGCATTTCTACCGGGTTTTCCTTCTCGGCATCAAACGTTATGGTAACCTGCGTACTGCTGCTATTTCTATCAAAATCAGCTTTTACTTTTCTGCCGTCTTCCAGTGTGTAAGTAAATGTTTTGGGAGCAACCACTTCATCATAAATGGCCTCAAAGTCAAAACCCCAACTGCCGTCTTTTGCTTCCATCCTCGAATTGTATTTACCGCCAACCCGCATATCATTCTCTGCTTTGGGGCAATGCCAGTCGGGTG
>JAZKGM010000185.1:2085-13384 GCA_040385895.1 Bacteroidota bacterium
GCTCTCTCAGGTTCAACATGAATGTTTGCCTGAACTGTAATTTTTGTTGCGTCCATTGTAATGTGTTTAAATTGTTATCGGATATTGTAAAATAGTGTTGACGCTTTCATACAACAATTGAGGAAGTACCACAGATTACACAGATTAAGCTAATGAATTGCAAGACAATTTTCCTTGCATCCCCAATTAATGATCAGCTAAACGCTTATCAGGACGCTGTATCTGTGAAATCTGTGGCGTTTCTTATCTACACTGCTCTACAACATAACCATTGTTATTTTTTATACTTCCAGAATCGTTCTTTACCTTCAGCTATCCACTCTACTGCTTCTTCCATTCTTTTTTGGCGTGTGGCATCTGTTTTAGCAGTTGTTATCCAGGTGATGTAATCCTTGCGAAAAGAAGGTGATCTGCCCTCAAATAATTCCTTTGCTTTTGGATTGCCTGTTAACTTTTCAGCAAAAAAATCAGGCACTTCAAACACCTCAGGCTTTTCAGATCTTTTCGGGCTTACCTTTATTCCCTTTTCATTTAAAACCATTGCCTCCTTTACGAGTGCAGTAAAAACTGCATCGCCCGGCAAGTCGGCCAAAGAGGTAACCTTTCCCATAAACCTTTGTATGGGTTTTAGTTCCGCATTGCCTTTCAACCTGGGATCGCTCATTAATTCTGCTTTCAGAAAACTGAACGAGCAATGCTTTTTATAAGAAGCCATTACACACATAAAGTCTCCTTTGTAGTCGAAATGCGGAATGCCCCACTTAATAGATTCCACCACACCGGGACAGGTATCGTGCACCAGTTGCCGCCAATGCTCCAATACAGGCTTGGCAAAATCTTCCGATACAGCAATGTATTCATCAACTTTTGAACTGAACTGCGCCATCTTCCGAACGGTTTATTTGTTGAGTGTGATTAATAAGTCATCCAGTCTTTCCAGGGTTGAGGTCAATCCTTCTTTCATTCCCATCTGGATAACGGTTTCCAGGTCGGCCAGCGACTGGTATGTTACTATCGTTTGAACAAGGGCATGCGCATTAAGGTCTTTAAAAGTAACATCCCAATTGGCACGCGGAAGCTCGGGATTGAGCACACCATTTGAATCGCAAAATGCATCGAGGCCGGTATATTTTTCGATCGCTTGTATGCTTACATAGTCCATACGCCCCCAATATTCTGTTCCGTTGGGCTCTACCATCGCATAAAGCCAGTATCCGCCTTCCCTGAAATCCATGCTCTTGGTTTTGGTGGTGAATGGCTTAGGCGCAAACCACTGGTCTAACAGTTCGCTTTTGGTGTAACAATCCCAAACCAGTTGGCGGTTTGCGGCAAATTCCCGTGTAATTGTGAGTGTGTTGTTTTCCTTATCTGCAAGGAAGTCAAATTGCAAGTTCGGTTTCATTTTTTCTTGGTTTTGAGTTTATGTAATAAGTTGTCGAGTTCGTTAAAACGGTCTTCCCAGATCTTCCTGAACTGTTCCAGCCAATTGTCAATCTCTTTCATTTTGTTGACTTCAAGCTGGTAGTAAATTTCTCTTCCCTTATGTTCCTGTTTGATAAGCTCACACTCCGTCAGGATCCTGAGGTGTTTGGAAACGGCCTGCCGGGTTGTATTGAAATGTTCGGCAAGGGCATTGGGTGTCATCGCCTGTGCAGCTACCAGTACTATAATGGCCCGTCTTGTGGGGTCGGCAATGGCCTGGAAAATATCCCTTCTCATTTGTTATTCTTTTTTAAGAAACTAATCGGTTGCAAATATATACGCAACCTTTCGGTTTCTCAAGTATTTTTTTAAAATAATTTCAACATGTTGTGAAATAGTGCTGGTGCATGTAATGGATTGCCATCATCACTTGTTCCGCATTGGCGGAATAATCGCGGTTCTTCGGCCAGGTAAGGCCCTACATGTTAAATTCCCCGATGTGCCAGAGGATGCCGGATGGATCGTGAATAAAACATTCTTTGCCCCAATGCATTTCGCGGACAGGAACCAACCTTACATGCTCATATTTATCGGTTAACCCCAATGTCAAAAGTCCGTTCCAAAAACGGTTCACATCTTCCACTTCCAAAAATACCATGGTATTGTCTATCCAATCCTTTACATCGGCATCCTGTAGATAAAACCCTATCCCACCCGTTCTGAAATGGGAAAAATTGTGCGTGATAACAATCTCTTCAAAACCCAGGTCGCGGTAGAAGCTCCGTGAAATTTCAAAATTTTTAGCCCCGATAAACGGGCGGATCGATTTGGCCTTATGTTCCATGCCTGAATATTATTTAATAGTTATCTATTCGTTGATACAGGGATCATCGGTCCGCATATGAATATCAACGTCATTGCTATTTATTATTTAAGGTGTCGTTCTGCCGTTCATTCAGCATTGTCAACAGTCGTTTTTAATTGGTTATTGGTTTAACCAAGTATATATTCTCCATCGTTGTCCTTTTTTAATTTTTTGGGACTGTAACCTGGAAATAGCTTATGGTCGAGGTAAAACGAAAGCCCGGCAATTAACCCGGCAAAAACCAGGTTTATTAACATGTTCATCCCATCACCTGATTTAGCAATTGTCTGCATGAAACCCACAATTGTCATTATGCCGCAAAAGCGGTAAACAGGTGCATTATACCGTGCTATTTCATAGGCAAAGTAAGCTGCGAAAAGCGGCACGATAAATACAAGTAAGAGTGTCCAAAGTTGTCCTGTTTCAATTGTAAGGTTAAAAACAATTAGGATGCGCAATAAAATTGCAAGCCCCAAAAGTGCAATCAAAATGTTATTGTAAATTTTATACTTGTTTTTGTTATCTGCCGTCACTGTTCCTGTGATTAAAAGAGCTACCGCTTCTTTGTCGTAATATTGTTTTGATAGTTCGTTATAAATTTCCTGATCCGTCTTGCCATTATCCCTGCTGTCAATAATAAATTTTCTTACTGTTTTTTTGTCCATGAATTTCTTGTTCATCGTCATCTGTTTTAAAAATTGGGGTTAATGGTTTGTGGTTTTGTTAGGTATCGATTATGAAAAAGCTGCTTATGCTAAATATATTTCCCCTGTTAAATACAGCTTACCTTTTCCGCTGATCTCTACACGGTCGTTTAAATACCGGCATTGCAGGTATCCTTTGCGTTCCGAAAGCTGCATGGCGGTTAACTCCACCTTACCAAGCCGTTCCGACCAGTAAGGTATTAAAGTGGTATGGGCCGATCCGGTCACGGGGTCTTCATCAATTCCCGATTGGGGGGCAAAGAACCGCGATACAAAATCAACCTCATTTCCCGGGGCTGTGATCATCACCCCGCGCCCTTTTAATTTTGCGATCGCATCCAATACCGGGGTAGCCTGCCTGATCTCCTCTTCCGTGTTAAATACCAGCAAATAATCCGTTTTACCTTTAAAAGCTAAGCCCGGTGTGATATCAAATGCAGCCAGTATTTCATCGTTCAGTGCTATTTGTCCAAACACATCGGTTGGAAAATTCAGTGTCAATAATTCACCCTGTTTGGTCACCATTAAGTCTCCGCTCCTGGGCGAATGAAAGTGAATGACATCCCCGCTGTGGTTCCCATGGTTGAATAGCACAAAGGCCGCTGCCAGGGTTGCGTGTCCGCAAAGGTCAACCTCCACCTTAGGCGTAAACCACCTTATGATGTACTGACGCCCTTGTTTTACATAAAAAGCAGTCTCCGCCAGGTTATTTTCCATGGCGATCTTCTGCATCATGTCATCACTAAGCCATTGGTCGAGCGGACAAACTGCTGCCGGGTTCCCCGAAAAAACGCTTTCCGCAAATGCGTCTACCTGGTATATGCTGTATTTCATTCAGTGCTTATCTGTTTGTTTCCCTTTCGGCCTTTTATTTTCATTGGCTTCATGTAAAACTCATGCTGTATGCCGCCTGCTCCTTCAATCATCAGCAAATTAGCATTCTTTTCCATTCCTGCAAGCTTGTCGCTGCTGATAAGCAGCCTATTGCACCCGGACTCAAACAAAGCAAGCAAATCTCAAATCAATTCATAAATTTGCACCTCGTTTTAATAATAACACACATTAGTATGGCTTTAGAAATAAAGGTACCCACGGTAGGCGAATCAATAAGTGAAGTAACCGTTTCACGCTGGAACAAAAAAGAAGGCGATTACGTGGAAATGGATGAGCTGCTTTGCGAGCTGGAAAGCGATAAAGCAACATTTGAACTGAATGCCGAAGCTGCCGGAGTGCTTAGTCCTAAAGCCGCAGAAGGAGATACCATTAAGGTGGGCGATGTGATCGCTACCATTGATACCGATGCAGCCAAGCCTGCCGGAACCGAAAAGCCGGCTGATGAAAAAACCGAAACAAAAACCGAAGCCAAAGCCGATAAAGCGGAGAAACCGGCCGAGGTGAAAGCCAAAGCCGAAGATAAACAACCGGAAGCAAAAGAAACTTATGCCACAGGCACGCCAAGCCCTGCTGCCGGAAAAATACTGGCTGAAAAAGGCGTAGAGGCTAAAGACGTAAAAGGAACAGGAGTTGCAGGCCGCATTACCAAAGGTGATGCGATGAGCGCTGAACTGAAAACCACCACCAACGAAAGCAAATCGCGCAACGACAGAACGGAGAAAATGACCTCGCTGCGCAAAACGGTTGCAAAACGCCTGGTTGCTGTTAAGAACGAAACAGCCATGCTTACTACGTTTAACGAAGTAGACATGAAACCGATCATGGACCTGCGCAACCAGTATAAAACCCAGTTTAAAGAAACACATGGTGTTAACCTGGGCTTTATGAGTTTTTTCACCAAAGCGGTTACCATTGCGCTTAAACAATTCCCCGCGGTAAATGCATACATTAACGGGGATGAAATGATCTTTCACGATTACTGCGATATCTCTATTGCAGTGAGCGCACCTAAAGGCCTGGTGGTTCCCGTGATCCGCAATGCCGAAAGCATGAGCCTGGCCGAAATTGAAAAAGAAGTGCTGGTGCTTGCAGGTAAAGCACGCGAAAACAAGCTGAGCATTGAAGAAATGACAGGCGGAACCTTTACCATTACCAATGGTGGCGTATTCGGCAGCATGATGAGCACCCCGATCATCAATGCACCCCAATCGGCCATTTTAGGCATGCATAATATTGTAGAGCGTGCCGTGGTAAAAGACGGGCAGATCGTGATCAGGCCCATCATGTATGTGGCCTTAAGCTATGATCACCGCATTATTGACGGCCGCGAGTCGGTTGGCTTCCTCGTAAAAGTGAAACAATGCCTGGAGAACCCTGCGTTATTGCTTACCGCAGGAAACGACCCGCAGAAAATGGTCCTGGGATTATAAAATTCAATTAATATTAATTAATCTTCAAAAGCTCCTTCGGGGGCTTTTTTAGTTTAACATATATTTGTACCGAATGAATAAAAAACTGCTGTGGCTATTAAGTCTGCTTGCTTTGTTCTTGCAGGTACAGGCCCAACAAAACAACATCACCATTAATGTTGTGTCAGCCCCTGTTGAAGAAGTGATAAAGCTGCTTACAGATAACTATGGCTACCAGTTTGCGTACAGCTCCAACCAGGTTAATGTTAAAAAGCGTGTTTCCATCCGTGTTTCGGGCGAAACGATCGAAAACACCCTGAAGCTATTGTTTACCGGCTTACCGGTTGGTTATTCTGTTTCGGGTAAAAATGTGGTGCTCTTTTATTCTTCCGTTTACAATACCACACTTAGCGGTTACCTGCGCGAAAAAGGAACCGGTGAGTTACTGATCGGTGCGGTTGTTAATTCCCAGCCCCTGGTAGCAGGCGCCATGAGCAATGCCTATGGCTTTTATTCATTAACACTGCCGGCCGATACCTATACCTTTTATTTCAACTACATAGGCTATAAACCGGTTTCGCAAACCATAAACCTGTTGCAATCGCAAAGCCTCAATATTGAACTGGAAGCGGTTACCAACCTGAGTGAAGTAACGGTGAGTGCGCAGTCGGATAAACCACACCTGAAACTGAACAGCATTGATATTCCACTGGCTGAGATCAAAGACGTGCCGGCCTTCCTGGGAGAAAAGGATGTGGTGAAATACACCATGCTTTCATCGGGTGTGCAAAAAGGCAACGAAGGCAATTCCTACATTTATGTGCGGGGTGGCGGACCCGACCAGAACCTGATCCTTATTGATGATGCGGTGATCTACAATGCGTATCATTTTCTTGGGTTATCATCCCTGTTTTCGGGGAACGAATTAAGAAAAGCAGAATTAATTAAAGGCGGCTTTTCATCGCGTTATGGAGGACGGCTGTCTTCTGTGCTCGACATGAGCATGAAGGATGGCAACCGGGAAAGGTTTAGTGCTGAAGCTACTGCAGGCATTATTTCATCGCGGATCATGATAGAGGCTCCTATTGTTAAAAACAGGTCTTCCTTTCTCATCAGCGCCCGTAAATCTTACATCGACCAGGTGAGCAAATGGCTGATCAAAGAAGACGGATCGAACCTTAACTATACCTATTACGATGTTCACGCCAAGGTGTCTACCGACCTGGGTCCCAGGAACCGCCTGATGCTAAGCGGTTATATCGGGAACGACCGGTTCGGAATAGGCTCATACGAGGGAACCACTGCCATTGACGATGGAATAAGCTGGGGAAACAAAGCAGCGTCATTAAGATGGAACCACCAGTTTAACAGCAAGCTTTTTTTAAACACGTCTGCTGTTTACAGCTACTACAAAACACGCACCGCCTTTGCCGATTTTGATTACAACACCGGTCAGCCATCCTCATCATCGGTTCAATCGACCATAAATGATTACACGCTGAAAACCGACCTTGATTACAGCATGAACACAAAGCACCAGTTTAAAACCGGGTGCGGATTTACCAGGCATTATTTTAACCCGATAACCCAGTTCCGTGACCAGGCCTATAATATCACCCGCATTGAGCAGGATTTTTCTGCCAACGAATGGTATGCATACCTCGAGTGGAAGTATAAACCTTTTGACCGCTGCACGATAACGAGTGGGGGCCGTTATACAAACTATAAATACCAGACCGCCTACCACCGCTTCGAGCCAAGAATAACCCTGCAGTATGATGCAGGAAAAAACTGGACAGCATTGACTTCTTACTCATTAATGAACCAATACATGCACCTGCTTTCTGCTTTTTCAGGCATCAGCTTCCCCAATGATGCATGGATATCGAGCGATGAAAACCTGAAGCCCCAGCGGGCGCATATCTATACGCTGGGCCTGTCGAAAACAAACCTGTTTGGCAAAAACATTGTTTTAAGCATTGAAGCGTATCATAAAGACATTGAGAATGCAGTTTCGATGAAGGAAGGGTATACCCTGTTTAACATCCTGCCGCTTTATCCTTATGCCGAACGGGTTAATAACTGGTCTGAAATTGCAACACAGGGCACAGGACAATCAGACGGCATTGAACTATCGGTAAAAAAAGAAGGTACCCGGTTCGATTTCTGGGTAAGCTACACCCTATCCAAAACCACACTGCAGTTTGATGAGATCAACCTGGGCAGGCGATACCGGGCATCTTACGACCGAACCCATGATATCGGGATCTATATCGGGTACAAAGCCTCAAAACGTTTTACCCTTTCACTTAACTGGGTATACGGAACCGGCAATGCCATTTCGCTGCCTGTTGGCGAATATTACGCCATTGGTCACCAGCCCGGACAAGGCTTAAGCCCCAAACAGCAGCGGTACGATTATGAAGACAAAAACAACTATCGCATGAAGGCTTACCACCGGCTTGATGCATCCATTCAATACAGGCACAAGATCGCCCCGAATGTACAAAGCATCATCGAGCTGAGTGTTTACAATGCATACAACCGGGCAAATGCCTTTTATTACCAGATCGAAACCGATAACCAGGGCTCCGGCAAACGCAGCCTGCAACAATTAAGTATATTCCCTGTAATGCCGGCCCTGAGCTGGACCATCAAGTTGTAATATGAAAAAATATATCCTGTATTTTATTTCGGTCATGCTGTTCGTATCCTGCGAAAAATATAGCGAGGTTGACTTAGTGCTCCCTTTTAAAAATAAGCTTGTGTCGGTGAGTTTTATTGAAGAAGGCACCAATGTTTTTCAGCTCGCATTAACCCGCACAACTCCTGTTACAGGGAGTGCCTACCTGAATGAACCGAACTACATAGGAGATGCTGTGGTAACCCTGGAAACCCCGGGCCGGTCTTATGTTTTAAACTACGACACCGCCACGAAGTTTTATGAAGCAACAATGCCCTCAGAGTTTTTTGAAGAAGGAAAAACATACCAGGTGTCTATTGCACAGGGCGGAGAAACGATACAGGGCAGCACCCGCATCCCGGGGCTGGTAACGCCTTTTGCCAGCGTGGTGTTTGACAGCATTTTTGAAGGCGGCACTTATACTTATTTTGCAAAGATCAGCTGCGGGATTCAAAATCCCGGCACCCATTATATCAGCGTTGGTGCGCTAATGGTGTACAGCGATTCTTCTGTGGTGCCTATGATACCGGCAAGCGTGCTTACCAAACCTGTCAGCGTGTTAAAGAACGGTGAGCAAACAACCCAGACATTTATAAGCGCATTTTCGTCAGAATTTGTACCACCCGTGCGCATCGATGTATTGATCACCGTATGTGATGAAGCTTATGCTTTATATAATAATAGCCTGAACGGAATAGACCTGGGCAGTTCAGGTATACCTTTTGGTGAACCATACATCATGTACGGCAACATGAGCAATAAAATAGGGACCATCGGGGCATACCGGTATCTTCCGCTATACAGTGTGCCTTTAAAATAATTTCAGGGCCATATAGGGGTTCATGATCATTTATTGGTCGCATGAATAATTAAAGAGTAAAACTATGATTAATCAGGATGAGGCATATAACCTTATGGTTAAAAAACTGGCCAACGAGATCAATGCTGATGAAAGCACGCAGCTGGAACAATGGCTTAGTGCTTCTGATGCACATACAAAGACATATGCTGACCTGCAGCGCATCTGGAATTCGGCCGCAAAAGAAGAGCTGAAGGTGGATATTGATGCAGCCTGGCAAAACGTGAATAAACGCACCACGCATAAAACACTTAAACTCACCCCTGTTTTCTTGGTTAAAGTTGCCGCAGTATTTATTGCAGTTGCTTTACTCTCCGTGATTGCATACAACAACTTAAAGAAAACAGAAACGAGCATAGCCACTGCCGCCAACGAAGTAAAAAAAATATCCTTACCTGACGGCAGTTTTGTATGGCTTCATGAGCACTCAATCCTTATTTTTCACAACAATTTAAAAGGAAGCGAGCGCAAGATAACGTTACAGGGACTTGCCTTTTTTGATGTGAAGCGTGATGAAAAACATGCATTCATCATCAGCACGCCTAAGGGAAGTGTAGAAGTGCTGGGCACTTCTTTCGAAGTATCGGCATACAATACGGATACGTTTGAACGGGTAACCGTGAGTACCGGGAAGGTGAAATTTGAAAACAAAATAACCGGGAAGAACATATTGCTTACACGCAATATGCAGGGCGAACTATCGGCTTCGGGCAATGAATCGCTTAAAGAAGTAAATGCAGCTGAACTGGTTTCATGGAAAACAGCTAAACTGGTATTTAACAATGAACCAATGGACGAGGTGGCAGAAAAGATAAGCCGCTACTATCATGTGGAACTAAACCTTAAAAACGAGCGGATAAAAAACTGCCGCTTTACTGCAGCCTTTGAAAATGCAACGCTCAACGAGGTGCTTGATGCCGTAAGCAAGGCACTGCAACTCACCTATGTTAAACAGGCAAACCGTGTAACCATTAACGGGGAAGGTTGCAAAGCCCAATAGATCATATGACAGCGGAAACAATTATTGATCTATTTGAGCAGGTACGCAACGGAGACCGCGTGGCCTACGAACAGCTGTTTAAGCAACATTACACTGCGTTGGTGCGCTTTGCGCGCGATATTGTAAGAGATACCGATACCGCAGAAGACCTGGTGCAGGAAGTATTTGTAAAGATATGGGAACGAAAAGAAAGCATTTACATCACCACATCACTGAAAGCCTATTTGTATATGGCCGTTAAAAACCATTGTTTAAACAAACTGAGGGTAGAACAGAAACATGCGTTTATGGACGAAAGTTTAGCCGATGACCTCCGGTTTTCGAGCAACAGCACAGATGAAGAATCGAACACCATTAAACTGGAGCAGCACATAAAATCTGCGCTTGATAAATTGCCCCCAAGGTGCGCATTAATTTTTAAGCTAAGCCGCTTTGAACATAAAACCTATAAAGAGATTGCCGAAGTGCTTGAGCTCTCGGTGAAAACCGTAGAAAACCAGATGGGAAAAGCTTTACAGATGATGAGAACCAACCTTTCCCATTACCTTACGCTGATCGCTTTTATCATTCTTTCAAAATTGTTTTTATAAGCCATAGGGGTTGTTATTCATAAGCAGGTCATACGATGAAACAAGAATAATATGACCCGCTTTACACAACCTTTAACAGCAGCCTTTTTTTGTGCTGCATCGCTCCTTTTCTGTTCAACTAAAACACAGGCACAAATTCCCGACCCGGGTTTCGAAAACTGGGACTCGGTCGACAACGGCTTCTTTAAAAACTACCTCCCGGCCGGTTGGGGCGATTTTACAAACCAGCAGTGTGCTGCAGAAAATAAGCCATGGGCAGTTACCAGGACCAATGATGCACATTCTGGCTCTTATGCCATTCAATTAAAGAACATTGAATTGGAGTCCGGCAGCAGCACCTCGCTCATGTCTATGTGGGGGAAACCGGAAGAATTCAACAATAAAATCCCGGTAACAGCAAGACACACCAGGCTTGAAGGTTACTTTAAGTATTCCTCGCCCGGAAACGATACATTTAAAATAAATGTATTGATGACGAAGGGTGAAAATTTTATTGGCTTTGCTGAATATACCCACGCAAAACAAACAAGCACCTATACAAAATTCAGCATCCCGGTGATGTATACATCAACTGCAGCCGAGATCCCGGATAGCGCTGTAATTATGATAAGCGCAGGAAGCGGTGATCATTTTACAGCAGGAACAACCCTGGTACTTGATGATATAAACTTTAACCTCAACTCGGGGGTGCAACAGTTACCTCACGAGCTAAAAGCAGAAGTGAACATGTGGCCGAACCCTGCAACAGGTTACGTGAACCTGGCACTTAAAGGCGAGCTGAAAGGAATAGTAAATATGGAGATCGTTAACCTGCTGGGACAAACCATTAAACAGAGCCAATACCCGGTACATGGCCATGAGCTGCATGATACT
>JAZKGM010000186.1:0-2735 GCA_040385895.1 Bacteroidota bacterium
TATTAAACCCTTTGTATTACGCAGAACCAAAGACCAGGTGGCAAAAGAACTGCCTGCAAAAATTGAGCAGGTAGTGTATTGCAATATGACCGAACAGCAAGCCGAGGCATACGAAACGGTTAAGTCGTATTACAGGAACGAGATCCTGAAATCTATTCGTGAGCTGGGTTTAAATAAATCTCACTTTGCTATTTTACAGGGCCTCACCAAACTGAGGCAAATTGCCAACCACCCTATACTTACCAATCCTGAATATGAAGGACAGGCCGGCAAGTTTGATGAACTGATGGCGCGTGCAGAAACCGCCAAACAGGAAGGCCATAAGGTGCTTATATTTTCACAGTTTGTAAAGCAGCTTGAGATCTACAAAAAGCAGTTCGATGCCAAAGGCTGGAATTATTGTTACCTGGACGGGAGCATGACCAATGAACAACGGCAGCAGCAAGTGCAGGAATTTCAGAGTAACCCGGAGGTCAATTACTTTCTCATCTCTTTAAAAGCCGGTGGTGTAGGGTTGAACCTTACCGCAGCCGATTATGTATTTATTATCGATCCCTGGTGGAATCCTGCTGTTGAACAGCAGGCCATTGACAGGACACATCGCATTGGCCAAACCAAAACAGTTTTTACGTATAAGTTCATTACCAAAGATACCGTTGAAGAAAAGATACTAAGTCTTCAGCAACGTAAAAAAGAGTTGGCAGGCAGTATTATTACCACCGAAGAGAGCTTCATCAAAACCATTGATGTGAATGAAATTGTAGAGCTTTTAAGTTAGGAAAAAGGCTTCTTTTTCCTTCATTGCTTCTTTATCAATATTTTATCGATTTTCAGTTTTTTTGGCCTTTATTAAGTATAAACTTATGGGTTATTAATTTAGCATAAATTATCAGGGCGTTTTATTCATTAGTATAACAGGTTACTAAGTTTGTATAACAATAACGTTTGTTTATTTACTTATAAAGCCATTTGTTATGATACTACTCCCTGGAAACAACTCCCTTGCTCTTCGTTTATCACCCTTGTTTATTGCCTTAATGATAAGTACAAAAGTACTTCCGGCAACCATCTCAAATGCAGCCACCGGAAACTGGAATGCACCCGCTACATGGAGTAATAACAATATCACAGCTACCGTACGCACAGGTACAATAACAGCTGCTACTAACTCTGCTACGGTAAACGGTGTAAGCACTTTATTTACCACGGAGCTCAGTGTAGGTAATACCATCCGCAACAATGCAGGCACGGTTGTCGGAACAGTGGCCACTATCATAAGTAATACCCAGCTCACCTTAAGCGCAAATGGTGCGGTGGCTGTTGCCAATGCAGCATACAGATCATCGGGTGTGGGTCCTTCTGATGATGTGCAGATTACCGTTAACACCACAGTTACCCTTAACGGGAATTATTCCTGTGCAAGCTTAACTTTAAATGCAGGTCTTACAGCAGCTACCTTAACACATAGCGGCACATTTGCCCTGGCTGTTTCGGGTAATGTAACCCTCAACCAGCCTACTGCAAACAGCAGGACCAATGCATGGACCATCAATGCTGGTTCGGCCACTGTTGGCGGTTCCATAACATTTGCAGGTACCGATAATACGGTTACAAGGATTGCAAATATTACGATAACAACAGGCAGTCTTGGTGTAAGTGGTGGTTTGTCTTTTGCAACTTCGGTAGCAGCCACCAAAACAATAGCGATCAGCGGTGCGGGTACACTTACACTTGGTGGCGACTTTCCCAACTCAGGTACATTCACTCCCGGCACAACAAGTACCGTGCATTACAATGGCAGCACGGCACAATCAGTAAGATCAGGCACTTATTCGGGTTTAACCTTCAGCAATGCCGGAGTAAAAACAATAAGCGGGGATATTGTGATAGGAGCAGGGCGCACCCTGCTTATAAACAGCACAGCCGTTGTGGATGCAGGGCTTAGCCAGGTAACAGCAGGCGGGGCCACGGCAACCATTACCATCATTGGTACTTTGCGTACAGCAGATCTTGACGGCTTTAGCGGGCTCACCACCACAACAATACACAGTACCAATACTTCCATTACGGCATTCGTAGCTACCACCACCATCGAATATAATGCAACAACAGGAACCTTAGCTGTCCCTCAATTTGTATCTTCTGCAGGCATCAGCAGTGCAACTTATGGAAACCTTATTTTATCGGGTGGCGGGGTAAAACAACCGAACACTAATTTTTTAATGTTGCCGGGAACAACATTTACGCTGGATGCCGGAGTTGGTTTTTATGCCGGAACAAGAAACATCCAGAATGCTGTACCTGCAGGTGCTGCTGTTACATTTAATATTAACGGCACGTTTGAAACAACCCTGCTTGCGGGATTTTCGGGTGGCTCTACTGCCATCAATGGTTCAGGTACTACTGTCAATCTCGGATCAGCTTCGGTTATCCATTACAGCAGGGGTACGGCCCAGAATTTATCGGCACGCAGCGATTATAAAACAGTAAGGATTTCCGGTTTATCTGTTAAAACAATGGATGGTAACGTTAGCGTAAGCGATTCATTAAACATCATTGACGGAGACCTGTCTCTTAACGGGCAAACCTTAACCGTTAACGGGAAAATAGGAGGCAACCTCCTGGGTTCATCCACTTCAAGCCTCGTAATAGGAGGCACCACAACGGTTGCGGCATTAAGCATGGTGCAAACCAGTGCGGCTACAGCTACCGTGAATAATTTAACCATTAGCCGG
>JAZKGM010000187.1:0-5783 GCA_040385895.1 Bacteroidota bacterium
AAGTATACTTTAGGATCTCTTCCTTTGGGTTTGCGATCCGCGGATGGCCTCAGTGGCAGATCCGTTAATGTGATGATACAGGATAAAACAGGGAAGCTTTGGCTCGGCACACGCTACAGTGATAGTGGGGATGTGAGTTGCTATGACGGAAAACGGTTTACTTCTTTCAAAAACAAAAACGGGTCACGCTTCTCTAATGTCCGTTCTATTATTGAAGATAAAGCAGGTAATATTTGGTTTGGAGGCCAGGACGGGCTTGTGCGCTACGATGGAAAACGACTGACGACCCTTTCAACAAATTTTACAGGATATATTTTCGAAGATAAGGCAGGTAACCTGTGGACAAGTGAAGCAAATATTAATGGGACAGCTTTGTATAAATATGATGGAAGCAGCTCTGGGTGCATTGTGGTAAGCAGGATGATCTTTGGAATTGCCGAAGACCATACAGGAAACATCTGGTTCGGTACGATGAATCGGGTGGGTTGTTATGATGGAAGATCGGTTACGGAGTTTAAGAATTAATAGTGAAACTCCTTTTTTTGCGCATTTGCCATGCCTGATTGCCAGTTATACTTTTGTTTTACAGCATTCATCATAGATGCGCGTGGGCCTAAAAAATAAATAGGCTTCATCGTTTATGAATTCCTTTTTCGCACGTTTGCTAATTTCGTTTATTTTGCAGCCCGATCATTTCAACACAATCAAACAATGGCATCAGCATTCAGGCATGCAGCAGCAGCATTGGCGCTGGGCCAAACAGGTATTGCAGGTAAATCATCCTGGCGTTTGTTGCTTGCCGGCATTGTTTTGAGCATTTTACCCGATGCCGATAGTATTGGTTTTTTAGTGGGCATCACCTATAAATCATTCTGGGGGCATAGGGAATTCAGTCATTCTATTGTATTTGCGGTATTTATTGCTGCAATTGTCCAGCAATTATTCTTTAACAGCCACAGTTCAAAAGGTGAACGTATAAGGGTTTTTATCTTCCTGTTCCTGGGTTGCATTTCTCATGCTATATTAGATGCGATGACCACAGGAGGGTTGGGTGTTGCATTCTTTTCTCCTTTTGATGATACCCGCTACTTCTTCCCATGGAGGCCCATCAAAGTTTCACCCATCAATGTGCATGCTTTTTTTGAAGGAAAAGGATTGGCAGTGCTAAAAAGCGAAGCGGTGTGTGCTGCATCCGTTATTTTATTATCCTGGCTTGTGAGAAAAATGAAGCGCATGTCTGTAAACAAAAACAGCCACCATTAACGGCAGCTGTTCCTCATCAATTGATCTTGTAATCCTGTTTCGGATTTCGATATTCGAATTTATACACTTTTCATTAGTTCACCACCCAGGTCTCTCTTCCTGCAAGCAGTTTATCAAGGTCGCCTTCTCCATACCATTCTTTTGCATGGTTGATCTGCTCGTTGAATAAGGTATCAAAAGTTGCTTTGTTGTTGTTTACATAAAACACCCCGAACGGGCGAGGGAAATGTCCTTCCACACTGGCATCGTCATAAAAGCGCGAAAGGATGGTGGCTTTCACCAGGTCGGTTTCATCGTGGATCCATAGGTCGTTTTCAGATACATCGGCAACATTAACAATAACCGGTTTAAAGCCGTCAAGCTTAATGCCCTTTTCATTGTTCTCTCCAAAGATCAACGGCTTGCCATTTTCCATCATCAATGTTTCCATTTTTTTGCTCGACTTTTCGGTAAATACCTCAAAAGCCCCGTCATTAAATACATTGCAGTTCTGGTAAATTTCAACCAGCGAAGTTCCTGCATGCTCGTAACCACGCTTGATAATGGCCTGCTGGTGTTTTGGATCACGGTCCATGGTACGCGCTACAAAAGTGGCATCTGCACCCAGGCATAAAGCAATGGGGTTGAACGGATAATCAAGCGAGCCCATGGGCGTAGACTTGGTCACTTTTCCCTGCTCGGATGTAGGTGAGTATTGCCCCTTTGTTAAACCATAGATCTGGTTGTTGAACAACAACACATTCAGATCCGGGTTCCTGCGCAGCATGTGAATGAAATGGTTTCCGCCTATCGACATGGAATCCCCGTCACCGGTGATCACCCACACAGAAAGATCAGGCCTTGTGGCTTTCAGTCCCGTTGCAATGGCAGTGGCACGTCCGTGGATGGAGTGCATACCGAATGTGTCCATGTAATATGGAAAACGCGAAGAACAACCGATGCCCGAAATGAAAACAAATTCTTCCCTTGGTCTTCCAAGATCAGGCAGAACGGTTTGCACCTGCTTTAATATACTGTAATCACCGCAGCCCGGGCACCAACGTACCTCCTGGTCTGAAGCGAAATCTTTCGATGTTAATTTTTCTACTGTTTCTGTAGTCATACTTTTTAAAATTTTGAATTTTAAAATGTTGGATTTTGAATGTGTGGCATAACCAATTCAACATTCAAAGTTCAGCACTCAAAACTTCTATGCAAGAATTTCCTTGATCTTATCCACCACTTCATGCGACATAAAAGGTTGCCCTTGTATCTTATTGTATGGAATGGCATCAATAAAATATTTATCACGGATGATCTTCACCAGTTGCCCGTTGTTTAGCTCTGGCACAACCACTGTTTTGAAGCGCTTCAGCACCTCACCTAAATTTTTAGGGAAAGGACTCAAATAGCGCACATGTGCATGAGACACGTTGTGTCCTTCAGCAATCAGCTGTTCGGTTGCGGTTTTTAACGCACCATACGTTCCTCCCCAACCTAAGATCAACAGTTCGCCACGCTCAGGTCCGTTATCAATGGTTTGTTCAGGGATATAATTGGCAACCAGGTCAACTTTTTGCTGGCGAAGTTTCACCATCAGTTCATGGTTATCTGCATCGTAAGAAATGTTCCCGGTAATGTTTTGTTTTTCCAGTCCGCCTATGCGGTGCTCCAATCCTTTTGTTCCCGGAACAGCCCATGGGCGCGATAGTTTTTCATCGCGTTTGTAAGGCATGAATTTATCATCGCTTGCTTTACGGTCTTTGGCAAACTCAACTGTTATGGGTTGTAGGTCTTCCGATTTAGGGAATTTCCAGGGTTCGGCCCCGTTGGCAATATACCCGTCACTTAAAAAGAAAACAGGGATCATGTGTTCCAATGCAATGCGGCACGATTCGTAAGCCATGTCAAAACAATCGGCAGGCGATTGTGCGGCAACGATCACCACCGGGCATTCACCATTTCTTCCGTAATAAGATTGCAGCAGGTCCGATTGCTCCGTTTTGGTTGGTAAGCCCGTGCTTGGTCCTGCACGTTGCACGTTCACAATAACCAGCGGCAGCTCCAGCATGGTGGCCAAACCAATGGCCTCTGTTTTTAACGCAATGCCTGGTCCTGATGAACCGGTAATGGCAAGGTGTCCGCCAAAAGCAGAACCTATAGCTGCACAAATACCGGCAATCTCATCTTCGGCCTGGAAAGTTTTTATGCTGAAGTTTTTGTATTTAGAAAGCTCATGCAGCACATCTGATGCCGGTGTGATCGGGTATGTTCCATAAAACAAAGGCAGGGTAGATTTTACCGAAGCTGCGATTAAACCATAGGCCGTAGCCTGGTTCCCCATAATACTGCGGTAAACACCCGCATCCATTTTGGCAGGGGCAACCTGGTAGCGCTGGGCAAACATTTCTGTGGTTTCGCCATAGCTCCAGCCTGCTTTTAATACTTTTATATTCGCTTCTGCAACAGAAGGAACTTTCTTGAATTTACCTTCAATGAATTCAATCGTGTTTTCAATAGGGCGATGGTACATCCAATACAATAAGCCCAATACAAACATGTTCTTGCAACGGTCTATTTCCTTGGTGGTGAGTCCGCTATCGGAAAGGGCAGCACGGGTAATTTTGGTAATGTCAATTTCTTTAACATCATAATCGGCCAGGCTTCCGTCTTTTAGCGGGTGCTGTTCTTCGGGCACATTGGCCAGGCGCATGTTCTTTGCATCAAAGCCATCGGTATTCACAATGATCACCCCGCCTTTTTTAAGGCCGCGCAGGTTTACTTTAAGTGCGGCAACGTTCATCGCCACCAGCACATCGCTCTGGTCGCCAGGTGTATGGATGCTGGTAGACCCAAAGTGGATCTGGTAGCCCGAAACACCGGCCAAAGTACCGATAGGGGCACGGATCTCTGCAGGAAAATCAGGGAAGGTTGCCAGGTCATTTCCATGTAATGCAGTTGCATTGGTAAACTGGGTGCCAGTTAATTGCATCCCGTCACCCGAATCGCCTGCAAAACGTATTACTACCGACTCAACGGAGGTATCAACTTTACTCATTTCTGTTTTAAAAAGGACCACAAAATTAGTGTTTTATGTGAATTAATCGAGCATGTGATTTAAATCGTGAATCAGCAGGTAAATAATGGGCATGGGCAAGGGTTTGAACTGTTAATAATTAAACTTATGTTCGCACAAATAAGAGTTAAATGCCGGTAAGAATATTTGTAACAGGTGGTACGTTCGATAAGGAATACAATGAACTGAACGGCCAGCTTTTTTTTAAAGACACCCATATCCAGGAGATCTTAAAGCTGGGTCGTTGTAAGGTTGATCTGAGCATACGTACATTAATGCTGATCGATAGCCTTGAAATGACAGACACCGACCGGGAGATCATTGTAGAAAGCTGCAGGCGCGCAGAGGAAGACCGGATCGTAATTACGCATGGCACAGACACAATGACCAATACCGCAAAGGTACTGGCCGAGCACATTACCAATAAAACGATTGTGATCACCGGGGCAATGATCCCGTATAAATTTGGTTCGAGCGATGGATTATTTAACCTGGGAAGTGCATTGGCTTTTGCACAAACCTTGCCCCCGGGCGTGTATGTGGCCATGAACGGCCGGTATTTTACGTGGGACAATGTGAAAAAGAACAAACAAACCGGTTTTTTTGAAGAAACCATCCAGTAAAATTAATCAGCTACAGCAACGTTAATCAAGCGAAATGAAAACAGCACTAATTACAGGAATAACAGGACAGGACGGGGCTTACCTGGCGGAGTTCTTATTGAACAAAGGCTACATGGTTCACGGGATCAAACGAAGGAGTTCCATGTTCAATACCGACCGCATCGATCATTTATACCAGGATCCGCACGAACGTAACCTGAAGCTTAAACTGCATTATGGCGACCTTACGGATTCAACCAACCTGATCCGCATTATACAGGAAACCCAACCCGATGAAATATATAACCTGGCAGCGATGAGCCATGTGCAGGTTAGTTTTGAAGAGCCTGAATATACCGCTAATGCCGATGGGATCGGAACATTGAGGATACTGGAAGCATTGCGTATTTGCGGGCTTACCTATAAAACCAAAGTTTACCAGGCATCAACGAGCGAGTTATATGGTTTGGTGCAGGCAGTACCTCAAAGTGAAACCACCCCGTTCTACCCGCGCTCGCCTTATGCCGTTGCCAAAATGTATGCCTACTGGATCACGGTGAACTACCGCGAAGCTTATGGAATGTATGCCTGCAATGGGATTTTGTTTAACCACGAATCGCCCATAAGAGGCGAGACTTTTGTAACGCGTAAAATTACCCGTGCAGCTGCAAAAATAGTATTGGGCATGCAGGACAAATTATTTCTCGGAAACCTGAATGCGCAGCGCGACTGGGGCCATGCGAAAGATTATGTGGAAGCGATGTACTTAATCCTTCAGCAGGATAAACCCGAAGATTATGTAATAGCCACGGGAGTAACAACGGCAGTGCGTGAGTTTGTTAAAATGAGCTTTAATGACGTTG
>JAZKGM010000188.1:0-2027 GCA_040385895.1 Bacteroidota bacterium
CATCGGGTTCGTTTTTCAAAGCTTTAACCTGATTGACGAACTCACCGTGTTTGAAAACATCGAGCTGCCTTTATTGTATTTGGGCATGTCGACAGCAACACGGAAACAAAAAGTGGATGAGGTGATGGAACGCCTCGAGATCAGCCACCGCAAGAAACATTTTCCGCAGCAGCTTTCGGGCGGGCAACAACAACGGGTGGCCGTTTGCCGCGCCATCGTAACCAACCCGAAGCTGATCCTGGCCGATGAACCAACAGGTAACCTGGATTCGAAGAACGGGGAAGAAGTAATGAAGCTGCTTGCGCAGCTGAATGCACAAGGCACAAGCATTGTAATGGTGACCCACTCGGCCGAACATGCAAAACATGCAGCACGGGTGATCAATATGCTTGACGGCAAGATCGTTTCACAAGATCTGATGGCGGATAAAGCCTATGCTTAAGAACTACTTTACCGTAGCATGGCGCACCATCATCCGTAGTAAGCTATACGCTGCCATTAACATTGCCGGCCTGGCCATCGGGCTCACCTGCTTTTTTCTCATTGCGCTGTTTATTAAAGATGAACTAAGTTACGATACCTTTCATACAAAGGCCGGGCGCATTTACAGGGTGATCGGCATTTTAAACCTGGAAGGGCAAGGTGAAGAATCATCAAGCTGCCCCTTCCCGGTTGCACCTGCGCTGGCCAATGATTATCCTGATCTTATTGAGCAGGCCGTAAGGTTCTTCAATTTCCAGGACCCACAGCATACATTAAGGGTAGGTGATACAAAGATGAATGAGTCGCGCATTTTTATGGCCGACTCCAACGTGTTTGCCGTGTTCGATTTCCCATTGCTTAAGGGAGATCCTGCTAAAGTACTTGCAAGACCAAACACCATTGTGCTCACACAGCAACTCGCCTCCAAATATTTCGGAACGGATGATCCTATAAGCAGGGTGATCAAATTTGATGGCGTTACAGACCTGGAAGTGACCGGAGTTTTTGGTGAGATCCCGCAACAATCGCATATTCATTTTGATGCCCTCATTTCTTTTTCAACCACGCGAAGCATGATGCCAAACCAGTTGAATAATTGGGTATGGAACCCCAACTGGACCTATGTGCTGTTACGTGAAGGCATTAAGCCCGGACAGCTGGAACAACAACTTCCGGAGTTCGTTAAAAAATACTATCCTGAATTTTTAAAGCCACAGGTAAAGCATCTGCTCCAGCCCTTAACCGATATTCACCTTCATTCAAAATACCAGTACGAAATTGAACCCAACAGCGATCTTTCTCTTATTTATATCTTTTTGCTCATCGGTATTTTTATTCTTGTTATCGCATCCATTAACTTTATGAACCTGGCCACGGCACGTTCTGCAAACCGTGCAAAAGAAGTAGGCATCCGTAAAGTATCCGGGGCCAACAAAGGCCAGCTCATCCTGCAATTTCTCACCGAATCGGTAATGATCTCCTGCCTGGCCATCGGCATGTCGTTGTTACTGGCCGAACTGCTCTTGCCTTTCTTTAACCAGGTTTCTTCTAAAAACATTCACATCAGTTACATTGAACATATTGATATGATCCTCCTGCTTTTTGCATCGGGTATAGGAACAGGAATTGTTTCCGGTTTATACCCGGCCTTTTACCTTTCTTCCTTTCAACCGGTAAATGTATTAAAAGGAACTTTGTCTGCAGCAAGCCGCAACAGTTTCCTGCGAAGATCACTCGTGGTGTTCCAGTTTGTTATTTCGGTAACGCTCATTATTGCAACAGGAATGGTTTACCTGCAGCTAAACCACCTGCGTTCGGCTTCCTTAGGGTTCAGCAAAAGCCAGGTGTTAATGCTACCCGTGCGGCCACCAATGGGGAAATTGTTCGATCCGTTTATAGCAGAGCTGAAAGGATTGAACAGCGTGACCAATGTATGCCGCATGAACGATGTGATCGGTAAACACCACAACACGCATGAATATAACTATGAAGGCATGCAGGCCGGCAAGTGGATCTACTACCCTTCTTTGCTGGTTGACGAAGAA
>JAZKGM010000188.1:2037-4394 GCA_040385895.1 Bacteroidota bacterium
CATGAAGCTCCTTGCCGGAAGAAATTTCAGCAAGGTATTTCCCCGCGATGATTCATTGGCTGTGATCGTGAACGAAGCCATGGTAAAACACATGAACTGGGAAAGCAATGAACAGGCCATAGGAAAACAACTCTTTACACCCAGCGGCCATGAACGGGTGATCGGGGTGGTGAAGGATTTTAACTACGAGCCTTTGCACAACAAGCTGGGCCCTTTTGTGCTCGATATGCCTGCCCCAAAACATAAAGTTTACTGGACAAGGTACATCGGGGTAAAGATAAAACCGGGGCAGGTTGCTGAAACAATTACAAATGTAGAATCCATTTGGAATAAGTATTCGCAGGAGTTTCCATATGAATATTTTTTGCTGGAAGATGACTTGAACAAACAGTATAAGAAACAGGAAGACCTGGCCAAACTGGTGGGAGGATTCTCTGTCATTGCCATTATTGTGGCCTGCATGGGCTTGTTTGCATTGGCACTGTTTACGGCCGAGCAACGCACAAAAGAGATCGGTATCAGGAAGGTGATGGGCGCAAGCGTGAGCCAGATCGTCTTTATCCTTTCTGCTGATTTTTTAAAGCTGGTGCTTATTGCCAATCTCATCGCGTGGCCCTTAAGCTGGTACCTGGTGCAAGAATGGCTGAAAGGATTTGCCTATCGCGTAGGGTTTAACTGGCCGCTTCTTGCCTGTGCTGCATTGTTTACGTTATTCATTGCTTTGGCAACCATTGTTTTCCAGGCAATAAAGGCCGCATTAAGCGATCCGGTAAAAAGTTTACGCTATGAATAAGCACCCTGTTTTACATCATGAAGATAAGCGGTAACCTGTAATAATTTTTTAGCCCCTTCAATGTAATACCATTTCACCGGTACACAAACAACACATAAATTTCATTAAAATAAACAGCACCCATGTCCATGTCTTCCATCATTACCTCTCTTCGTGTGTTATGGAAAAACCGCTTTACCACCCTCATTAATATTGCAGGATTGTCTGTAGGAATAGCATCCTGCCTGTTCATTTTTATGTTTGTGCAGAACGAGCTTTCGTATGATAAACACCATGCCAAACACGAGCGGATCTACCGGGTTGTTTCCGACCTGAGCCTGGGTGGCGAAGACGATAAAAGCGGCATGAGCTCTTTTATGCTTTCGCCCACTTTAAAAGCCGACTACCCCGAAGTAGAGGAAGCGGTGCGGCTAATGCCGCTCGGGAAACAAACCATGTGGGTGGCTGACAAACCTTACCAGTTCAATGATAACCTGATGAGCGATGGCGGGTTCTTTTCCATATTCGATTATGAGTTTGTGGATGGAGATCCGAAAACGGCACTTACCCAACCACAAAGCGTGGTGATAACAGATGAGGCTGCACTGAAAATGTTTGGCACCACAACAGATATCCTCGGTAAGATGATCAGGTATGCCCGGCAGAGCTATGCCATCACCGGTGTGGTCAAAGACAAAAAAGACCTGTCGCACCTGTATTTCAACACCATCGTTTCACTCAGTTCCTTGCAACCCCAGATGGAGAACACATTAAAGAACGACTGGTTTTACCTGGCCCAAACCAATTATATCCTGCTTAACAAAGAAACCGGTGGAGCAGCTTTCGAAAGCAAGCTTGCCGAACTTAGGAATAAATACATTGTTC
Organism: Bacteroidota bacterium; assembly: GCA_040385895.1. GTDB lineage: Bacteria > Bacteroidota > Bacteroidia > UKL13-3 > UKL13-3 > UBA6183. The sequence goes on from JAZKGM010000188.1 coordinate 3,695, forward strand.
CCTGGTTGAAACAGGTGAACAGCGAAGGCAAGATCACTTTCCGGCTTCAGCCATTAACACAGATCCATTTAAGCAATGAATACCCGGCCGGTTACACCAAAGCCGGGAGCCGTTCCTACATTTACATTTTTTCACTGCTGGCCGTATTTATCCTTATCATCGCCTGCATCAATTACATCAACCTGGCCATTGCCACTTCCGGCAAAAGGGCAAAAGAAATAGGCATCAGGAAAACAGCAGGGGCCAGCACGGCATCGCTGTTCAGGCAATTTATAACAGAGTCGGTGCTTATTGTGGTGCAGGCTGTTTTATTATCCCTTTTGTGGGTGCAGGCTTTGCTTCCCCTGTTCAACAGCATTACCGAAAAATCATTGCACGTACCTTATTCCTTTTCACTTGCAGGGTGCTTATTCTTGCTTATCGTCATCATTGGATTTGTGGCCGGTTCCTATCCTGCTTTATACCTTTCGCGTATGCAACCTGCATTGGTCTTAAAAAGCAATAAACTTCCCGCAGGCTTTTCGGTATGGCTCAGGAAAGCATTGGTGGTACTGCAGTTCTTTATTGCCGTATCATTTATGATCTGCACCATTGTGGTGTATGCCCAGGTGAACTTTATAAAACAAAAAGACATGGGCTTTAACAAAGACCAGGTGCTTGTGGTGAGCGTACCCGTACAGGACACTTCCTTTGTAAGTAA
>JAZKGM010000189.1:0-4079 GCA_040385895.1 Bacteroidota bacterium
TATCTCGTTTAAAAACCCGAAGATCTTTAAGATCAGGGGCATTATCAACCTCAAATAAATGAAACCCTTTATTTTAAGGAATTGGTTCATACTGGCTGCAGCAAGCCTGCTTGTGGCGTTCTACACCTGGATATTTGACGGGTTTATGGATGGCAAGTCCTACATGTTCTTCTTGTTAAGCTTGCTTTTCGGGGCGGTTTATTATTGGCAATTGAAAAAGAGATAACCTATATTTGATCTGTAAGAGCGAATGGATACAACGTTAGTTATTATATTAAGCATACTGGTTTCCGCTTTTTTCTCGGGCATTGAAATTGCTTTTATATCGGCCAATAAATTATTAATTGAATTAAGGAGCAAGCAGGGCAGTTATGCGGCAAAGATCCTTTCCCCTTTTATCAATAATCCTTCCCGGTTTATCAGCACAACCCTGGTGGGCAACAACATCGGCCTGGTTATTTACGGAATATACATGGCTGCTTTTCTCGATCCGTACATTCAGCACTACATCCCGTTCACAGCCGAAAGCACCAGCCTGCTCCTGCTCATTCAAACGCTGGTATCCACGATGATCGTGCTGGTAACAGCCGAGTTTATCCCGAAAGTATTGTTCCGCATCAACCCCGATATTATCCTGCGTGTGCTGGCTTTTCCTTTCCTTGTTACGTATTATTTGTTCTGGCCGCTTGTTCATTTTATCAGCTGGCTGGCCAAGATCATCCTGCACGGCATTTTTAAGGTAAAGTTCAATGAAAGCATTATCGTGTTCAGCAAGGTGGACCTCGACCAGTACATTACCGAGAGCGTGGAAGACCTGGATGAAGATGCGGATGTGGATACGGAAATATTTAAAAATGCACTTGATTTCGGCAATGTGCGCCTCCGCGATTGCATGACCCCTAGAACAGAGCTGGTGAGCATTGATATTGATTCGGCTACGGATGAACTGTATGTGAAGTTTATAGAAACGGGCTTGTCTAAAATATTGGTACACCAGGGAACGGTGGACCATATTATCGGTTATGTGCACCACAAAGACCTGTTTAAAAAACCGCATAGCGTGCGCAGCATCTTGCTGCCTATAGAAATTGCGCCCGAGGCCATGCAGGCCAACGAGCTGCTTGATGTGTTCACCAAAACGCATAAAAGTATTGCGCTTGTGGTGGATGAGCTGGGTGTAACGGCAGGCATTGTTACCATAGAAGATATCATGGAGGAAATTTTTGGTGAGATAGAAGATGAGCATGATGTGGAGCAGCTCACCGAAATCGAGCTGGGCAAGAATGAATACCTGTTTAACGCACGTCTTGAAATAGATTACCTCAACAATAAATATGAGTTCAATATTCCCGAAGGCGAATACAACACGCTTGGCGGGTTCATATTTGCAAAGCACGAAAATATTCCCGCAAAAGGGGAGCATATTGTGATTGATGAATTTGAATTTACGATCATTTCGGTGGGCAATAACCGCATCAATGAAATTAAACTGAAAGTGAATCCCGGAAATGAATAAGCAGCAACTGGCTCCGCATGAATACGGTTTTCCTATTCGGGGGGATAAAGAAATGTCTGTAGAAGACACCCAAAAGATACGGGAAAGGTTTATCAAGATAAGTGTCAAAAAAAATGAGGTTTTGCTTAAAGAAGGAGAGGTAGCAGGCTCTTTATATTTTATTCTGAAAGGTGTTGTGCGCACCTATTACCTCACGGCACATGGTTCGGAAAAAACACGTTATATCGGTTTTGAAGGATCGTTCATCACAGGGCTGGCCTCATTCATAAGCCGCAAGCCTTCGTTTGAATGGGTGGATGTGCTGGAAGATACAGAACTGCTTGTGATCAGCCATGCCGATTTTTACGCGCTGACCGATGAAATAGAACAGCTCAATAAGCATTACCGCTATTTTATTGAACAGGCTTATATCCACCAGAACCATAAAGTAGAAAGCCTGGTTACCCAATCGGCCAGGCAGCGCTACGAAAACCTGCTGAAAGAAAAACCGCATTTCATCCAGCGTTTATCCAATAAAGTGCTGGCATCGTACCTGGACGTTACCCCTGAAACATTGAGCAGGCTGAAAGCGAAGTAGGGGGAATAAAAGAAGTGGGAAGTCAGCAGTTAGAAGTGCGGAGTCATTGCGAGCAAACTTCGGTACTCCGAAGTGAAGCGCGGCAATCTTATTTTACGGTTTATGTATTACGGTTTACGAGGGGAAGTTCATAGACAATAGAAGTTGGAGAATGGACATTTGGAAAAGAAGAGTAGGCAAAGGGGGAAGTGGGCAATTAGCAACATCAAACTCATTGTGCCCTTTGTGGTTTTGCCTAAACAACTCAGCGCATCAACACATCATCAAAACGTAAGTTCAGCAGAGCTCATTTTGGGTTTTGAATGGGAAGTCAAGAGCAGTCAAAGGGGAAAGTAAGCAATGAGCGGGTTTGTTACCATCATCAAACCGTTGCGACCTTTGTGGTTAACGGTACACTTACAGGAAACCTCTTTTGTGCCTTATGTTCTTACCGCCTTAAATAAGCTCAATCACAAAACCATAATCCCCGCATCTTCGCATTTCCACATCTTCACATTTTCCACATTACCTCTTCTCCATGCTCTTCTTAATACTGGCCAGTCCGCTTTCTAAAGTGCTTGCAGTGTTCCCGGTCACAAAAGGGATCATAAAACGTTTAACGGGGTTAAAACCCACATCACCGCTATCGATCCAGGTTAATGTGGTTGTGCGGTTTGTTTCTGCTTTAAACAAAAAAGTTCCTGCTGCCGTGCGGTCTCCATCGTTTACAATAAGCGTGAAATGAAGCAATGAATCTTTATGGTAATCTTTAATTTCAAAGTACCCGTTGCCCACCAGTTCACCGCGTATGTATTGCCGTGCCCCTAAGGTATCCTGTTTCCGGTTGTAAAAATAATGCAGGGTGCTGTCTGTGCTTTTGTTCCAAAGGCTCCATTCCTCCCAGTTCTTCAGGTTGCCCATGTACGCAAAAACCTCGTGAACAGGTTTGTTGATGGTGATGCGCTTTTCTACTTTATACGTATGCGGAAAGAACCTCGAGATGATAATGATACCAAGAACAATGGCAAAAAAGCCCAGGAATATTTTAAAGAGTTTCATGTTTAATTAATTGGTGAAAAGCAGGTAAAAGAACACGGCAGGAACAGCCAGGAACAATCCGTCAAACCGGTCGAGCACACCGCCATGGCCGGGCAATAATGTTCCGCTGTCTTTAATGTGCAGGTTGCGTTTCAGCAACGATTCAAAAAGGTCGCCAAAGGTGCCGAAGATCACAATAAGCGCGGCAATCACCATCCAGTCGGTTTTGCTCACATCATCAAACACGAACGAAAGGCCGTAGGCCACAGCAATACTTAAAAGGGTTCCGCCAATGCTGCCTTCCCATGTTTTTTTAGGGGAAATGCGTTCGAACAGTTTTGTTTTGCCAAAGCTTTTCCCGCCAAGGTATGCGCCCGTATCGCTGGTCCACAGCAAAATGAAAAAGCCCATGGGTAAGCCGGCACTGTAGCTTAACGAGTTTAAAAAGCCCATTTTGCAAAGCATCACAATAGGAAGCGTAATGTACATTAACCCCAGCACCTGGAAAGCCAGCGTTGAAAATTCGTTGTGCGAGCGTTCGAACAGTTTTATAATGAACATGAACATAAAAACCGGGATCAGGTTATAATACCAGGCCAGCGAAAGATCGGCTGAAAAGATCATGGCGAACATGATAAAAATAATGCTGCCGCAGATGATGCCAAGGTATTTTTCTATCCAGCGTTTATCCGGCAGAACCAATTCATAGAACTCGAGCAGGCACAAAAAATTGATGACGAACAGGAGTATGAAAAAGCTGAACTCACCAAACAGGGTGGCGGCTATGATTGCCGCAACAAAAAAGAAGCCGGTGAGTGTGCGTTGTGCAAAATTACTTTTCATTTTGGGGTTGATTAATTAAATGCAGGGCGGTTACCACATCGTTTGCAGGGCAATATATTTCAATTAAACCAAATGCATTATAACTGCTGTCCCTTTTGTTCATGCTTATAGCCTCTATTCCATTGC
>JAZKGM010000190.1:0-5058 GCA_040385895.1 Bacteroidota bacterium
ATAATGTGTTCTGTCAAAGTTAACTATCCACCCGGTATTATTGTTTTGAAATGGTTAAGTTATGGGAAGAGATTTTGTTGAGGGATTAAGTAATTAAGGGATTAGGTGATTAAGAGATTAATAAGTCAGTTTAAGGTTTAAGAAACGAAGTCCAGCGGAGCTGATTGGGGAAAGTCCATGGTTAACAGGTCATAGTCGATATGGGTAGAAGTGAGAAGTCCCGATAGTTATCGGGATCCCGCTTAGGCGAAACAAGTTGTGGTTCTATCAAAGCCATCCTGATCGTTATCTGGCCCAAATAGGTTACTAAAAATAGATTCATTAACGCATTTCCACATCAACCTACTTCTTGTAAATATCAGGCATGTGCAGGTTAAAGTACCTTGCTGCCACGCGGATCAGCATGATAACACCGCCCGAGATCAGGCTCACCAGGTTGGCATCGTCAATAAACCGGAGCAGGATAAAATAACAGATGCCGCCCGCAATGCATGCAGATGCATATACATCTTTACGAAAAACATAAGGGATTTCGTTGAGCAATACATCACGGATAATGCCGCCAAAGCAGCCTGTTATGGTTCCTATTGCCACGCAAACCATGGGATGTAAGCCAAATGAAATGCCCTTTGCAATGGCCACTACGCAGAAAAATGCAAGGCCTATGGTGTCGAGCCAGAATAAGGTGTGATGAAGCCTGCGGATGTACTTGTTAAAAAAAAGTGCAACAAAATAGCAGATAAAAAGGGTAATGATGGTTTCAATATCTTTCAGCCAGGCCACGGGCAGGCTGCCGATCATCATGTCGCGAACCGTACCGCCACCAATTGCCGTTACAAAAGTTAATACCAGGATGCCGAACACATCAAGTCTTTTTTGCATGGCGGCTAATGCGCCACTGAATGCAAACGACATGATGCCTAATAGTTCAACGGTGTTGTGAAAGGTAAAGAACATCAGAGCTCCATTGAAAGCTGTTGCTCGCCAAGCAAGGTAAATGTCATGCGGTGCAGGGAAGTTGCGCCATGCTGCCTTATTGCATCCCGGTGAGCCCGGGTGGGGTAGCCCATGTTGGTGTCCCACCTGTAATGCGGGTGTTCAAGGTGTGCCTGGCGCATAAACGCATCGCGGTAGGTTTTGGCAAGGATAGAAGCCGCTGCAATGCTCTGGTATTTTCCGTCACCCTGGATCACGCATTCGTGTTTTATGCTTTTGTATGGAATAAACCGGTTGCCGTCAATCAGCAATAAAGCCGGTTGATGGTGAAGCTTATCCAAAGCGGCATGCATGGCCATGAATGAGGCACGGAGGATGTTATACTTATCAATATCATTGTTGCAAAGCATGGCCACGCCAAAGCTTAATGCCCGGTCTTCAATTTCAAGCCTTAATTCGTTGCGCTGGTTTTCGGTGAGCTTTTTCGAATCATCCAGACCACGAATGGGCTTTTTGTCGTTTAATATTACGGCAGCAGCAAACACAGGGCCGGCCAGGCATCCACGCCCCGCCTCATCGCACCCGGCTTCAACTTGCCCTTTAACGTAATATCTTTTTAACCCCATATTTTATCAAACAGTTACTAGTCGGCTGATTTTGTTTTTGCAGCAGCATTGGCCAATTTATCCAGCTCTTTATCTACATAATACATGGATTGAGGGCCGTCACCGATCAGGTTGATCTTATCAATGAGCTTGGTGAACTGCATTTCTTCTTCCAATTGTTCATCCACAAAAAACTTTAAGAAAGCTTCGGTGGCATGGTCGTTTTCTTTTCGCGCAAATTCGATCAGTGCATAGATAGATTTGGTTACTTTATGTTCGGCCTCCAGCGATTTCTCACAGGTTTCTAAAATAGACGTGTATTTGGTGAGCGGTTTTTTAAGCTCAGGAACATGCGCATGCGCTCCAACCTGGTTGATGTAGTTGAAAAACTTCATGAAATGGGTTTGTTCTTCCGCGCTTTGTTTGTAATAGAATGCGGCAGAGCCTTCGTAGCCTTTGTGTTCGCACCATGATGCAACGGCCAGGTAATGGTATATAGCCGCCATTTCCAACGAAAGGTGTTCGTTCAATGCGGTTTCTATTTTTTCAGGTATTAACATAATCGTAGTTCTTTAAATTGATAAACAAAGTTAACCGGCTTAAAAGTAAAAAGCGAGCGCATTGGTGTAATTTATAATTAGAATGGATTTAAGTAGGGAAGGTGATTAAGTAATTAAGAGATTAGGGGTTAGTAATTAGGGGTGAATTGATATACGATAATATTATAAGCCAATACCAACGCCAATGGCTAAAGGCCAACAACTAATAACTAATAACTTCCTGTCAAACCTAACTCAGTCCTTCAATAATTCCGTTCTTAAATGTCATTCCGTTTGCTGCAGGATCTTTAGGGAGACCCGGCATACGCATAATATCGCCACAAACCGCTACAATAAACCCGGCACCGGTATTGATCACCAGCTCCTGTACATGCAGGGTGTGGCCAAGAGGAGCACCATATACTTCAGGGTTATCGGTAAAGCTGTATTGCGTTTTTGCAATGCAAACGGGAAGTTCGCTTAAGTTATTTTTCCTGATCCTGTTCAGCACCACTTTGCATTTAGGTCCGAATTCCACCTTATCGGCACGGTAAATTTTCGTGGCAATTTTGGTGATCTTTTCCTCAATGCTGTCGCTCAGGTCGTATGTAAAGCTGATCGGTTTTGACGGGTTCTTTTCCACCGTTTCCACAATTTTATGGGCCAGTTCAACAGCCCCTTCACCGCCTTTGGCAAACGCTTCGTTCACGGCAAATGCGGTACCCTTGCTTTCACACCAGGTACGTAAATAATCGATCTCTTCCTGCGAATCGAAATGGAATTTATTCAGGGAAACAATAATGCTTTGCCCGAAGCCTTGTAAGTTCTGGATATGTCGTTCGAGGTTTGGCAAGCCGCCCAATAAGCCATTCATGTTGGCAATTTTGGTTTCGCTGCCCTCAATGCCTGCGTGTTGTTTCAATGCCTGCGTGGTAACCACAAGCACCGTTGCTTTGGGTTGAAGGTTGGCGACCCTGCACTTAATGTCAAGAAATTTTTCGGCACCCAGGTCGCTTCCGAAACCGGCTTCTGTAACCACATATTCGGCACAGCTCAATGCCATTTTTGTGGCAATAACCGAGTTGCAGCCATGCGCAATATTTGCAAACGGGCCACCATGAATAATAGCGGGCGTATTTTCATTGGTTTGAACGAGGTTAGGCATGATCGCATCTTTTAATAAGATGGTGATCGCACCGCCTACACCCAGGTCTTTAACCGTGAACGGAGCATTGTCGAGCCGGTATCCCAAAATAATGCGTTCGATCCTGGCCTGTAAGTCGTCAAAATCTTCTGATAAACATAAGGCCGCCATGATCTCGCTGGCAGGTGTAATATCAAAACCGGTTTCCTGCGGAATGCCATTTGTTCTGCCTCCCAGGCCCGAAGTAATAAAACGCAGCGAACGGTCATTCACATCCAGCACGCGTTTCCATGTGATCTGTTTCAGCGCTTTATCGCTGTTTAAGTTATTGTACTGGTAGTTATCAAGCAGGGCTGCAATGGTATTATTGGCGCATGTTATCGCATGAAAATCCCCGGTAAAGTGCAGGTTAATATCTTCCATTGGCACAACTTGCGCATAGCCACCACCAGCTGCCCCGCCTTTCATTCCAAACACGGGTCCTAATGAAGGTTCGCGCAGGGAAGCAATGCATTTTTTACCGATCTTATTCAGCCCCAGGCTTGCGCTCACTGTTGTTACCGTTTTACCAACACCCGCTTTGGTTGGCGAAAGCGCGGTAACCAGAACGAGGTTGTTCTTTTTGATGTTGTTCTCATTTAATGCAGCCAGCTCGATCTTCGCTTTTGTTTTTCCGTATGGAATAATATGGTCGGCAGAAATGTTCAATCCATCAGCGATCTGCTGGATGGGCTTAAGCTTGGCTTCGCGCGAAATTTCAATGTCTGATTTCATATAAGTATTAGGTGTGTTGTTGAGTTGCTTTTAATATGCTTTGCCATAAATGTGCGGCCGAAACATCCCAACTAAAGTCAAGCTTTCGTTTGGTACTTGCAAGTTTTTTTTGCCGGTAAAAAGTTTCGTCATTCACAAGCCTCAGCATGGCCTGTGCGGTTTGGGTATGATCGAGCGGTGAAACAAGGATCCCCGCATCGCCTGCCACTTCGGGCATAGAGCTTACGTTTGATGTGATCACGGGAACATCGCAGGCCATGGCTTCCACCAGCGGTAAACCGAATCCTTCAAACAAAGGGATATAAACCATTGCATGTGCGCTTGCAGTGATGTTATACAGGTCATTTTCCGGTACACGGCCGGTAAAGATCACCTCATTTTTAAACTGCATGGCATTATAGGTGGTTTCTATGGTTTCGCTCAGCCATGCTTTGCGTCCTACAATAAGCAGTTTAAAAGGGGTATCTGATGATCGTTTAAATTCATCAAAAGCTTTTAAAAGCGTGTCGATATTTTTGCGGGGATGCAACGCACCCACATAGCAAAAGTATGGCGAGCCTTGTGCAAATTGTTGCTGAGTATAAAGCTTTACCTGCTCATTTACCGGTTTAAAGCCTTCCGCAGGGGCATTATAAACCACATCGATCTTATCTGCGCTTACCTGGTATTGCTTAACAATATCCTGTTTGGTAAACTCAGAAACGGCTACTATCCGTTCCGCTTTTTTTGCGTAACGGGGAAAGAAGCGGTGGTAATATTTTTTCTCCCAAAAACTGATGCCTTCAGGGTAATGAATGAAAGCCAGGTCGTGAAACACAGGCACCTGGGGTACGCCTGAACGTAGGCTTAAATATCCATCGGTGCTCAGGAACACATCGGGTTTATATTTTTTTAAAGCAAAGGCTACGGAGAACTCAAACCAGAGGTAATACAAAAAGGGGTGACGCGCCTGCGGGAACAGTTCAACCGGGATCACGTTATCACCAAAAATAAACCCGGGGTCGTGTTTCCGGTCGAAGAAAAAAAGGAACTGATGCTCGGGATGTGCCCGGGTGATCCT
>JAZKGM010000191.1:0-3463 GCA_040385895.1 Bacteroidota bacterium
GTTGATATGGTAGGGTAAGACCCGATCGCAGAAATAGTAAGCTTTGAATTATGATGGTGGTGATGATCGTGGCTGCGCTTCCATATATTTTGCGGGGCCAGGACAAAGATCCCTACTGCTTTCATGATGAATTCTGCCAGCTTTGAATGCTGGAGAATGGTGTGATGCTGGTAGTCGTGGTAAACAATGAACAGCCTTACAATGAACAATGCTGAAACGATACTGAGCGGCAGCTTTATTAAAACAGGCAGGTCAAGATAGGTAACAAAAAGCACAGCGATCAGTACTGTTATGGTAAGCAGTGTTTCGTACCAGCTTTTCGCACGGTTTTCTTTGGTAAACTCTTTACTCGCTAAAATTAATTCTTTACTCGTTCTCATCATTGTTTTACGCAGTTCTTTTGTGCTTCCATCTCCTGTGCGACCAAAGCCATGTTACAGGATCAAGTTTGATCTCTTGCTCAAGCCTTTTCATAAAGGCATCACATATTTCATTATCAGCAGTGTTCTTCGGGGTGTTAAATAAAAGTTCGGGCGTTACTTCATAATATCCCCTTCTTATCCTTTTCGCATTCATGTACACCACCGGGTAATTGAATTTTTTTGCAAGTTTATCCGGCCCTTCATATACGGCAGTATCCTGGTTAAGAAAATTCATCCAGTATGCGTTCTGAGGGGTTGCCGTTTGATCGGCCACCAGCGCAGTGGCTGTAATTTCATGCCTGGAGGCCACCATCTCCCTTAATGTGAGCTGCTGCGGTGTGATCCTTGTACCAAACCTGGTTCTCATGCCCGTCATCATTTTTTCAAAATAAGGATCACTGAGTGGCCTGTATATCACATTCAGCTGGAACTTTGTTGTTAAGGTAAAGGAAGGTCCGGCCCATTCCCAGTTCCCGTAATGTCCCATAACAATTATGATGCTTTTCTTTTCCCTGTACAGTTGATCAAGCCACTCGGTGTTATTAAACCTGCATCTTTCCAATGCCTGTTTCTCCGTCATCTTTAATGTTTTCAGCGTTTCAAGAATAAGGTCCGTCAGGTACCTGTAGTAGCGATCACAAATTGCCCGGATCTCATCACCAGATTTTTCAGGGAATGCGTTCTGCAGGTTCGTCAGCACCACTTTTTTTCTATAACCGCTCATCTTTAAAATGTAGTAAAGAAAAGAAGACACTTTATATAATACCGGGAAAGGAAGAGACGCGATCAAATAAATAAACGGGAACAACAGGTAAAATATAATTTTCTTCATTTTGCAGGTATCGGTTCAACAGAAAAAGGGAATAAATGTATGCAATATCCCCGTACTATCTATGTTATTTTATTGCTCTTGCAAAGAAGGAATGATAAGTGGGATCAATTTCTATTCTGATAATTTAGGTAAAGGATGTTTTATCTGCCGCGGGCATTCTATATTTTAGCCGAAGTTAATTTTTCACAACGCATTATAATATTACTTAATCATGATCAAACACATCGTATTCTGGAAACTAAAAGAAGAAGCCAATGATATGGGTAAAGAGGAGAATGCCAGGGCCATTAAGCAAATGCTGGAAGAGTTGAACGGAAAGATTGAAGGTTGCATTAAACTGGAAGTAGGTTTCGATTTCCTGCATTCACCCGAAAGTGCAGATGTTGTTTTATACAGCGAGTTCGTAAGCAGGGAAGCATTGGAATATTATGCAAACCATCCCTTGCATAAAGCAGTGATGCCTTTTATAGCAGAAGCAAGAAACGAAAGAAGGGTAGTGGATTACGAAGCTGGTGCATAGCCAGGAAATTCAATAAGCCACATATTGAGACACATTGCCGTTGTTTGCAACCCCCTGTCGGGTAAAGGAAAACCGCTAAAGTTGTTGCCTTTGTTCGAAGCATACCTCAAAAAAGAGGGATTGCTCTTTCAATCGTTTACCGGCAAGCTGCCGGATTCGTTGGCAGGCTTCAGCGACCTGGTGATTATGGGTGGTGACGGAACGCTGAATTACGTGCTGAATCATTTTAAAACCATCGATATTCCAATAGGCTATATCAGTTGCGGGACGGGTAACGACATCGGGATGCTGCTCCTTAGCGATAAAACCTTCGAGGAACAGTTTGAAACCGCGATCTGTGCAAACCCGCAAAGGGTTGATGTGGGCGTGTGTAACGGCAGGTTGTTTTTGAACGGGGCAGGTATAGGGTTTGATGGCTGGGTGGTAAAACGTTTGCTGGCCAAATCCCTTTTTAAAGGAAAAGCTGCTTATTACAGCACAGTGATCAGCCTCCTGCTTTTTTATAAAGAAACCCGCGTTACCATAATTGCAGGTCATAAAAATTACGAAACGGAGTTGTTTATGCTGAACGCGGCAAATGGAAAAAGTTATGGTGGCGGATTCCGGGTAGCCCCTCATGCGAGCATTACAGACGGGTGGCTTGAACTGATTGTGATCAGCAGGATATCGTTGCTTAAGCGGCTTTTGTATCTGCCCGTAATAGAAAAAGGCAGGCACCTTGAAAAGTCACTTTCATTTATTGATTACACGCAGGTGAAAAAAATAAGCATTGTTTCGGAACACCTGTTGCACGCCCATCTTGATGGAGAACACCTGGCTTCAAAACAGTTTGATATAGAATTGCTTCCCGGTAAAATCCAGGTAAGGTATTAGGTTAATCTTCCGAATCGAACAGGATCTCGTCAAGGAGGCTTCGGAATTCATTGGCCGTTTTCAGGTCGCTGTTCAGCTTCGCATCCTTCATTCCCGATTCCAGCAAAAGAATGGCATCTTTTGGGTGTTCTTCACAAATCAGCCTGGCCAGCTGGTATTTTGCAGCCACATTATGTTCTTCGATCTGCAATACCTTTCTGAAGAGCTCCGAGGCCTTGGATTTATCGCCTGCGCCTTGGTATTCCATGGCCAGGGCATAGTTAAGAAATGTATCCTGGGGCTGTTTTTCAAGCATGCCAAGCAATTTTTGCAGACGAGGATTTGACATTTTGTTAAAACTAATTTTACGTTACTTTTGTCGCACTTTCACAAAAGTAAATATATGAAAATTTTAGTTTGTATCAGCAACGTACCCGACACAACAACAAAGGTAACCTTTACCGATAATAACACGAAGTTTAATACTGCAGGTGTTCAGTTTATTATAAACCCTTATGATGAACTGGCTTTAACACGTGCCCTGGAAATAACAGAAAAACAAGGTGGAACAGTAACCGCTATTAATGTAGGTTTACCGGATGCCGATGCGAGTATCCGTAAAGCATTGGCCATTGGAGCGAACGATGCGGTGCGTATCAATGCAGAGCCTGCCGATGGATATTTTGTTGCCGAGCAAATTGCGGCTTACGCAAAAAGCGAGAATTTTGACCTGATCTTAACAGGAAGGGAATCGATAGATTATAACAGCGGGGTAGTAGGCGGCCTGATCGCTGAAATGCTGGGCATGCCATCAGTGAATGTGGTAACCAAAATTGA
>JAZKGM010000192.1:0-4996 GCA_040385895.1 Bacteroidota bacterium
TATGGTCTATGGTTATTGCATTGGTTACCGTACTTGCTTTTATGGCATTCTACTACAACCGTTCGGGTTGGGTTGCCGATATTGTACTGATCATAAACGTATTCTTTGTCATGGGGATCCTCGCATCCATCGGGGCAGTGTTAACTTTACCGGGTATAGCGGGTATCGTATTAACCATAGGTTTAGCCGTGGATGCAAATATCCTTATTTTTGAACGTGTGCGTGAGGAACTGGCTCATGGTAAATCGATCTCCAATGCGATTGAAGAAGGCTTTAAACATGCCATGCCTTCTATCATTGACTCAAACGTTACTTTATTATTGCTGGGTATTATTTTATACGTGTTCGGTACAGGTCCTATCCAGGGTTTTGCCACCACGCTTATCATCGGTATCCTTTCTTCATTATTCGCAGCGGTATTGATCTCGCGTGTGATCTTTGAATGGATGCTTACCCGCAAAAAAGAAATTACGTTCGATACGCCAATGACGCGTAATGCGTTCAAGAACATCCATATTGATTTTGTTGGCAAGCGTAAAGTTTATTACATGATCTCTGTTGCAGTGATCATTATCGGAACAATATTCTACTTTAAGAATGGTGGATTAAACTTAGGTGTTGATTTTAAAGGTGGACGTACTTACGTGGTTCGCTTTGATAAAGACATGAACACCGAAGATGTGAAAGTGGCGCTGGAAAAAACATTTGAAGGGGAGCAAACCGTTGTTCAAACGCTTGGAAATGCAAACCAGCTGAAAATAACAACGGCATACAAGATCCAGGATGTAAGCGATAATGCAGAGAAAGAAGTGGAATCGGCATTGGCACAAGGCCTGCAAAGCCTTGGAGCTAAATACGAGATCATGCAACAGATAAAGGTTGGACCTACCGTAGCCGCTGACATTGTGTACGGGGCAATCGGGGCAATCGTTTTCTCCTGCCTGCTGATGTTTATTTACATTGTGGTTCGTTTCCGCAAATGGCAGTATGGTTTAGGTGCGGTTATCGCTTTATTGCATGACGTGCTTGTGGTACTTTCGTTCTATACCATTTTTGATAATGTGCTTCCATTCTCGCTGGAGATCGGTCAGGACTTTATAGCGGCCATCTTAACGGTAATGGGTTATACCATGACTGAAACAGTTATCGTGTTCGATCGTATCCGCGAACGCCTGAACGAAAAAGGACAGGTAGATCTTCCGGGAGAACAACGCAATACACTTATTAATTTTGCTTTGAACAGTACATTAAGCCGTACCATCTTAACATCATTATCGGTGTTTTTCGTATTGGTGGTGATCTTCATCTTTGGTGGGGAAAGCATCAGAGGGTTTATTTTTGCATTGCTTGTAGGACGTGTCATCGGTACGTATTCATCACTGTGCATCTCTACACCGGTGGTAATCGATTTTGATAAAAAAGTATCTCACGAAGTGAGGACCGTTCAGGCGGTATAATTAAAAAGCTGGATCTATCCGAAAAGCCCTCCCGCGAAAGCGGGGGGGCTTTTTTATTTCATGGTGCTGTATAATAACCTGTACAACAGCCTGCCGTTCTTAATAACTCAAACCTTGAGAGCTTAATATTTACTTCAATTTTGTGCACTTAAAATTCATTGCATACCATGAAGAAGATCATCATTACAACGTTGGCGATTTCTGCCCTCTTACTTTGCAATACCGTGTTCGGGCAGGTAGAACCCAGATCCGTTTATAAAGAGCCGAAAACATTTAAAGAAAAGTCATATAATTTCTTCGCTTCAAAGCGCCTTAAAAAATCATTGAACCAACGCGATTCGTTGAATGACCTTACCGTGGCTTTTAATAAAGATACCACCCAGCGCGGGGTTGAATACCGTTACCTTGATTCGCTGTATAAAGCCTTAACTGCAAAATACAATGACTGCACGGTTAAGAACAATGACCTTAAGAGCCAGTATGCGGAGCTTAATGCAAAATATAACGACCTGATGAAAAAGAGCCTGAACGATGCAGAGCGCTTTAACAATGCACTAAAGATAAAAGCGGAAGAACTGGAAGCCCGCGAGAAGCGCCTGGCCGAACTGCAGGGCATTATAAACAGCCAGGATTCTTTATTGAACTCATTGCATAACACTGTTAAAAAAGCATTACTTGCCTTTAAATCGGACGAGATCAGTGTGGAGATGAAAAACGGCAAGGTATACGTATCATTAAGCGATAAGCTGTTGTTTAAATCGGGTAGTGCTGCAGTGGAAGAAAAAGGACTGGATGCGATTAAAACGGTGGCAGATGTATTGAATAAAAATCCTGAAATAGATGTGTTGATCGAAGGCCATACGGATAATGTGCCTATTAAAACAGCTAAATACGAAGACAACTGGGCTTTAAGTGCCGACCGTGCATTGAGCATTGTGCGTTTATTAAGTAATGAGCATGGTGTAAACCCTAAACGCCTTGAAGCTGCCGGTCGTGCCGAATTCTATCCTAAAGCAGGAAACGACAGCGTGGAAGGCCGTGCAAAAAACAGGAGAACGGAAATTATCCTTTCACCAAAACTGGATGAGCTGTATAAGCTTATAGAGAAAAACAGGAGATAACAGGGATATGAAATTTCTGATCGTTGGCCTGGGAAACATCGGTAGCGAATATGCCCATACAAGGCATAATATCGGATTTGATGTGGCAGACCAGCTGGCGCTTGATCATAAAGTGAGCTTTGCACCTTCGAGGTATGCCGACCACGCGCTCATTCATTTTAAAGGGAAACAGCTTCATGTGATCAAGCCGAATACCTACATGAACCTGAGTGGAAAGGCCGTAAGGTATTGGATGCAGGAGCTGAAAATTGAAGCGCCAGGTATTTTTATCCTGGTTGATGACCTGGCCATAGATTTCGGAAAGATAAGGATCCGTGCAAATGGCAGCGATGCCGGGCATAACGGGTTGAAAAGCATAAATGAATTGTTGCAAACGCAAAACTACCCGCGCTTAAGGTTTGGGATCGGCAATGATTACCCGAAAGGACGGCAGGTTGATTATGTGCTGGGTAAATGGAAGCAGCATGAAGCTGAAAAGCTTCCTGAGCTGATCGGGCACTCGGTAAAAGCCATAGAATCTTTTGCGCAGATCGGGCTGGAGCGGACCATGAACTTTTTTAATATAAAGTAAGTGAAACATGGCAGGCAGTTTTTTGTTATCAATGTAAAGTTAAACGCATGTACAACTGGACCGAACAAAATAACAAGCTTCAGAAAACCTTTAAGTTCAATACTTTCTTAGAAGCGATCGGGTGGATGCAAAAAGCGTCTGTGGAAATAGACAGGCTTGATCACCATCCTGAATGGACCAATGTGTACAACAAGGTTCATGTGGTGCTTTGCACGCACGATGCGGGGAACACTGTAACAGACAAGGACAGGGAGCTGGCCGCAATACTCGATAAGATCAATGTTTAGCTCCATGCGTTATTTTCTTCTTTTTGCATTTACCTCGCTTGTGTTCTTATCATGCCGCAAAGAAGATGACAAACGCACGCCAACCCCGCTCGAAACGAATTACAATGTTTCGCCCAACAACTTTTTATCGGCAGCCGCTTATTCAAAGCTGCTTGTTGAGGTGCAATATGTGACCGGGTTCCAGCCGAACCAAACCGCATTAACCCGCTTACAGGCCTTTCTTGAAAAACATTTAAATAAGCCCGGAGGGATAAGCCTGGTTCAGAAAGAAATTGCATCGCCCGGTAAAACCAAATATACGCTTGATGATATTGTGAACATAGAAAAGGCATCACGCACCCAAAACACCAGCGGGCAGTTGCTTACAGCGTATATTGTTTTTGTTGACGGGGAATACTCAGGCAATGAAGGCAACGCTAAAGTTCTGGGTGTGGCTTATTATCCCTCGTCAATGGTGATTTTTGCAAAATCGATCGATGACTTTTCCGGTGGGCTTGGTCAGCCGGCCACGCTGAGTCTTCAAACCGTGGTTTTAACGCACGAATTCGGGCATGTAATGGGCCTGGTGAATAACGGTACACAAATGACCGTTCCGCACCAGGATATCCCCAACGGGAGGCATTGCAACAATGAAAACTGCCTGATGTATTACGAGGCCGAAACCAGCCGGATCATTGGCAGGATGGGCACGGTAATTCCCGGGCTGGATTCGGCCTGTGCTGCCGATGTGCGGGCAAATGGAGGAAAATAAACGGTAATATATTTAATATCAATATTTTGAATGCGCCCGCAACAAAGTTGCGGGCGCGTTTTGTTTTATGTATTAGAGTATTACTTTTGCTCACTTTTAAAAAAATCGCAACATTATGATTATAGGAGTTCCTAAAGAGATCAAAAACAATGAGAACCGCGTAGGTTTGACACCTGCAGGAGTTTCTGCTTTAACAAAAGCAGGCCATCAGCTATTTGTGCAAGCAACTGCCGGTAACGGCAGCGGTTTCAGCGATGAAGAATATACACAGGCCGGAGCTACCATGCTTGCCAGCATTAACGAGGTGTATGCAAAAGCTGAAATGATCATTAAAGTAAAAGAGCCGATCGAGCTGGAATATCCTTTGATCAAAGAAGGACAATTATTGTTCACTTATTTTCACTTTGCTTCGTATGAGCCGCTAACCCACGCCATGATAAAAAGCAAAGCCGTTTGCCTTGCCTACGAAACGGTTGAAAAACCGGACAGAAGCCTTCCTTTATTGGTTCCGATGAGTGAAGTGGCAGGCCGTATGAGCGTGCAGGAAGGTGCTAAATACCTGGAAAAACCAATGGGCGGACGTGGTATTTTATTAGGTGGCGTTCCGGGCGTACGCCCGGCTGAAGTGCTGGTACTTGGCGGAGGAATTGTAGGCACGCAGGCTGCTAAAATGGCTTCGGGCCTGGGTGCAGATGTAACCCTAATGGATGTGTCGTTACCCCGCTTACGCCAGCTGGACGACCTGCTTGATAAGAATGTAAAAACCGTTTATTCGAACGAATACAACATCCGTGCAGCCATAAAACATG
>JAZKGM010000193.1:0-3761 GCA_040385895.1 Bacteroidota bacterium
ACGCCCGTCTTTTTCGGCATCCTCGATCATTTTTAAAGCCATACGGTCTTTAATAGAGTTGCCGGGATTGGTTGTTTCTATTTTGGCTAAAACAGTGCAGGAAAGTTCTTTTGTTATTTTATTCAATTGAACCAAAGGCGTGTTCCCAATGGTTTCTAATACGTTTTTATACCACATGGCGCGAAGATAGTATTTTTTTTAAGGGAAGGGATTAAGTAGAGGATGGATGTTGGAAGAATGGAAAATTACGGCTTAAGGATTACGGGAAGAAGAATAGCAAACATCTGACTTCTATTAACTATGGTCTATCAACTTCCCTACGGCATCGGCATTTCAATCACCGTAGTGATATAGAAGGCTCCAATGGCCAGCAACGAATAAACAAGATGCTCCACCCAGGGCGTAAATTTGCGGAAGTCGATCCCCTGCATTTTACAATAAATGGCCAGCATTATTTTTTCAATGAGATAGGCCACTACGGTAGCATAGGCAATACCTTCCAGGCCGATGAGGTAAATGAACCAGAAAGAAAGCAGGCAGTTTATAACCAGGTAATTGGATGAAATGAGGTAAAAGATCTTATTTTTCATAATACCCATAATAACCGTTTGCGGGTAGATCATTCGGCTGATGATGAGCAATAAATAGATATTAAAGATCTTATACCCGGCCATCAGCTCTTCATTGTAGGCATATTTAAACAGGTAAGGGCTTAAGAACATGAGCGCAATGGTGGAAGGAAAAAGCCAGCGCATCAGTTTCTGCGATGATTTCCGGAGCCGCTTCAACCCGGCATCTAACCTTCCTTCCTGGTTGTATTTGGCAATTTCGCCACTGTACACGCTGCTTAATGAGTTGGCAAGGATCAGGAAAATGGGCAATTCTTTGGCACCATAGCGGAACATGGCAAACTCTTCATCGGTAAACTTAAACTCAACAATGTAACTGTTAATGTAATCCATGCTCCCGGCCAGCAGCACCGAAAACATGATCGGCAACACCTTTCTCATAAAATCCATGATCATTTCTTTATTGATCGAAATGGATGAATATTTCATTAACAGGATAATGGTGTAGTTAAACTTAACAAGCGACAACACCAGTAAGAGGTTAATGCCCAGCGTGAGCGATTGCTTGAAATAAAGCGGGAGGCATAGCAGTAAAATATGGGCCCCGAATGTAACAATGCCCCATATGATGAGCGACTTGAATTTGCCCTTCAGGTAAAAGATATAATCGGTAATATAGGTGGGTGTGTTAAGGATCACCACGAGGCCGAACATCTGGAAAAGTGTTTTGTCGCGGTCGTGGAAAAAGCCCATGATCGCTACCACAATGCCTGCAACCAACGAAAAAACGAGCAACAGGATAAAGGTATTGAACAGCAC
Source organism: Bacteroidota bacterium (assembly GCA_040385895.1). Lineage (GTDB taxonomy): Bacteria > Bacteroidota > Bacteroidia > UKL13-3 > UKL13-3 > UBA6183. The sequence continues at coordinate 1,389 of JAZKGM010000193.1, forward strand.
TTTTCGCTTAACCTGTTCATCGCCATTATTAAAGTAAGGGATGAGCGTATTGGTGATGCCCGCCACCCAAAAAAAGGTTAAGCTCGAGGTGGCCAGCATCAGGTTTTCGTACTGGCTGATCAAACGAAGCCCGTATTCGTGCTGGTAGAGCATGGCCACCTTGGCCAGCAGAATGGAAATAAGGAAAAAGGTACCGAACCTTAAAAATTGAAAGATCTGGAGACTATTAAATTTATTCAGCTTATTCCAAACAGGCTGCACCTTATTATAGCATGGGTTAGTTTACCGCAAATAACTAAAATACTGGCGAGGCGCAAAACAATATTATTCCCAACGAGTTTATAAATGCGGTATAAACCTGCCTGTTTTTATGGCAGAGATCATTTTGATTTGATTACCTTCGATAAACCATCTTTAAATATATTTATAAAGCATGAACACAAGCAGGAAAGATTTTTTGAAAACCGGGGCCATGCTTGCTGCCGGAAGTTTAATAAGCACTCCCCTGATCAAAGCTGCCGTAAGCCGTACCGAGCTGTTAAGCGATGATTTTTTATTCTCGTTACCCAAGCTCAGCTACGGATTTAATGCGCTGGAGCCGCATATTGATGCAAGAACCATGGAAATTCACTACACCAAGCATCACCAGGCTTACGTAACCAAACTGAACGAAGCCATTGCAAAAGAGCCTTCCTTAAAGGGAAAAGGGCTGGAGCAGTTGCTGGGTGCAGGAAATAATTTACCGGAAAATGTGCGTGAAGCGATCAGGAACAATGGTGGCGGGCATTGGAACCACAGTTTTTTCTGGAGCATTCTTAAAACCGGTACTAAACCTTCCGAAAAAATGCATGCGCTCATCGAAAAGAACTTCCACAACATGGATGAGTTTAAAAAAGAGTTTGCCAAAGCCGCCACGGGCCAGTTTGGTTCGGGTTGGGCATGGGTGATCAAACAGGATAATAAACTGGTGATAACCAGCACGCCAAACCAGGACAATCCTTTAATGGGGATCCCGGAAGTGGTAAAAGGCAAACCTGTTATCGGGCTGGATGTGTGGGAACATGCCTATTACTTAAACTACCAGAACAGGAGGGCCGATTATATAAATGCTTTCTGGAACGTATTGAACTGGCAAAAGGTTGAAGAACTGGTTACTAAATAAAGAATTAAAAATTGATTGGCATTTTTAAATTATAATTTTACTTTTGCCATCCCAAACGGTGGTTTTAGCTCAGCTGGTTAGAGCGCTTGATTGTGGTTCAAGAGGTCGTGGGTTCGAGCCCCATATTCCACCCAAAAATCCCCTCGTGATAACGAGGGGATTTTTTATGCATTCATTTGTATTTCCGGGTGCTGCTTCATCGGGTTGTCCTTTCATAACAAGTATTGTGCTGCGAATTTATGCCAATAACAAGTTCCTAATGACCAAACTCATTCGACCCTTCCCCCTCTCTTCCAACTACAAACAATTCATCCACACTTTACCAAGTGCCGCGCAAATAATGTAATTTAGCCCCATGGAAAATTTTGTGGTTTCGGCACGTAAATACAGGCCGGGAACTTTTGATAGCGTTATCGGGCAGGAGCACATTACACACACCTTAAAAAATGCAATTAAGAACAACCATTTAGCACATGCATTTTTATTCTGCGGACCACGTGGTGTGGGTAAAACAACCTGCGCGCGTATCCTTGCAAAAACCATAAACTGCAGCAACATAGGCCCCGATTTTGAAGCCTGTAACGAATGCGAAAGCTGCAAAGCTTTCAACTCCAATGGCAGCTTTAACATCTATGAATTGGATGCTGCCAGCAATAACAGTGTGGAAGATATCCGCGGCCTGGTTGACCAGGTGCGCTATGCACCACAAGGCGCCAAATACAAGATCTATATTATTGATGAGGTGCACATGCTCAGTTCAGCGGCTTTCAATGCATTTCTTAAAACCCTGGAAGAGCCACCTCCTTACGCTAAATTTATCCTCGCCACCACCGAAAGGCATAAGATCCTTCCCACTATTTTATCGCGCTGCCAGGTTTTCGATTTTCACCGCATAGGCATAGAAAGTGCAGTGACCCAATTGCGCATGATCTGCGCCAGCGAAGGCATTACTGCCGAAGAAGAAGCCCTTCATGTGATTGCCCAAAAAGCCGATGGTGCCATGCGCGATGCGCTTTCGATCTTCGACAGGATCGTGAGCTTTAGCGGAAAGAACATTACATACAAGGACGTGATCATGAACCTGAACATTCTTGATTACGATTATTATTTCCGTGCGGTTGATATGATGCTGGCCAATTCGCTTTCGGATATGCTGGTGTTGTATGACGAAATTTTAACCAATGGGTTTGATGCCCAGCATTTTTTAAGCG
>JAZKGM010000194.1:0-7736 GCA_040385895.1 Bacteroidota bacterium
ACAATTTTGAACAGCCCTGCAACATTGCCCGCTACGTTTATTATAAAGATAAGGTAGCACGCTTCCAGGATGCAGAAAAAGCAACCAAGCTGGACGGCTTTAACCTGGACCTGTGTTACGAACAGGATGGTGAAAAATTCCACGTGGTAGACTGCACTGCCAAAGCACAGAAAATGCTTGACGAGGCCAGGAACATCACCGAAATGGCTGTATTTAAACAATGCGGTCAATGCCCTGTGGCATTCGATATGCAGATGCTGATGAATGAAATGTTGACGGGTGAAAGCCCGGCCCTGTTTGCCACTTCAACCCATGTTACCTGCAGCACTAATTTTATCGGGTATAAATCCTTTACCGAACGCCTGTTAACTGCCCTTGGCGGAAGCAGCGGGTGGTCGGTAACCTGGAATGCCTCTGCAGCACAAATGGATGAAGAGCTCGACAGCCGCTACTTTGAAGGAAGCTTCAGCACCAACCCTTCATGCAGCCTGCGCCTCCAGTTTCCCGATGGAACAGGAACCTATTATAACTTCAGCGATATTTTACAATTCTATACATTAAAATACGATCCCTTCAGCAGCCTGGGCACCCAGACCAACGGATCATTCACTGTAATTGCCGTGGTTAAAGAGCCGGAGTATGATGAGGAAACGGCAAGACATCTTACCAAAGAGATCATCATGAAAGGATCTTTCCCTTGCATGGATTTTGCCAACTGCAGCTTTAAGCCGATCTGCAAAGCAAGCAGTGATGCGGTAGACCTGCAGAATATGTTCAATAACCTGCTGGCCGATAAGCACCCGCGCGGTCCTTCACCGGTACCGGGAGCGTCTGCATTTTTATCGGGTACGGCCATTGATCTGCAATCGCCATACCTGCTTACTTCGCCCGATTTCAGAACAAAGTTTGTATCATTAATGGGCCTTGATGCAGTGATCACTCCTACGTTTACCTGGAGGGTTACATCACTCACCAACCCATCTTCACCAAGCACAAGCGGCACGCTTAATGCCCTCATTAACGGCTGTTCTGTGCAGATAACTTTCCCGGTAACATCACCTGTTTTATTTGATTTTGGTGATATTGTGAGCTTCAGTAATATCATACCCGATCCTTCCGGATCAACAGCTTCAAACTTTATTATTACAGCCCTGGTTAATGACGGAACAAATCCTCCGCAATACATAGAATTAAAAGGCTATGCATATTGCTTAAGCATGGGCAGCTGCAGTACAGAGCTGCCTTATCCTTACCAGATGGGCAAGCCCGAAAAAGAAGACCTTGAATATACCCTGAGCAGCCGCCTGGTGAATTATTTGCTTTTACCGCTTAAGTTAAATGAAGGTGTGCCTTTGATCAATGATGATGGCACATATAACGGAACCACCGAAACCGATCGTTGTTCCGTAGAGTTTGCACTTCCACCCATTCCTGGCTTTACCTTCAGCATGGTGAAAAAGATCATTGATGTGCGGCCTGATAAAACCAGCACCGGTGCCGACAGGTTTATTGCTTATGCACTGCTTGACGATGGTAGGATTGTTCCTTTAACCGGCTCAACAAGATCGGAATGTTACAGCACCATTTCAGCCTGTCGTTTTTATGAAGAGGTTGATAATGGCACATTCGTAAATGATGAGTGGCAGGAAGAAGATATTCATGATTACGCGGAAGAAGATGTGTGTGAAACCAATGGGATGGATATCATAAACGGAGATTACACGGTGGCTTGTGAATTCATAAGAGACTTCAACGGGCATACCATAAATACAAGTACCGACCAGTTCCTGCTCATTAATACCGACCCCGATCACACAAAAAGAAAAGCATGGTCGCAAAACATCAGCAACCTTCAGATAGGCCGCGAGTATGTGTTTAAAATGTATTACATGAACGCCAATGAAAGCCCTGTTGCGGCAGGCCAGGAAGATTACCTGTGGGTTGAATTCCTGAACGGGATCAACCCTGCACCTACTGGCACTGTGCTGAAAGAAAAAGTGGTGTATGATCCTGAGTCCGGCTGGAAAGAGTATATCTATACCTGGAAAGCAGATGCTTCAAATGTTACCATTAATATTTATGCAGAAGGGAACGCTCATAACTTTATTGCCATTGATGATATTTCGTTCGGGCGCAGCTGCCCTTGTATTCCTACCGAATTGCTTGGCAACGGATATATTGATTACAGCACAAGCCAGCCATTAATATCAGCGTTTGTTGTTCAGGGGTCTACTGCACTTGCAGATAATAAATACACTGTTGCCGTATCGGCAAGCACCCCTGATGTGCCTGTGCTGATCACAGACCGCACACGCCCCGGCCAGGGTAAGTTCATGCTGTTTAAAATCGTTCCTGAAACAACCCTTACCGCCTACGAAAACACCATACCTGTTGAACAGGGTAAAGAGTATGTATTCAATGCCTGGTATTTTCTGCCTGATGCAGGCTATTACGTGACAGACCCCGATAAGCTGAAAATTACCCTTAAAGTAAACGGCCAGGTGGTGCATGAATTGTTAAATGCCAATTCCCGCAATAGCTGGAACAGCATACAGGGAAGGTGGGCATCGGTTGGAAACACCACTGCCAAAGTAGAAGTAGTGCTCACCAACCTTCACCCCTCATGGGGAAATAAAATAATTGTAGCCTTAGATGATATTACGCTGATGCGCATGTGCCAGCCACAGTTCTGCGGACCGTTGAGGGAGCTTGAATTGCCGGAGATTGATCCTAATCCGTGTCTCACCCACATGAACAAGATCATTGAGCTGAATGCCAAAGTAAAATATGCGGAGTACCTGGCCGATGTGAAGAAACAATTCCAGGACGCTTATATCGCCAAATGCCTGCAGTCGTATGAAACCTTTTTAATGAAATACGATGACGGAAGCAACCACATTACCTTGTATTATTACGACCAGGCCGGTAACCTGGTAAGAACCATTCCACCGGCCGGTGTTCGTGCACTGAGCGATGCAAAAATTGCCGAAGTGGAGCAGGACCGCCTTAACGGAACCCGGAATGTATTCACAGATCATACTTATGCCACCACCTACAGGTATAACTCGCTGAACCAGCTTGTATCGCAATCGGTGCCTGATAATGTAGACCTGAGCATCTGGAACCACAGCGCAGCCAATTCGGGAATCAGTTCGGGTTATGCATTAAAAGGAATGTCGTTCAGTTCCAAATACGGTGTGACAGCCGGGGTGGAAAGCTCGGCCGGGAAACTCTATAGAACCACCAATTCGGGCGAAAGCTGGACAGCCATTGTACCGGAATTGAAGCTCGATAACATCATCGACCTGCACATGATAGATGCCAGCAACGGTATTGCACTGGCCAGTAACGGACGTTACCTGGTTACCAATGACGGTGCCGCTACCTGGGAAATAAGGGCATTGCCTACCACCAATGACATGGTAAAAATGCGCGTTGTGGGTACATCAATATCGGCATGCACTACTTATGTATACGATAAATCGGGGGCCATCTGGATATCAACAAACCTTGGAACGCTTTCTTCTTATACCGTTACCACCCCGCTACCTCCGGGTTCGCAGATACGCACCATGAATTTTTACGGATCACCGAGCCTCGATAAAGGGGTGGCCATCACCACCGATAACAAGATTTATTACACCATTAACGGGGGGAAAGACTGGGCGGCTTCTATCTCCGTATTTACCGATGCCACGCTTACAGAGCTGGAGCAGGTAAATGGCTACGTATATGTGGCCACAGGCAAAAACGGAACCCTGCTCCGGTCGTCCGACAAAGGCAGCAGCTGGATCCAGGTAAATACCAGGCTTGCTGTTGATATTAAAGAAGTTCACTTCAGCACGGTAAACGAAGGATGCATGCTGGATGTAAGCGGGAACCTGTATACCACCACAGATGGCGGAAACAACTGGAGCATGCTCGACCTGGTAAAAAGCAAGCTGAATGATGACGGACCATACACCGACCTGGACTTTTTCAATAAAAACGAAGGCTATGCAGTGAACAGCGTGGGCCAGTTATTATACACCAATAACGGGGGCAAGGGATGGGTGAACCGCAACAATGCATCTGCCTTAACCGATATTTCGGCCTTGCAGGCGCTTAATACCAATGAGCTGTTTTTTATGGGAGCAGAAGGGAAGATCTATTATTCTTTAAACTCGGGGAACAGCATGGTAACGCTTACTCCTTCTTCAACGCCATATACTGTAAGCGTACTTCCTGCCATGAAAGAGCTGCACCTGAGCCTGAACCCGTCTAACTTACATTATATGGGCATGTGTTATGATGCGGCCGGAATTGCATATAACCTGGATGTGAACCTGGTTGCTCAAACCGCTGTATATGATTATTTCGGTGGTTTTTTCACCACCACATCGGGAGTTAAAAATAGTTATTTCATCAATTCAAAAGAGGGATATGTGCTGTTTGATAATTATGCATCGAAAACAACGGATGCATGCAGCACCTGGACAACAGTGATTCTTCCTTCAGGAAACCTGACCAATGCCATCTGCATGGGTAGCGGGCTGTCTGCCCTGGAAGGTGTAATTGTTGGAGAAGACGGCATTATTTACAAAACCACCGATGCCGGGTCCAGCTGGAGCAACCAGTCGGCTGCGCTCACGCCAATAACCATGAACATGGTTAAAGGTGCTTCGGGTACAGAATGGATCATCGTGGGTGATAAAGGCACCTACCTGTACACCACCAACAGCTGCTCTACCTGGACGATACGCTCGAACACCGAAACGGCTGATTTTAAAGACCTGAGCATCAACGGATCGGCCGATGTGCTGGCTGCCGGTACCGGGGGAACAATTAAAAACACAAGCGACAACGGAATAACCTGGAATACTTTTTATCCGGGCGTAGACCCTGATCATGATATCCAAAGCATTCATATAAATTATAGTGTTACACCTTATCGGGGTACAGCCACCACCACAGGTGGTAAGATATATAACCTGCACAACACATACTACCCTACACCTCTTCCTGTTTATGGATACGACTGGGACCTGATAGAAGGAGCAGGAAGCTCAGCAACTTTACCGATCATTTCTTACTACAGCAGCACCTGGCTTACAGCAGGCCTCGGAGGCAAGATCTACAAAACGGCCAACATTGCAACAACAACCCCGGTTTGGGCCCAGGCTTCTGTGATCAAGCTTCCGGAGCTTTATGATGTAAAGCTGGTGGATGAGTACACGGCTTACGCGGTGGGAAAAAGCGGGAATATTTTAAAGACCAGTAATTTTAAAGATGCGGTTACCCGCTGGGAACTGCAAACCTCCAATACCGATGAGCACCTCTACGGCATTGATTTTTTCAGCCAGCAGGGCGTTGTGGTAGGGGCTAACGGTACCTTGTTGCGTACCGCGAATGGCGGGGCCGCCTGGGATGCCTCTATTTCATTAGGAACGGAAGACCTGAACGATGTTTCCATTTACGGAAGCAGCTTCGGGTACATTGTGGGCAACAACAAAACCATATATAAAAATACCACCAACGTGGTGTCGGGAACCTGGAGCGCAGGAGATGCTTCCTCCGTTCCTTCTGTTGACCTGTATGCGGTGCACCTGGTGAATAAAAAGTATGGAATGATCGCGGGCGAATCGGGAACCGTGTGCCAGGTGGATAACAGTAACGGTGCAAACACCGGCTGGACCTGGACTCCCAAAACAAACTTCAGCACTTCGGTAAGCAGCATCGACTTTAAAGACGTATACTTCAGGGACTACAAAACAGGTTATGTAATAGGCACAGGAGGGAAACTTTTTAAAACGGCAGACGGAGACAAGTTTAACAGTGAAACCACCGGCACCGCCAATAACCTCGAAGCCATTGCCTATGTTGACCACAAAAACATATTTACAGGTGGCGCTTCGGGAGAGGTGCGCAAGATCAGTGATGAAAAAAACCTGTCTTCCAGCATCTTTTATTACGATAAGCTGGGCAGGGTGGTTGTTTCTCAAAACTCGAAGCAGCGCGAAAAACCGCTTGGTCCGTATATTTACAGCTATACCATTTATGATGCCAAAGGACGCATTATCGAAGTGGGAGAAAAGGAATCAACCACAGCTGTTGAAACCACATACGAAAATGAAACAGGCCGCATGAGCGATGCCCTGTATGCAATCTGGCTGAATGCAGGAACTGCGGATAAAAAAACAGAGGTAACCCGCACCTATTATGACGAAGAATTGATCACAGGCTTACCCATGGTGCAGGAATACCTGCGCAACCGCGTGGCCACAATTACCCATGAGCTGGTGAATGACGATGATGAAGAAAAGTACAATACAGGAACACATTACAGCTATGATGTGCACGGGAATGTAAAAAGCCTTTTGCAGGAGTTTCAAACCCTGCCGCTGGCCGATAAATTCAAACGCACCGATTATGAATACGACCTGGTTAGCGGGAAAGTGAATAAAGTGGTGTACCAGGCCGGGAAAGCCGACCAGTTTATGCACAGGTATGAGTATGACGAGGAGAACAAGCTGACCCATGTGTGCACCTCCAGTAACGGGGCTGTATGGGAGCAGGATGCCCGTTATATGTATTACCGCCACGGCCCATTGGCACGTGCAGAGCTGGGTCATGACAAGGTGCAGGGACTTGATTATGCATACACCATCCAGGGGTGGCTTAAAGGGGTGAACTCGAATACTGTAACCACCGCATCGCGTGATATAGGGCATGATGGATTGATGGGAGAAACAGCTAACCCGAATAAGTATTTTGCACAGGACGAGATCGGGTACTCATTAGGGTATTATACAGATGACGATAAGGAAGATTATACCGCTATCAATGCCCCGCTCGCGCAGGAGCATTTCCTGGCTGCTGCGCCAGCTTCCAGCAGCCTGTATACAGAGGCAGAAACAAAACCACTGTTCAACGGCAACATCAGCTACATGGTTACCGGCATCCGCAGGTTTATGCAGGGCAGTGCAGGTCCGCAGGCCATGATCTACAGCTACGACCAGCTTAACCGCATCCGTTCCACCAACATGACCAATACCATTGATATGAATAATAACCAATGGGGCACAGGTACCAGCACGGCCTACAATGAAACCTTCCATTATGACGGGAATGGCAACATCACCGATCTCACCCGTAAAAATGAGCTGGGCCAGCTGATGGACGACCTGGAATACAAGTACCTGGATAAATCGGTGAACATGACCAAAAACACCAACATGCTGGGCGCGGTATCTGATGATGTAGGGGGCGGAACAACAGACATTAAATCGGGGCAGACCTTTGACGATAATTCAGACATGGATAACATCCATACCGCGGCCCAGGATAATTATGAATACGATAATATCGGGAACCTGGTTAAGGATAAGAGTGAAGAAATAGCGAAAATTGAATGGACCGTTTCGGGCAAGATCAAATCGATTACCCGCACGGCAAACAGTGCGAAACCTGATCTTGAGTTTATTTATGACCCGGCAGGCAACCGCATAGCTAAGATCGTGAAACCGGCCGCTAATACTTCGGATGCAAACTGGCGGTACACCATTTATGTGAGAGATGCGCAGGGCAATGTGTTAACCACCTACGAGCGCAAAACCGATAAGCTGGTTGATTATGCGGCATTAGATTATGCAGGCGTGAACGATATACTTGAAACGCTGGCCGGCAATGCAGGATTTGCGAATTTTATCAGCCAGCTTCAATCCGGTAACTCAGGATTCCTGAATTACATGGAAACC
>JAZKGM010000195.1:0-3912 GCA_040385895.1 Bacteroidota bacterium
TGCATTGGGAAGACAAGCCGCAAAAATGTTCAGCGAGATCATTATCCGGCAAGACCGCAACCTGCGTGGCAAAACAGAAGACGAGATCATTAACCTCATCACAAAAGGCATCCGGGAAGTGAAACCCGATATGAAGATCACATCCTTTAAAAAGGAGGCCGATGCCATAGACTTTGCGATAAAAAATGTACACAAGGGCATGTTCCTCACCATTTGCAGCGATGTGGTGCCTGATGCATTGGATACCATTATGAAGCTGAAAGAGCAGGAAGATTTAGGGGAGATCGAGCTGGGGGTAGGGAATAATGCGGTGATGTAAAAATAGGGGTTTAACCGGGATAGGAAACAGTACTTACTATCCCGGTGATTCTAAACATTAATCACTTTGCGTGTAATTAAAGATACGCTTACAGACTTTTACCGGCCTTTGTTCGTTATCGGTATTGCTAAACCAATAACTTCATGCTAAACCTCTTAAAGCAAAACAAACGCCTTAACGAAACAATATTCCTGATGGGCGTTTCTTTTTGTTGCCTGGCTTTTTCTTTGTTCCGCTGTTTTTACACCGGATCGATCATGTTCTTCTTTTTAAACTGGAACTTATTCCTTGCTTTTGTTCCATGGTTCCTCACTTCTTTAGCCATTATTAAACCTCAGTATTTCCAGCATAAAGGGACAATAATCCTGCTCCTCTTTTCCTGGCTCTTGTTTTTTCCTAATGCCCCTTACATTTTAACCGATATTTTTCATTTGCGCAGGGTCTTCTCCATGCCGGTTTGGTTTGATACCATCCTGATCATCTCGTTTGCATGGGTAGGTCTTGTGTTTGGTTTTTTGAGCTTATGGGATATTGAAACCTTACTTAGCCGTTTTATGAATAAATGCTGGGTGCATGCTATTGCTGTTTTTTTATTGTTGTTAGCAGCATTCGGAATTTACTTAGGCCGTTACCTGCGTTTTAACAGCTGGGATATTTTAACAGACCCGTTTAATCTTTTGGGAGATATTGGCGACAGGTTAATAAATCCTTATAAACACCCAAGATCATGGGGCATGACCTTATTTATGGGTGTGTTTTTAAATATGGTTTATTGGTCTCTTGTGTTGATGAGGAAAAGAGGCTACGATCACAATGGTTCATAAATAAAAATCCGGGCCATGCCATGCACAACCCGGATCTAAACTACAAGGTATATCTAGGCTTATTGAAGTTTCACTACTTTTTGTACTGCTGTTTTCCCGTTCATGGTGATGTGGGCAAAGTAAATTCCAGCCGGGGTGGTAGCCCGGATTGTTAACTGTTGTTTTCCCGCATCCACAGTTTCCTGTTGCGTGGTCACTTGTTTTCCTGTTATGTCATAAAGTGAAATGGTCACCTCGGTGCATGCTGTTATATTCAGCTCAACGGTAAATGTTGTTGCGAACGGGTTCGGATAAATGCGCAGGCCGGCTTCATGAACAAGGTGGTTTAAGCCTGTAGTATTGCGGATCTCGAAGTTACCCGCGCTGCTGTCAATTACCGCATTCAGTTTATCCTTGATCCTTACCCTGCAGGTGGTGGAAGGTGTATTCGGGATCAGCCATGCATAGGTTCCGCTTGCGGCTGCAACTGTTGCAAGAGGCATGTAAGCAGCACCGGTGCTGTATTCGATCATCACCGTATCGATCAGTGCAGAAGTCCAGTTGATGTTTTGCGTGCTGGCCGCAAACCAAAGCTCTCCACCGTCAGGGTCAAGCAGGTTCAACATCGGACCGCTTGCCTGTACAATGCTGAATGTGGCATTGCTGCTATCAGCGATCATATTGTTTGTTGCAGAAACGATACGAACCATTGCGGTATTTGTAGGCATATTCGGGATCACCCACGCAAAGCTTGATGAAGCTGCCGCTACACGGGCTAAACTTTGCCATGCCGCTGCCGGGCCTGTTCTGTATTCAATCACAATGCTGTCTATGTTCAATGCCGTCCAGGTAATGTTTTGAGAAGAGCCCACGGTATAGCTTTCGCCACCGTTTGGAGCCGATAAGGTTAGCACCGGGTTCGAAGGAATGGTGATGGTAAAGCTGGCATTGCTGCTATCGGCAATGTTTGCATTATTGGCTGCCGATACCTTTACGGTAACAGTTGTACTTGCGATGGCCGGTATAACCCACGCATACATATTCGATGAAGAAGCAACCGTGGCAAGCGTAGTCCATTGTGCGGCTGAAGCAGTGCGGTATTGAACCTTAATGCTATCTATATTTGCCGATGACCACACAATTTGCTGCGTAGAACCTGCCGAAAAAGTCTCCCCGCCATTTGGTGCATTTAGTGTAATGGAAGGAACCGGGGGACCGATTACAGGTGCTTTGAAGTTACACTTCATAATGATGTTGCTTTGGTTGTTTCCAACCACAGCCCATCCGTTTCTTACATCGGTAAAGGTAAGCGCAGAAATGCTGTATGATACGCTTCCGTTAGGGATCGGCAATGCGCTGATGTGCCAGTTCGTGCCACCATCCGTGGTTTGAAGGATCATTCCTTCTCCGCTTGCGAAACCATTATTTGCATCAATAAAATAAACATCACGTAACATATCGCCACCAATAGAAGGACAGATCTGCCGGGTCCATGTGGCACCGCCATCTGTTGTTTTAAATATGTAGGCACATAATCCGTTGTTCGGCAAGTTGCCATAATACCCTACGGCATATCCGGTATTGCTGTTAAAGAAACGTACCCTTGTTAAGTATGCACCGGCATCCATGTTCAGGTTTATTAATGTCCATGTGGCGCCCCCGTTGCTTGTTGAATACAGCGATGTGCCAAATACAAATCCTTTATTGGCATCTGTAAAATACAAGCCCTGGTTGGTTGACGAAGGTTTTGAAACGCTGGTCCAGGTTAAGCCACCGTCAGTGGTTTTGTACAACGAATCATAATTTGTTGGCAATGTAAAACCATTTAGCTTATCTGCAAAATGAATGCGGAAAGGGGCTACAGCGCCTGTGCTGCGCATCAATGTCCATGAGGTACCTCCGTTAGTTGTTCTGAAAATACCCCTGTTCCCATTCTTTTCCCCGCACACAAAACCGGTATCTTTGGCAATAAACTGCATGTGCGAAGTGTTGGTGAAAAATTCTGTGGTGCTTGCAATGTTCCAGTCTGTTCCGCCATTGCTGGTTTTTAACAGGTACCTGCTCATGGCATAGCCTGTTGCAGAGTCGATCATGGTAATATCCGTATACGTTTAAATTGGCGTTTTTGTGCAATTCGGGAGTGATCGTTTTCCATGAACTCACGTTGTTCCCGCTCAGTGTAAAATAACAGGCCGGCTCGGTATTGTAGCTTTCTTTTTTAAAGGCCATCCCCACATCGTTTGATGCAACAAGAAGCTTGCTTGCAAATGGCAGATTTCCTGTAGGGTTCACGAAAGCATTGATGTTCGTCCAGGTGTTCCCGCCATCCGTTGTTTTCTTAAAAAATGTAGATGAGCTTCCGCTTGCTGCAATGGCATATCCGCTTGTGGCGTCTTTCATGGCAATGGCATCAATGCCTCCGCCTGCTACATTCTTAACAGTCCAGGTTATGCCATTATCGGTAGTCAGCACTACACGGCCGTTGCTGAAATCTCCGCCAACAGCCCAGCCATTGCTGCCTGTAAAATGAATATCATTCAAGGAGTAGCTGATCTTTGCCACCGAGTCCCAGGTAAGGCCTGAGTTATTTGTTTTTCTCAGCCACCCGTCTTCGCTTACAAACCAGGCTGTTTTTGAATTAATGGCAAACAGGTCTTTAATTGTTTTTGTTGCTTTTGGGTCTTGCGCGGTAAATGTTAATCCGCCATTTGCCGTATGCATGATCACAGCTCCCGAATAATCGCCACCCGAAACCCAGCCGCTGTCTGTGTTTGCAAACTGTATATTTTT
>JAZKGM010000196.1:0-2769 GCA_040385895.1 Bacteroidota bacterium
CTGGAGCATGGACAATGCCGGTTTCGGCAACTACTCTAAAGGTGAAAGATCAGATCTTGAGGGCCTTTATGAGCAAACACTCAGTACCATTACTGAGAAAGAAATTGTTAAAGGCACTATTGTAGGTTTTACCGAAAAAGAAGTGGTTCTTAACATTGGTTTCAAATCGGATGGTTTGATCGCCAGAACTGAATTCCGCGACATGCCCGATCTTAAGATCGGTGACGAAGTGGAAGTATTGCTTGAAAACAAAGAGGACGCTTTAGGTCAGCTTGTGCTTTCACGCAAAAAAGCGATGAGCGAACGTGCATGGGAAAACATCATGAAAAGCTTTGATAACGATGAGATCGTTAACGGCTACGTGAAAACCCGCACAAAAGGTGGATTAGTGGTTGAAGTTCATGGCATTGACACGTTCCTGCCAGGTTCACAGATCGACACCAAGCCTATTAAGGATTATGACGTTTATGTGGGTCAAACCATGCCATTTAAAGTGGTAAAAGTTAACCACCAGTTCAAAAACGTGGTGATCTCGCATAAAGTGCTGATCGAAGAGGATATCGAAAAACAAAAATCAGACATCTTATCTAAATTAGAAAAAGGACAAGTACTGGAAGGAACTGTTAAAAACATGACTTCATTTGGTGTGTTCATTGATTTAGGTGGTGTTGACGGTTTATTACATATTACAGATATTTCATGGGGCCGTATCAACCATCCTGAAGAGGTGTTGAAAATGGACCAGAAGATAAACATCGTTGTGCTTGACTTTGATGATGAGAAAAAACGCATCAGCTTAGGCCTGAAACAACTTTCTTCTCACCCTTGGGATAGCTTAGCTGAAACATTACAGGTTGGCGCTACCGTTACAGGAAAAATCGTAAACATAGCTGATTACGGTGCATTCCTTGAAATCGCTCCTGGTGTTGAAGGCCTGATTCACGTGAGTGAAATGAGCTGGAGCCAGCACTTACGCAGCCCGCAGGACTTTATGAAGCTGGGTGACGAAGTGGAAGCGGTTATTTTAACGCTTGAAAAAGATGAGCGCAAAATGTCGCTTGGCATCAAACAATTAAAAGCCGATCCTTGGGTGAACATTACCGAAAAATACCCTGTTGGTTCACGCCACAAAGGTGTTGTTCGTAACATGACCAACTACGGTTTATTTGTTGAGCTGGAAGAAGGTGTTGACGGATTGGTTCACGTAAGCGATCTAAGCTGGACCAAAAAGATCAAACATCCGGCTGAGTTTGTGAAAAAAGACCAGGAGTTAGACGTTATGGTGCTTGAAGTGGATCTTGAAAACCGCAGATTGAGCTTAGGTCATAAACAATTGGACGAAAACCCTTGGGATACGTTCGAAACGATCTTTACCCCGGGTTCATTACACGAAGGTACTGTGTTGAAAATTGAAGATAAGAGTGCAACCATTGCTCTGCCTTATGGTGTAGAAGGTTATGCTCCTATTAAACAATTACAACGCGAAGATAAAACTGTTGGAAAAGAAGACGAAGTGCTTGAATTTAAAGTAACCGAGTTTAACAAAGAAAACAAACGTATCGTGGTATCACACACTGCTATCTGGAAAGCTGATGCAATTGAAGAGAAAAAAGTAGACGAGAAAAAACGCACAGACGACAAAGAAAAAGCAACCAAAGCCGCTAAAAAATTAAACGAAAGCAACGAAAAATCAACGTTTGCCGATGTGGAAGGTTTAGCTGCATTAAAAGCTCAGTTAGAGAAAAAAGACTAATTAGTTTAAACCCATAATAGAAGATCCCGGTACAATGTACCGGGATTTTTTTTGCCCTGTAACCGATCAATTACATAAAATAAGTATGTTTGAGTTATGAATCACTGGCTTGTTAAATCAGAACCCTTTAAATACAGTTGGGATCAGTTTGAAAAAGATAAAAGAACCATTTGGGACGGGGTTCGCAACTATGCGGCACGAAACAACCTCAAAGCCATGAAAAAAGGTGACCTCGTGTTTTGGTACCACAGCAACGAAGGCAAAGAAATTGTTGGGATTGCCAAAGTAGTAAAAGAGTTTTACCAGGACCCTACTACAGAAGACGCGAATTGGGTTGTGGTGGAACTCTCCCCCTTTAAAAAGCTGAAAAAACCGGTGAGCCTCGAACAGGTGAAGGCCGATAAGCGATTGCAAAACATGGACCTGGTGCGCCTCAGCCGCTTAAGCGTGGGACAGGTGAAACCCGAAGAGTTTGATGTGGTGTTATCAATGGCCGAAACAAAATAAAAGTGCCCGATTTATACATCATAGCAGGTCCGAACGGTGCAGGAAAAACCACTGCAAGCATGACGATTTTGCCCGCGCATTTACATGTTAATGAATTTGTAAATGCAGATTCAATAGCTGTTGGCTTATCTCCATTCAATCCTGAAGATGTTGCTATTCAAGCCGGAAAATTGATGTTGCAAAGAATAGAAAGCTTGTTAAATGAATCACAGAACTTTGCCATAGAAACTACCTTATCAAGCAAAAACTATTTAAACCTTATAGATAAAGCGCAACGCGAAGGGTACACGGTAACTCTTATATATATTTGGCTAGAATCAGCAGATCAGGCAAAAGCGCGGGTTAAATATCGTGTTCTTAATGGAGGACATAATATTCCCGAAAGTACAATTGAAAGACGATATTATAGAGGTTTGAAGAACCTGATAAACTGTTACCTTGCTAAAGCGGATAACTGGTATATTATAAACAATTCAACTCCGAAGGTTAACCTTATAGCAGAAGGCAGT
>JAZKGM010000197.1:0-5491 GCA_040385895.1 Bacteroidota bacterium
CTTCCATATCGCCCAGGTAATCTTCTGCAATAATAAAGGGGTCAAGTTCTATTACTATACCTACCAGTTTTTTCATTAGGATCTCATAGAAATAAAACAGACTTAAACGGAGTTTTCTGTGTGTGATGGCATACACAAACACTGCCAGGCAAACCAATGCAATGCCAAAGTTTACCGTGTTCCATATAATCCCGGTAAGGATCGGCAAAACATAATACCCGATGAGCACAAGAATAATTAGGCCTGAGAAAATTCCGAATTTACCTCCAGGCCTGTTCCAGTATGATTTCAACTCTTGTTTTGAAGCTGGGAAAATGTTTGTTTCCATAAAGTGAGATTATAGGATTGATTGTATTTTTTGAATATCGGTAGCTATTTTAGACAATACAGCCTGTGAAGCGATCTGGTATCCATGCTTGTTCCGCGACAGTTTGTTTTCGTGCTCCAGCACTTCATTCCTGATCTGTCCCACCAATATCTGTGAGTCAGATATCTCTTTTGTGAGTTTTTGGATCTGTTCTGAATTGGCTGTGATTTTTTGCTCGAGCGATTTAATTTTAGACTGCCTTTCGCCCAGCTCTGATTTTATTTTTCCATCAACTGCGTTTTCAAAATTAACATGGTCAAGCTCAACCACCTCTTTGTATTTATTTGCCGTATCGATAAGTGTTTTTTTGGTTAACCCTTGTATGGCCAGGGATGCAAAGGTTGCTGCAAAGCGGGCCTTTTCATCCGGAATGTGGTTCTCAAGCGTTTCCATTGTTTTGTAAAACTCGAAGTAATCAGGCCCTGGTAAGTTTGTTTTATCGAACAGGTTCTCAAAATATTTTTCGAACTTATCTGCCTCCTCCTGGTTTAATGGTGTGCGTGGGACATTAAAAGAAGGGTTTGGGGATTGGGTAGAAAAAGAAGGCTTATTACTGGTTTGCTGGTCATCGTCAAACTCAACAAAAACATTTAATGCTTTTTTAAAAAAACCGGCCATATTAATTTTTTTACGTAAGCGACAAATATAGCAAAAGTGCCTGTTCGACCAAACATTATCAAATTAATGCTGTTTAATGACCTCTTAGTAAAAAAGGGATTCATGGCAGTACCTTTCTACAATTTAAAGTGACGATCTGCTATTAAAAAGCACAACATATTCCGGGAGGATGATTTGGAAATTGCTGAATGAATCACAAGAAGCTACAGCTTTTCAAACCGCTTCTTCATCACCCCGTCAACCAAAACAAGTTCTTCAAACATGGCTTTTGGCCTTACCCAGGTAGCTCCGTATCCAAAATCGGGGGAATCGTAAAGGGCCTTATACACCACAAGCTCTTCCAATGTTTCGCTGTGGCGGGCCACGCTGATCACTTCGTATTGTTTGCCTTTATAATGGCGGTACAGGCCGGGTTTCATTATTCTTCGAGCAGTTCGAGTTTTTTCGGGTCGTTGGTTTCGTAATTTCCGCAATTGATCTCAATGCTCAATGGCTGGGCAGGCGCTTCAAAGGTTTGCCTTACTTTAACCACCGTGGTATCGCTTAAGGCCTTTTTCATAAAATTACCAAAAATAGGCATGGCCATCCCGCTTCCGCTTCCCAGGCTCATGCTGCGAAAATGGATGGCCCGGTCTTCAAAGCCTGTCCAGATACCTGTGGCCAGGTAAGGGGTAATGCCAATAAACCAGCCATCGCTGTAGTTTTGCGTGGTGCCTGTTTTGCCGCCAACGGCCCCCGGCACCTGGTACTGGTATTTTATTTTGGCCGCTGTTCCGCTGGTGGTAACACCTTCCAGCATTTTTTCCATCACGTAGGCTGTTTGCTCGCTCATGGCTTCTACCTTTTTTGGCACCACTTCGCGGATCACATTTCCGTTCTTATCTTCAATGCGCATGAGGTAAACAGGTTCGGTCCATACCCCTTTGTTGGCATAAGTGCTGAAAGCCCCCACCATCTCGTAAACACTGATGTCTGATACGCCCAATGCAATAGAAGGATAAGGCGGCAGTTCGCTTTTGATGCCCATTTTACGGGCAAGCTCTATGACACTTTTAGGTGCCGTTGGCCCTAATAATTTCATTACCTGCATTACAATGTTGTTAATGGACAATTTCAATCCTTTAAACAAGGTCATTTCAGGGTCGTTGTATTTATCATCGGCATTGTCGGGCGAATAGTTTTCATAATCTTCGAACACCACACGCTGGTTCGGCACTTTATAACAAGGGCTCCAGCCATTATCTACAGCCAAAGTGTATACCAAAGGTTTAAAGGTGGAGCCCACCTGCCGCTTGGCATGGATGTTTACGTGATCGTATTTAAAGTATTTATGGTTGATGCCGCCAACCCAGGCACGGATATATCCGGTTGTGGGGTCCATGCTCATCATTCCGCATTGCATAAAATATTTATAATACTTTATCGAATCCAGCGGGGTCATGGTGGTATCAATTTCACCGCGCGTGTAGCTGAACACTTTCATCCGCACGGGAACATCAAAGTTTTTCGCGATCTCCTTTTCGTTAAGGCCTGCTATTTTTAACAGGCGGTACCGGTCGCTGCGTTTCATGGCGCTTGTGATCACTTCTTTAAACTCACCCCATGGTTCGCGCCCTTTCCAATGCTCGTAGAATTTTTTCTGGTGGTCTTTCACGTGATTGTACACGCTTTCTTCGGCCAGTTTTTGCAGTTTCGGGTTGATGGTGGTGTAAATTTTCAGGCCGTCCCTGTACAGGTTATACCCGTTCTCTTCGCACCATTTTATCAGGTCGATGCGCAAGTGTTCCCTGAAATACGGGGCCAGTCCTTCGTTATGGTCTTCTTCCTGGTATTTTAACGCTATGGCTTTTACCGCTAATGTGTCATATGTTTCAGATGAAATGTAATTGTATTTACGCATCTGGTTCAGTACAGTATTGCGCCTGATCATGGCATTGGCAGGGTTGCGCACGGGGCTGTATTTTGTAGGTGCTTTAAGCATACCCACCAGCATGGCTGCTTCCTGCTCGTTGAGGTCTTTTGCCGGTTTGCCGAAAAATGTTTTTGATGCTGAAGAGATCCCAAATGAGTTGCCGCCAAATTCAACCGTGTTAAAATACATGGTCATGATCTCTTCTTTGGTGTAGCGCTCTTCGATGCGGATAGCTGTAACCCATTCTTTAAGCTTGGTGCTGGCCTTATCTAAAAAGCTGCTGAACCGTTTGCGGGGAAACAGGTTCTTAGCCAGCTGCTGCGTAATGGTGCTGGCACCACCACGGCTTCCCATAAACAAAAGTGCCGATGCGAACCTGCGAAAGTCGATACCGGAATGCTCCTGGAAACGCACATCCTCTGTGGCCACCAATGCGTTGATGAGGTTGGGGCTCAATTCGTAATAAGTAATGTTCGAACGGTTCTGGTAATAATATTTTCCAAGCAAGCTCCCGTCATCTCCATAAATTTCAGAAGCCAGGTCGGTCTTTGGGTTCTCCAGGTCTTCCAGGGCGGGCAGCTCTCCAAACCAGCCCCAGCTTACCATAAATACAAAAAGCACAAAAGCGGCCAGCCCGCCAAATATGGTGATCCATAACCACTTCAGGTATTTGGTATACGGGTTTCCGGTAAAGTAGTTCGACATAAAATTATTGCTTTTGCTGTTTTAAGATCTGCGGTAACTGTTCTGTAAAATAAGCCCCATACTGATCCACTTTTTTATCTTTCAACAGCTTTTTAAACTGCTCTTTTTCTATGGCAAAATGAGTGTAGGTTATGCCTTCGGCCAGGTTCTTTTTATAGAACTGGGTTAAGTTTAAGCCGTTAATGTAGTCGGCAGCCTTGGCCAGGTTAGCGAACTAGCGCACAAAAATAAGCTGGTGGCCTTCGGCCGACATCATGGTATTGGCGCGCAGGTTATCGAACTGGTTAAACTCATCGTTATAATTGGTGAGCTTTTGCAACACATCGTTCAGGTCGAGCTTTTCGGCTTTGGTGGCAAACAAATAATACTGTGCTGCCTGTGGCATCAGTTTGTATTCGTCTTCAAACTTAACCACGGTGTCTTTAATGGCAACGGTGGCTGTCCCCTGTTTTTTTATCGCATCTAAAATAGCCTGGGCGCGTTGCGAAACATCGGTATTGGGATACGCTTTAACAATGTCTTCCAGCTCGGTTTTAAATATGCCCAGCGAATCTGTTTTGCCCACGGCCAGGGCATACAGCAGGTCGAATTTACCTTGCATGGCATTTCCGCTGTATTTTTTATCGGCTTCTAATTTACCCCGTTTAACAGCGGCATAATTTCCCTCCAGGTATTCCTGGTAAAGCGTCTCATATGTTTTTACGATCTCTTTTTTGGTGGTGCTTTCTTCCGTTTGTATCGCTTTGTTCTGAAGAATCAATGCGTATTTGCTATCGGGGTATTTCTGAATAAGGTCAGCACGTACTTTCTCTGCTTTTGCCGTTTCTTTTTGTGCATTATATAAACGGAATAAATAATACAATACTTCGGGCTCATATTCATTTGCAGGGAAACGGGTCAGTAGCGTGGTATAACTGTTTGTGGCTTCTTTGTTGTCCTTCAGCTTTTCGTCATAGATCATCCCCAGGTTATAGTAAGCCTCTTTGATCTTTTCATCCGAAGCCTTTTTCTCTTCGCTGGTATACGGGATGTCTTTAACCCATGCCGCTTTATCGGTATTTATCTTAGGCTTTTCAGCACCTGTGCCACTCCCGTTGTCTTTATCTGTGTTCGCACCGTCAACAGGCACTCCTCCTTTTGCGGCAGCAGATGAGGTGTCTTTTTTGTTGTTTGCATTGCCGTCATCCTGTGGTTGCTGGGTATTTTTGATTTTTTCTTTGGCCGCAATGCGCCAAAAATCCTCATTTTCTCTTCTGCCCCATTTCCGCTGGCTAAAAAATTCGGTTTGGCCGGCATTCATTACCGTTGTGTTATAAAAATACCATTGTCCCTGCTCGCCCGGCAGACCCGGTAAGCCCGGAGGCAAACCACCCACCGGTTTGTTCAGCTCGGCCTGCTTGGCCTGTTCTTTTTGCTCTTCGGCAGCTTTTGCTTCACGTTCCTGTTTTTGCTTTGCGGCCAGTATCCATCCGTCAACCCGCTTTTCTAACTCGGTATTGCTTAATTTGCTTAAACGCTGTAAACTATCCTGCGTTTCAATGGTCAATATGTTTTCGATCAGCTCGCTCAGCACTATTTTTTTATCCTGAACGCGCTGGTAGTTTTTGTGGTCTTTGGGAATTACCTGTGCTGCGCTGTCGTAATAAGCCTGCCCCAATTTATAATCGGGCATATCGAGGTAGATATTTCCAAGTGCCAAATAAGATTCGGCTTTCTGGGCCTGGTTCCTTGTGCTTTTGGCAATGGATTGTTTGAAATTTTTTATTGCTTCCGGTATTTTTTTATCGCGGTATTCTACTTTGGCGAGCTCAAAATAAACCTGGTCGTAAAGGCCTTCATTCTTATCATCGCGCAACATGCGTTTTAAGTTGCGCCTCACCTGTTTCACT
>JAZKGM010000198.1:0-13607 GCA_040385895.1 Bacteroidota bacterium
AATGCAGTAAAATTCACCCCCGTTAATGGCCTCATCACATTTGGCTGGCAGGAAGATGAGCAGCATGCTACCCTTGAACTGAAAGATACAGGAATGGGCATGGACCAGTCTACTTTAGACAAATTATTCACTTCAGAAATTAGCAGCCTCAGCGGAACTTCCGGGGAGAAAGGCACCGGCCTGGGCTTAAGCCTTACCAAGGAATTTATTGAGCAGAATAACGGCAGGCTTGTGATTGACAGCAAGCCCGGGCAAGGCACGAACATCCGCATGGTCTTTCCAAAAAATTAAGCCGATCTTTTATATTTTCTGTTAAGAGAACTCTTACTCCCTTTAATAGTACTTAATCCCCTCTCCAAACATTCTTTACCTCTCTCTCAAAAACGATTCATGTCCCCTCACCTGCTTAACCAGTGGATGAGCAGGAGCCGTTGTCGTTTCCAGGTTATCTCCCTGTTGCTGCAACAAAAAAAAGTAGGCATTGCGTTCGGTAGAACTGCTGTCCAATCTTAAAAACAGATAGGGTCTTGCCTGCGGGTAGCGTATGTATTGCTCCCCCATTTTAGCCAGCGTTTTATAGTTTTCAAATTCTTCCACAAAAATGGTTTGCCCCGATACAGCAACAGGGATCTGCTTTCTTCGTTCAGCTATCTTCGCGTTTTCATCCAGCATGCGCAGGCCGATACCCGCACAAAGCAGTAACGTGAGTACTGCGGTGTTTTTCGAAAAAGTAATATCCGTGTATTGGTATAACCAAAGCGGAAACACCCAGAACATCCCGGCATAATACCGGTAAGGCCATAATGGCCAGCCGAAAATAACATGTGCTATTAACTGGAACACGAAAAGCGCTGCAAACAACAGGAACAACTCGTTGATGAAAAAGAACGGGTGATTGCGGGCTGTTACGGGCTTGCTTCTTGAAACATAAAGAAGAGCGCCTGCCAACACAAGAGTAACGACAACACCCACCGCATCCGGCATGCCCGGTACATCAACCATGGCCATAAAACGAAAAGGTGTGCCCATAAATTCTTTCAGAGAAAGCGCATCTGCTGTGGGCTTGCTGAATAGCCAGGTGCTGAAATGCCGGTGAAAACTTTCGATGCGGAATAACGAAAAGTAAACCACAAGCGGGATAGCGCATGCGATCAATACACCAATAAAGCGCTCGCGGGCAACAAGCTTTCGCAAGGTCAACAACAACAAAGCCAGCAAGAGCAACACGAATCCTGCTGCGCTTAATGCAGTGGTCAATAAACTTAACAATACAACAAGGCTTAAGGCCGGGAGCAATTTTTTTCCACCCGAGCGGGTATACCTTAACACAAGTAAAAATAACACCAGCATAAAGGAATAATGCATGCTGTAAAAGCGCCCGTCATTGGCCAGCAAAAAGCCCATATTGCTGAATTGCACCAGCACCCAGAAAAGAAGCTTATGCGGCACGGTCTTCTGTTGTTCGTTTAACACCATCCATAAACAAAACCCGCCAATGGCCCAGAATAAAAAAGAAAGCAGGCGTTGTGAAATGATGCCCGCCCCGAAACCCATGAACCATTGCTGAAGAAGCACGGCATGGATGTAACTGTTATCGGCACCCTTGCTGATATTGCTCCATACTTCAGATACAACAGGATGAAATGACGGATCGCTGTGCAGAAAAGACAAAAACTCATCTGCGCGAATCCGGTTCACTTGCGAAAAACTGATCATGGCATACAACCCAAGCCCCGTGCTCACCACAAGCAGCAACAGGATGATGTTCCTGATTAATTTTTCGTTCATTACTGCAATTAAACTATTTTCGGACACTATTTAATGACCATACCATGAACATTATCGGAGTGATCCCTGCACGTTATGCCTCCACCCGCTTCCCGGGCAAGCCTTTAATTGATATTGCCGGAAAAAGCATGATCCAGCGTGTATATGAACAATGCAAAAAAACAGGTGTGCTCAGCGATGTGATCGTAGCTACGGATGATGAACGGATCGCTGCACATGTTAAGGCTTTCGGGGGCCAGGTGATCATGACCGACCCCGGCCACCAGAGCGGTACAGACCGCTGCGCAGAAGTGATCAGCAAATATTCGGGTTTGTGCGATGCCGTGATCAATATCCAGGGCGATGAACCTTTTATAGACCCATTGCAGATCGAACTGGTGGCAAAGGCCTTCGGGAATGCCAGCACGCAGATCGCATCCCTCGTTAAACGGCTGAAAACAGAAGAAGAAATAAAGAACCCGAACGTGGTAAAAGCCATTTTTAATGCAAAGAATGAGGCCATTTACTTCTCGCGCTCGGCCATTCCGTACCGCAGAAACCCGGAGGCACACATTACCTATTATAAGCATGTGGGCATTTACGGATACAGAAAAGAAGTGCTGGACCTGGTCACGAAATTGCCCCTTGGCGTACTTGAAAAAGCTGAAAGCCTTGAACAGCTGCGCTGGATCGAAAACGGTTATACGATACACTTACAGGAAACCACCATGGAAGCCATTGCCATCGATACGCCCGATGACCTGAAAAAGGTGCTGGAATCAATGGCATTGTAGCCTGCTTTATACTACAGGTTTCTTTCTCTTGGTAAAAAGAAATTAAATAGTACCTTCGCACCTCGTTAAATTATGCTATTTTAGCCTGAATAGTGCCGTTTAACGAGCTAATACTAATAGTAACTGTAAATGAAATTATCTCAGTTTAAATTCAATTTTCCCGAGAACCTTATTGCCAAACACCCTGCCGATGTACGCCACGATAGCAAAATGATGGTGCTCGACCGCAAAAAAGGTAAAATAGAACACAAAGTTTTCAGCGATATCCTTAACTATTTTGACGATCGTGATGTGATGATCAACAATAACACCAAGGTTTTCCCGGCCCGTTTATACGGAAGCAAAGAGAAAACAGGTGCTAAAATAGAGGTTTTCTTATTGCGCGAGCTGAACAAGGAAATGAAATTATGGGATGTTCTTGTTGACCCGGCACGTAAGATCCGTGTTGGTAATAAACTATACTTTGGTGACGACACGCTGGTTGCAGAAGTAGTGGATAACACGACTTCGCGCGGAAGAACGATCAGGTTCCTGTTTGACGGATCAGACGAGGAACTGTGGAAGCTGATCGAGAAACTGGGTGAAATGCCCATTCCTAAATACATGAACCGTGCGGTTGAAAAATCGGACAAAGATCGTTTCCAGACCATATTTGCCAAACATATAGGAGCGGTTTCCCCTCCAAGCGCAGGACTTCACTTTACCAAAGAGCTGATGATGCGCATGGAAATAAAAGGGGTTAATTTCACAGAAGTAACTGTGCATAATGGACTTGGTGCTTTCCGCGCTGTGGAAGTAGAAGACCTCACCAAGCATAAAATGGATAGCGAATATTTTGATATCCCGCTTGAAACCACGAAAGTGGTAAACAAGGCCATTGAAGAGAAACGTAAGATCTGTGCAGTTGGTTCATCGGTAATGCGTGCAGTGGAATCATCGGTTTCTTCAACCAGCAGGCTTAATGTAAACAGTGGCTGGACCGACAAATTCCTTTTTCCTATGCATGATTTCCGTATTGCAAACTGCATGATCACTAATTTCCATCCGCCTGAATCAACTTTATTGATGCTGAGCGCTGCGTTTGCAGGTTATGATGAGCTGATGGAAGCCTACCAGGAAGCGATTAAAAAGAAATACAAGTTTATGGCTTATGGCGATGCTTTATTGATCATCTAAGCATTACCAAAAATATAATAAAAGCCGCTGAAGAAGTTCTTCAGCGGCTTTTTGTTTCTTTTATTAAACCGGCTCCCTCAAAATTGTTCTTAATTTCTCAGCGCTTGTTTTCCTGAAATCTGATAAGTAGATCTCGTGGTGCGCCCCTTTTTTCACCAATTTACCCTGTTCCATAAACTTTCCGATCAAGGCCAGTGTTTCTGGTTCTTTATCAAACGCACCGGTGTGCAACATCTGCACCGCTTTGTGGGCTTCCATTTCAAACCATTCCACTTTGTTGATCTCTTGCTTTTGCTTCTTTTCAAAGGCAGCTTTTACCGCCTCATTAAGATGCCCTGATGTAATGTGGTCCGGCATACGGATGAGCAAGCGGTAATTCCACTCGCTTCGCGGCACCTGGGCCGGGGCATCGGTTGCAGACACTTTGTTATACTTATTTTCATCAAAGCTCCATAAGCCTTCGAGCTTAGCCACTGTAAAATCGTTCCCCTCTGCCTTGCTTGCAAATTTTATGGTGTAGGCAACTGTATAAAGCGCTTCCACGCACAAAGCAAATAGTTCACCGGAAGGATCACCTTTACCAGGAACAGCGATATAACGGGCCTGCTCAACATCAATAAGCTCAGGCTTTTTGGCGGCAGTGTAATAACGTTTGTAAAGTTTGGTGAGGTCCGTTTTTTCCATAATTGTGATTTTGGAAAAAACCTAGGCGGCTTAATGACAACAGTATGTCAGCATTAAACCTCCCCTTCCCATTTCGCCACCACATAAGTAGCTAAACAATTCCCGATGAGGTTAACCGAGGTGCGGCCCATATCCATAATAGAATCTATGGCCAGGATGGCAAAGGCCTTTTGGGGGTCTAAGCCCATCGATTGCACCGTACCCACCAGGATAAGGAACGAAGCACCGCGTACGCCTGCCACACCTTTGCTGGTAAGCATCAGCACCACGCACATCGAGATCTGCTGGCCTATGGTGAGATCAACCCCGCTAACCTGCGCCACAAAAACCGATGCAAGCGATAAGTATAAGGTTGTTCCATCGAGGTTAAAACTATAGCCGGTTGGCAATACAAATGCCACTACTTTGCGCGGGATCCCCATTTTTTCGAGGTTTTCCATCGCCTTGGGCAATGCAGCTTCCGAGCTTGCCGTAGCAAAAGCAATGGATAAAGGCTCGCTGATGTGATCGATAAAACGTTTGAAAGGAAGTTTAACAATAAATCCGATGGGCACCAGCACAACCAGGATAAAAACAACCAATGCGGCATACAGTGTTACAACCAGTTTCAGCAGGTCCTGCAACACGCCATAGCCCATGGTGGCAACAGCATAGCCCATTGCCCCGCCAACGGCTAAGGGGGCTACATACATCACCATATTGGTGAACTTAAACATGACTTCGGCCAGGCTTTCGGTCCAACCCAGCATAGCTTCCTTGCGCTCTCCCTTTAGTTGCGCCAATGCGATGCCGAATAAAATACTGAACACCACGATCTGTAAGATCTGGTTTTCGGCCACCGATTTGGCAATGTTCTCCGGAAAAATATCAAGAATGACGTTATGTGTATGCTTTTGTTCCAGTAAAGCCTGTGCCTTCTGGATCTGCGATTCCTGTGCCTGCAACGATGAGCCGATGCCTGCTTTCGACAGGTTGATGGCAAACAAGCCGATCACAAGTGCAAGCGTGGTAACCACCTCAAAATATAAAATGGATTTCCAGCCCATGCGCCCAACCTGCTTAAGATCGGCATGGCCGGCAATGCCTACAACCAATGTGGCAAATAGCAATGGTGCAATAATGGTTTTGATGAGCCGCAGAAAGATATCGCTGAACACTTTAAGCTCTTTGGCAACATCGGGAAAGAACTCAGCCACTTCAATGCCCAGAAACATGCTCAGCAAAATACTTGCTGTTAACGACTTCCCTTTTATGGTATACCATGCCAGTGCTGCAATAAAAACCCATCTTATGCTATGCAACAAAATGGAAGGGAGTGTTACCAGCTCCATCCAGTTAACGATGTGTAGTATTGAATCTATAAAAAATATAGCCAGGATGGCTAACAGTAGTTTCCGGATGTCCATTGCATCAAACGTAACCAAAAAAAAACGCATAAAAAAAGCGGCCGGGGCCGCTTTCCATATTATTGTTTAATTACACGGAGGTGCCATTTTTTATCCCCGCTTTTTAAGGAGAGCAAATATATTCCCTCTTGCACCTGTTCAAGGTTATTGAGTTGAAGCAAGGCATTGCGGCTAACGATTGTTTTTGCATATACCTCTTGTCCCAGCAGATTGCTCAGTGAAACATGGAACTCCGCATCCTTTTCAAGGGGAACACTAATGTTTAACGCATCGTGAAAAGGCATCGGGTAAACGCTGCCGTTAAACTGGTCGCTGCTTTCTTTCAACCCTGTTTTTACCACAACAACCATTTGCGTGTCGCTGTTTACCACATACGATTGGTTCTCGCCTGTGTAACGCAAGCGGTAAACCAGTTTGGTAATGCCAGGATTTTTCTGCAGGGTATCGTCATTCACATTCCACGAGTTCGGCAGATCATGAGGCCCACCCGAAATTGTTTTGATGATGTAATAAGGCCTGCTGTCGATGCTTCTGAGCAGATCAAATGTTCCGGCCTTGCCTTCATAATTTGCGGTCCAGCTTATTTTTATATTTTTGGCCGAATCCATGGAAGCATCAAACCCGCTTATGCTTACACTATCCTTGCGGACTGCAGCCGGAACATGAACAAGCTGCTCGTTCGAGTAGCTGAAATTCCCATTTGTACCTGTTTGTTTAACCCTGAAATAGATATCGCCCAATCCGCTGGTTAACGTATCGGTAAGGGTATAGGTTTGCGTAGAAGTGCTGTTGCCTTTTGAAGGAATTGTTTTGGCACCCAATACAGCCCCACCGGCATTGAACCAGAACTGGACCTGGAAAGTGGAGTTATTATGCTCCAGCAAGGTGCTCCAATCGAAGCGCACTGTTTTATTATCATTTTGCAAGGTTGCAGTAAACCCGCCCCAGATCACGGTATCGGTAAAAACAATATTGTTGGTTACCAGTGCAGCATTGCTGTAGCTGGATCTGTTTGAAGCACATACCTGCTTAATGCGGTAGGTTAAGGTGGTAATATTATTAGAAGAAGAATTCTTTAATGTATCATCAACAATGGAATAACCCTGCGTAGTGGTGCTGTTACCAATCGGGGTTTTGGTTCTTATTTTAACAAAGGACCCGCTATTGATGCTTCTTTCAATTTCAAAGCTGGTGTTGTTGATCTCTTTCAATGTGTTCCAATCGAGGGTAATGCTTTTATCGGTTTGTTTGGTGGCCGAAATGTTTCCCCAGATCACCGTATCCAGCACCTCGTTCTTAACCAGTACCTGGTTGCTGTAACTGGACTTACCGGAAAGGCCCGTTTGCCTGATGCGGTAGGTTAAAGTGGTGATGTTACTTGAAGAAGCGTTCTTTAATGTATCATCTGCCAGGGTATAATTCTGGGTTGTGGTGCTGTTACCGGCCGGAACTTTAGTTCCTATTACCTGGAAGATCCCGTTATTTAAACTGCGTTCGATCTCAAATAAATTATTATCAACTTCTTTAGCGGTGCTCCAGTTTAAGGCAATGCTTTTATCGGGTTGTCTGGTAGCGGTTAGTTCACCCCAGATCACCGTATCTTTTACCACCACAACAGCAGCGGTATTGCTGTAGCTGAAATCGCTATTTATACTCACCTGTTTAATGCGGTAAGAAAGGTTTGTGATGGCATTCCCGGAAGCATTTTTTAAGGTATCGTCACCAACCGAATAATTCTGAACCGTGGTGCTGTTGCCTGCAGGCGTTTTTGTTTTAAAGCTGGCAAATGCGCCATAGTTAATGCTGCGTTCCACTTCAAACACACTGTTATTGGTTTCTTTCAGCGTACTCCAGTCTAAAGTAATGCCCTTATCCGTTTGTTTGGTAGCGGTTAAGGTACCCCACTCCACAGCAAGCGGTGCAGTGGTGATGCTTGCAAAAGTTGAAGTGCGATAGTTTGCAGTGTTATACCACCCGTTGTATTCATACACATTCACCACATAGTTTGTGCCTGCGGTTAAGCCATTAACGGTTACCGAACTTGATGTGCCGTTATATACCACATGGTTTTGTAAACCGGTTGTGGACCCTGCACTGATATTGCTATTGGCCGGATACTGGTTATTATCTGCCGGGTGAACCGCCTGGGTTGTTGCAGGCCTCACCACGATCAATCTCCTGAAACCATCCCCGCTTTTGAATTTAAGGAGGAATGAAGTTCCGGTATTATTGGAAACAGCAAGATCTGTTGCAATCACAGCAGGTTCAAGCGGCATGTTTCCGCCCCATATCTTTTGTGCATATTGCGGGCTGTCTATAAAAGGATTTCGATTGTTCTGGCATCCGCTTGTGGCGATATAATTGTTACGGATGATTTCGCGGCTGCTTGGCGGATCCTGGTTATGCCATTTCAGCAGCACATCAATAAACCATTGATCGTAGGCAGGAAAAGCATTGCCTGCAAGTGCCGTTCCGGCATTTCCATTGCCGCTCCAGCTCGCGATTTTATCTTCATAGCGAACGGCCATGTATAACAACCCGCGTGCAATGTCTCCCTTATATTCGTCAATCGGTTCGAACACCGTTCCGTTATACCCGCTTGTGGTATTTGCCCCGAGCTTTGCCCCCTGCTGCGAAGTGTAAGAAGGGCTGGATACTTCACCGAACGCAAAATTGCTCCGCATCCCGTTCACTTTTCCATCGGTAGGTAAAATATGGTGAATATCGGAAACCATTGGGGATGATTCGTTGAACCAGCTTTGGGGCATGGTATGCTCCCGGTTGTAGCAATCACCTTCTTTGCTGTAATTACCGCATTGTTTTTGCCCGTGGTTGAAAGTAAATGGCGAAGCGGCATCCACTTTAGTGGAATACACATCCCAAACGGTTCCGTCATAATAGGTTTCGGTAGAAGGGTAATGTGTATACAATGCCCCGTAGCTAAAGCTTTTTACGCCTGCATTAACTGCCGAATACAACGATGTTTTTAATGCTGCGCCTGTATTGGCTGTTGCCGGGTAATAAGAAGAAAGCGTGGCGAAGTTCGTTCCTGTTCCCGATACCGCGATTGTTTTGGTAGCAGAACCAACGCTTGCAATGTCTACATTACCGGTTTTACTGCCTGTGCTGCTCGGGCTGAAACGCACAAATATTTTGGTAGAAGCCAATGTTCCACTTGCGGTTAACGCTAACGTTTGGCTGTAAAACTTATTCAGGTCGGTTGATACTTCGTAATGATCGGGGGCGGTAATGACCACATTGGCTGAAAGGCCGCTCCCCGACACGGTGAACCATTGGGCAGTTGCGCTATGATTCACATAACATTCCTTAAAATTATACAGGTTGCCGACACTTGTGGTGATGGTACCTGCAATACTTTGAAAAACAGAAAGTACTGCCGTTAAAAATAATAATTTCTTCACAGGGCAAAGATAAACCTGTTCATGTTAAGTCAACCTTAAATTTGGCCGTGAAAGTTCATATTTTTGTCAATAAAAAAGCGGCCGGAGCCGCTTCTTTTTATTTCGTTTTTGTGCTGTCTTTGCCTTTAAAATCCAGCGACACGGAGTTGATGCAGTAACGCAAACCGGTCTTGTCTTTCGGACCATCGTCAAATACATGGCCGAGGTGGCCTCCGCATCTTGCGCATAAGATCTCAACCCTGCGCATCCCTAATGTATTGTCTTCTTTTTCTATCACCTTGGTTTTATCCAGGGCTTCATAAAAACTTGGCCAGCCGCAGCCCGCGTCAAATTTGGTATCGGATCTGAACAGTTCATTTCCACAGGCCGCACAGGTATATACGCCCGGCTCATAGTGTTCTTCAAATTTTCCGCTAAAAGGACGTTCTGTACCTTTTTCGCGCAACACCCTATATTGTTCAGGGCTAAGTTCTTTTTTCCACTCTTCTTCGGTTTTGTTTACCTGGTAATTGCTCATACTTGTACTATCGTTATTATTCTGGTGTTTACTAAAAGAAGGATTACCTGATGTGCAGGCCCCCAGTTGTGTTAACACAATGAACACAAAACCCATTCCAACATTTTTTATTTTAGTTAAGCTCATCTGCATTTAAATTGGTACAAATTACTTACGTACATTTAATCAAACGGGATTTACCGGCTAATCATTTAAAATGCCTTTTCCCTGGCGAAGCACTTCGGGTTCCCCATTGCTGCAATCAATAATGGTTGAAGGAATGTTTCCACCTGCCCCACCATCTATCACTACATCAACCAGGTTCTTATACTTATCCTCGATCTCTCCGGCATCGGTCATGTATTCCAGGATCTCATCATCATGATGGATGGTGGTAACCACAAGCGGAATGCCCAGTTCTTTTATTAATGTTTGTGCAATGGCATTATCCGGCACACGGATCCCGATCGTTTTTTTGTTGCCCGCAAAATACTTGGTTACATTGTTATTGGCATTCAATATAAAGGTAAACGGGCCTGGCAGGTTGTTTTTCATCAGGCGGAAAACCGTTTTATCAAGTGGCGCAGTAAACTCCGAAATGTTCGACAGGTCGGAACAGATCAACGAAAAGTTAACTTTCTCCGGTTTCTTTCCCACCACGCGGCACATGCGCTCGATCGCCTTTTTACTTCCAAGTTTGCAGGCCATGGCATAGATCGTATCCGTAGGGATAATAATAACCGCATCCTTGTGTAAGGCATCAATGATCAATTTTACATCCCGCAGGTTGGGGTTATGTGGATGAAGTGAAATAAGCATACTCTAATATAACAATAAATAAGTGAATTTGTGTTGCTCTGCGCGGTTTAGCTTTTATGGTTTCACAAAGTTGAGATCATAGAAAAGCCCGAAGGTGTTGATGCTCCGGGCTGAATATTTTCCTGGTGGTGAATGAAAGATCAGATCTCCCTGTTCAAGTCCCAGTTTTCCATGTAATCGGCTACCCTGCGCAGGAACGAACCGCCTAAAGATCCATCTACCACACGGTGATCGTAGCTTAATGAAAGGAACATGATGTGACGGATAGCAATTACATCGCCCATTTCCGTTTCCATAACAGCAGGTTTCTTTTTAATTGAACCTGTAGCCATAATGGCTACCTGCGGCTGGTTAATAATGGGTGTTCCCATCACGTTTCCAAAACCTCCCACGTTGGTCAATGTAAATGTACCGCCTTGTATCTCATCAGGAGTAAGTTTATTGGCACGCGAGCGGTTGGCCAGGTCGTTCACTGTTTTTGTAAGGCCGATCAGGTTCATGTTATCTGCATTTTTTATAACCGGAACAATGAGGTTTCCGCTGGGTAAAGCCGCTGCCATACCCACGTTGATCGATTTGCGTTTAACAATGTTCTGTCCGTCAACCGCAACGTTGATCATCGGGTAATCTTTTATTGCTTTCACCACGCACTCTATAAACATCGGTGTGAACGTGATCTTCTCCCCTTCTCGTTTTTCGTATACTTTTTTGGCTTTATCGCGCCATTTCACCATATTGGTTACATCCGCTTCAACAAACGAGGTAACATGTGGCGATACATGCTTGCTCATTACCATATGGTCGGCAATAAGCTTGCGCATGCGATCCATTTCTATGATCTCATCGCCCGGCATCAACGTAACTTTCGGTGCCTGGTGGCTTACCGGAGCCGATGGATGCTGGGTTGCCGGTGCCGAAGGTTTAGCTTCCACGCTGGCAGCAGGTGTTGAAACCGAAGATTGAACAGCAGGTGCATTGCCCCGGTTCTGCACATAAGCCAGGATATCGCGTTTGGTAACACGGCCTTCGCTGCCGGTGCCCTCAATACCTTCAAGCTCGCCCATGCTGATGTTTTCTTCTTTGGCAATGTTTAACACCAGGGGAGAATAAAAACGTGCCCCGTTGCCGTTGCTTACTTTAGCTGTTGTGCTGATGGCATTGGATACTGTTTTTTCCACTTCATTCACTGCAGCCTTCACTTCGGGTGCAGGGGCAGATGGCGCAGGAGCGCTTGCCGTTGCGCCTCCTTCAAGGGCTATAATCGCAATGGTTGCGCCCACAGGCACTACATCATTTTCGTTAAACAAACGCTTTACTAAAACACCTCCTTTTGGAGAAGGCACTTCAGAATCTACTTTATCAGTAGCAATTTCCAGAACAGTTTCATCGGCCGAAATGGTATCGCCTTCGTTTTTTGTCCAGCGGATAATGGTTGCTTCTGCAATACTTTCGCCCATTTTGGGCATCACCAGTTGAAATTCAGACATAAAAAATGTGTTATTTTTATTAGCGGTTATGAAGGCTTGCACACATAAACCAGCGTGGGGCAAATTTAATTTTTTGGCTGACTTATGCCAACAATAATAAATACCCGGCCTGAAGCCCTTCGAAAAAAGATAAGACCCATAAAATGAGCACATTAAATTTTAATCTCACCAGGTAAGAATTATCGTATATTAGAGAATACCTCAAATAAAAATATGAAAAAATATTTACTATCCTTTTCGTTCGCGTTAAGCCTTAGCTTTATTTCGTATAAGGCGATCACTTATTCGGGGGGACCTCCCAATGCCTACACAAATGCACCGGGTGCACACTCAATAGCGGCACTGCCATAAATAACTTAACCTTAACCACCTCCACTGCATTATCCAGCCTTCAGCCCAATACAACTTATACCTTCAGCCTCAATTTCAGCCAATCAGGCCGTACACGCTACGGGTTCCAGCTTTGTGTGCTTCCTCCCTCGGCAACGGCAACCTCGGCCAGCATAGGAACGTTAACATCAACAAGTACCCAAACGTACACTTCGTCTACAGCGAGCCCTGCGCGTACTTATTTAATGCACAACTCAAGCGGAACTGCGGCTCCTTTGGCATCAAAAACATGGCAATTCAGTTATACCACGCCATCGGTTATCACATCCGCCCCGGTATTTTACGCAACGGTTAACGCCTCAAACAGCGATGGGGGCTCAGGTGGTGACCTGATCTACACCAAAACATTTACATCAACAATACTCCCGGTAAAGTGGGGTGATGTAAGCATTGAAAAAAGCAATGAAAGGATAAGCATTGTATGGAGCACACACACGGAGATAAATAACGACCGCTTTGAAGTGGAAAAAAGCACAGATGGTTACAACTGGCTTTTGAGCGGTGTTGTGGAAGGAAGTGGAAATTCGAACGTGCAAAAACAATACAGGTTTGATGATGAATTAAGCAAGCAGCATGTATTTTACAGGATCAGGCAGGTTGATTTTAACGGCAACCACAGCTACTCTAACGTGATTGGCCAGGCTTACGAAAAAATTGCAGATGTTCATGTATTGTATAATTTCAGTACAAAATCTATGGTATTACCTGATTTTACCTTTAACAACATTCAATTAACGGATATGAAAGGAAATTCGGTTACCGCGTATACCCAGGTTGTAAATGGCCTGTTGAATGTGGATGTTCATATGTTGAAACAGGGGATTTATTTATTGTCGGCAGAGCTGCATGGAGAAACCCGTTACTGGAAGGTAATGGTATATTAACGCCCGGTATGTTTGCTTAAACGAAGCACAATAACTTGGTATAAAACAATAAGGCAGTGGTGAACAATGGTTTGCTGCTGCTTTTTTATTGATCATCGCGTACCTGTTTCTTAACGTTTTCGGTTTGTTGAAGCAAGGTGTGATTAAACGCGTTTTGAATACGTTTACGTTAACCAACTGCCTGATCCGAAACATTACATTACGCGCTGATCGGGCAAATTCCCTATTCACTTTTCACGGATCAACATAGCTCTGTTTACGGGTGCAGATAGTTAGCGGATG
>JAZKGM010000199.1:0-1777 GCA_040385895.1 Bacteroidota bacterium
TGAAAGCTAAGCCGGACAAGGAGCTTTCGGCTGCTGTGTTATCTTATTGCCGGGAGTTTTATGTGTCTTTAAAGGAAGAAGAGAAACTGCATAATTATGCCCGTTTCCTTGCTTTATATGCTAAAATGGAGGCCCGTTTCGGAAGCAAAGAAAAGGCGCTTGAGCTCTTTGGCGAATACCAGGCAACGGTAAACAGGATGTGGAATGAAGATTACCTGGGCGATATGCAGTCGGCTCTGGTTAAATACAAAACTGATCTGAAAGACCAGGAAATAGTGTTGCTGAATGAAAAAGAGCAGCAAGCCCGGACAAGAAGCATTTTTATTGGCATTGCACTGGCATTAATGGCAATTGTGCTTGTTTTAATTTATGTTCTATATAAAAGGGAAACCAGGACAAAGAAAAAACTGGATGAGCGGAACCATAAGGTAGAGCAGCTGTTAAGGGAAGTTCATCACCGGGTTAAAAACAACCTGCAGATCGTATCCAGCTTTATTAACATCCAGCTCGATAAGGTGCACGATGATGTGTCAGAGATGGCTTTGAAAGATACGAGCACCCGTATTATGGCGCTGGCCGGTTTACACCATTCCTTATACAGGCAGGACGATCTTTCGAGGATCCAGTTGAAGGAATACCTGGGCGAATTATGCGATACCCTCAATACATCACTTAATACGAACGTCAGGATCAACTATGACCTGGATGAGCTGAACCTGGATATTGACCAGGCCATTCCGATCGGGCTGGCGGTAAACGAATTGATCACCAATGCGCTGAAACATGCTTTTACCGGCAACGGAAACGGGCAGATCGATGTACTGTTAAAACGTAAAGACAAATGGGAGCTGGTTGTAAAGGATAATGGGAAAGGCTTGCCTGCAGATCTTGATCCCGATCAGATGGAAAGTATTGGAATGAGGCTTGTGCAGGATCTGGCCGTAAGGCAGCTCAAAGGATCGCTGAGCTACTACAATGATGGCGGGGCAGTGTTTAAAATAGAATTTATGCCGGTTGCTGCGTGATGGCTGTATAACATATTTGTGGTGCTTAGACTTTGATGCTTTAACACCAGGTTGTTTAGTCGGGTTAAAAGCAAACAATGCCACATAAAAGGTTACAGAAATTAGTATAGTCTCATTTTGTGGTGTGACCAACCGTTTTTTGTGTTTGAACAACATGAATGGTGTTTGTGCTTTGGCTTTATCAGGTGTTTTTTTGGGTTCTTGATTAATACCAAATTAAAGCACCTAATAAATTATAATGAAGCATCTATTCCTTTTTCTTTTAGTATCGTTCCTGGCTTTATTTTCCAAAGCGCAGCTCAGCGGGATCAAAACAGTTGGTACCGGTAAAAACTACACCACTGTAGCCGGTGCTATTGCTGCATTAAACAGCAGCGGTGTGGGGAGCGGTGGCGTTGCATTTGAAGTGGATGCCGGACATACGGAAACGTTCTCATCCCGCACAGCAGGCCTTATCACTGCATCAGGAACAGTTTCCAACCCTGTTGTGTTCAGGAAATCAGGAACCGGGATAAATCCGCGTATTACAGCCCCGACAGGAACAAGCAATGATCTTGATGGTGTCATAATCATCTCGGGTGGTGATTATATTACTTTCGATGGCATAGATGTGCAGGAAAAAAGCGGAAATACAACTGCCGTTACACGCATGGAATGGGGATACGGCATATTGAAAGCAAATGCAGCCGATGGTTCGTCTAACATCATTATACGTAATTGCCGCATTACCTTAAACAAACTTAATACAGCTT
>JAZKGM010000200.1:0-1895 GCA_040385895.1 Bacteroidota bacterium
AACAACACCAGGGAGGCCAGTAATGAGGCAATGCTTAACGAATTGCCAAACAGGCCGAACTGAAATTCAAGATACCCTTGCGCAATCACAAACAAGGAAGCAGCAAGCAAAACCACGTAATCGTAAAACGGGTTGCTGTGTTCTGTTTTATCTTTTGAGAACGGGAGCGCATTTTTATAGGCATACCCGTAACAACCTGCACAGCCGGCAAACAACACAACCAGCAGCACAATGTGCCCGATGCTGCCAATATTATTATAAACAAAAATGCCAAGGCCGGTGGTGAACAAAGAAATACCTATGTATAAAAGTGTGCGAAGTTCCCAGTGCAGGGAGATTTTTTTTAATGCCTGTTGTTCGGCAACGGGGTGAACCACATGAGCAGGAATGACCTGGTCAGCGGCAAGCTGCCGGGCAATTTCAACTTCGTATTTCATAGTGTGCAGGGATTCATACCAAACAAATATATTCTAAATATGGATAGTATGGAAGGCTTGTGTTAAACAGCAAACAGGCATAAAGAATCATTAAAAAAAACTAAACTGCATGCTGTAAACTCATGGTTTAAAATAGCCACAGCCCAATAATGCTTTATGAAAAATGACCTGACTTATTTTTTGCCGGTTTATTCATGCCGCCTGGCTTTTTGTTTTCTCTTTTTCCTGGTGCCGCTTGTTTCTTTTTCCCAAATCAACAGCATCTTTCATCTCAACCAGAAGACCTTTATCGAAACACATCATGAATTTCCGTATCACGACCACGAAGCTGTTAAAAGGGATTCGGTTAAAACATTTACCAGTTATGTTTACCGGTTTACAGAGAAGGGTACAGATACGCTTGAAAAATCGTACATGGTGTTTGATCAGGAGGGAAAGGTTGTTGAAGTTGTTGAAGAACCCATACCTGGCGGGCAATATGGTTACGGGGAGCATGTAACAACGTATTATTATGATAAGAAAGGAAATGATACGCTTGTAAAAAGGGCGATACATTCACCTTCTTATGAATGGCTGCTCTGCAAAGAATACGAAGCCCGGGCAACCACCAGCGAAGAAAAAAAAGCAGTTATTGCCCTGAGAAAGAAACTGAAAGCAGAAGGACGCGATAAAACGGAGATCAATACAGAGGACGAGCTTGCTTTTACTTACGACAATAA
The DNA here is from genome assembly GCA_040385895.1 of Bacteroidota bacterium. Taxonomy (GTDB): domain Bacteria; phylum Bacteroidota; class Bacteroidia; order UKL13-3; family UKL13-3; genus UBA6183. The sequence goes on from JAZKGM010000200.1 coordinate 1,157, forward strand.
CGGGTACCCGGTGTATTTTACAAACCGGGCAGTGGGGTATAAATGCGTGATAGATTATACACTGAATGCAAAAGGATTGGTGGAAGAAATATTCTCTGTGGATACGAACCAGGAACTGTTCTCGAGGATCAACCAGTATTCCCGTTTTTTGTACGACAACAAAAACAGGTTGATACACATGGTAAAAAAAGGCACTCCCCTTAAAGAGAACAAACATGATGAGCCATGGGAGTCAATAACAGATTTGGAATATGATACATCGGGGCAATATTCAAGGGTCATCCATTCTGTTGTAAAAGACGGGCAGGTGCGCGATCGTGATACCACCAATTACTATTACCTATACAACGCTAAAAAAGAGCTGGAGAAGGAGATCACCGCAATGGGAACGGATACCATAACGGTTTTAAACCACACGTACGAAAACGGCCTTGAAAAAATGATGATCAGCCGGTTTTACCAAAGCGGGCATTCTTTTGCTCCCGGTAATACGTCTAAAGAGGTCTATACATATGATGATAACGGCAAACTTAAAACAACAGCGTACTATACCATGCGACCTGCTGAAACGGCAGACGGGGAGCAGGACATAGAATGGATAGAGAAAGTTGAATCCTGTTATTATACTTACCATTAAATCGCCCCACATCCAGAAGCGATTAAAGATAACACTCCAATTATAATGGCACATGAAGCCCGGTTTTCAGAAAATTTCCTTAAACTGCATATAGTTAACATA
>JAZKGM010000200.1:1905-2414 GCA_040385895.1 Bacteroidota bacterium
TTACCCTTAATTAAAAATACACCATGAAGATTATTGATATAAAAGTAATGCGTGGTCCTAACTACTGGAGCATCCGCAGGCACAAGCTGATCCAGATGCGCCTCGACCTGGAAGAGATGGAGCAAAGCCCTACCAATAAAATTAACGGGTTTGGTGAGCGCCTGGAAAAACTTTTTCCTACCATGTATTCGCACCGCTGCTCGGTGGGGACTCCCGGTGGTTTTTTTGAACGGGTAAAAGAAGGCACCTGGATGGGGCATGTGATCGAACACATTGCTTTAGAACTGCAGACACTGGCCGGTATGGAATGCGGGTTCGGGCGTACACGCGGCACGGGTAAAGACGGCATTTATAATGTGGTGTTCAGCTACATGGAAGAGAAGGCAGGTGTTTACACCGCCAAAGCTTCAGTGCGCATTGCAGAAGCATTGATCAGTGGTAATGATTACGACCTTGCCGAAGATATTCAGAACCTGCGCGAGATCCGTGAAGAGGAACGCCTCGGTCCA
>JAZKGM010000201.1:0-4082 GCA_040385895.1 Bacteroidota bacterium
CAGACCTGTTTAAAACAACATGGGCTGCAACAAAGGTGTTGTTTAATGATAAACCCATGGCATTTTCAACCCTTGTAAACCAGAAAGTGAAATAACATGAAAGCGTTGTGTGTAATCATATTTTTTCTCTCTGCAGGTTTTCTGTCTGCTAAGCCATTGGATTCGTTGAGGGTGGAAACGAGCAAAGGAGTTAAGTTTATCCTGCATAAAGTAGATAAAGAAGAATCGCTTGCAGCGATCAGTAAACGTTATAAAGTGAGTAGCGTTGATGTGGTAAAGCTGAATGAAATAAAGAACAATAAGATCAGCAAGGGCCAGGTATTAAAGATCCCGTATGTGTTACCCGATAGTGTAAGAACACCGCAGGCAGACAGCAACAGGGTAGATGAAGCGCATGCCAATGCACAATCGCAGGAAGTGCAGAAAGTGTACACCCATATGGTATCCAATGGAGAAACCATAAACAGCATTTCAAAAAAATATAAGATCACAGCGGCCCAGTTAACAAAGTGGAACAGCCTGAAATCAACCAAACTTATTGTAGATGAGAATGTAGTGGCTAAACCTTACGTAAGAATGAATGGTACCGAAGCCCAGTTACCGCTTGCCCCGCAAAATGTGGAGTTTGCCAGGGCCGATATCATTGAACAAACCGGGCTGGCGGCTATTGATGAAACCATGCAGGTTGCCCATGCAGATGCCCCGGTAGGCACTATTATCAAGGTAATTAACCTGGATAATAATCTGCAATGCCTTGTAAAAGTTACCGATAAGATTGATACAACAAAATTTGAGAACTTTATTATAACCTTTGGCAAGGAAGCCCGGCAGAAGTTAAAAGCTGACGGGGCAACAATAAGGGTTAAGATCGTGTATGCAGTAAAGCCTTAGTTTGTTGTTCCTGTAATTGATAGTAAGGAATAAAGAGAATAACCAGGGTAGTGGCAACCCCCAATTGTGTTTCAAGCATGGGTTCGAACTGGAATGCCACAACCAGGATCACGTAACTGATCATGATAAACTCGTTCCTGAAATTTCTCCTGCTCCATAAAGGAGCCATAAAAGAAATCATAAATATCAATAAACCGATGATCCCCGTAGCCGCCAGGTAATAAATGAACTGGTTATGTGGAATGATGGGCGTTAAAACAGTAGGGTAGTCTTTACGGAAAAGGCCATCGTTTTTATCTTTCAGGTCACCCTGCCCGCAGCCAAACCAGATATTTTCTTTGAAAATTTCCAGTGCAATTTTATAAGAAACCATGCGTGTTGCCAGTGAATTAAAATTAGGGTCTTCCTGGTTTTGATACACATTTACATCAGTAGTTGTGTTGGAGATCTTATTTTTAAGGGTGGGAGAGAGCAGTATGCTTCCCCCTGCAATAATAACGATGCTGGTAATGGCAATGAGCAAGTGTTTTAGGTTTCGTGTTCTAACGGCATAGTTCACCAGCAGGATAACGATCACAACATATAAGCTTAAAAGCCCGCTTCTCACCGAATAAATATGAAGGAAAATAACAAAAAACACTGCAACGGCAGATAATGCGATCCGTTGTGTTTTTGTGATCGGTTGCTGCACGCAGTAATAACATAAATAAATAGCGAACACAGTAAGCAGGCTGAACCGGATATGATGGATCGGCCCCGGCATGATCTTCGATTGAAGATACAGTTGATTGATCTGGTCGAAATGAAGCATGTAATTGATCAGGATTCCGATCACGCTTCCGAGTATCACGCCTATTGCAGTCAGCATGATCATTCGTTTCTGGTTAGGGGACAAACGGCCTATGCTCGGGCAAATAAGCGGGTATAATAATAACGGGATCTTTATCTGCAGCCGCTCAAAAAGATAAGTGAAGTTATCGCTGTAAAAGAAGCTGAGCAGCAGGAACAGGTAGCAAAAGCTGAAAATGACCAGCGGCTTTTGGGCAGCGAAGTTCTGAAGAAGCTTTTTCGGGGATGTGAAAATAAGGATACTTAATGCCTGGCAGATCATAGCAATGCTAAGTAGTGCAGGTGCTTTTTCTGCCCCGATCAAAGCCACAAAAAGAAAACATGTAAAAAAGGTAAATGAATTCCTTTTTATTATGTCATAGTCAGTTGTAGTCGCGGTCATCAGTGTTTCAATAATAACAAAAGCCCGCAAATAAGCGGGCTTTACGTAAATTTAAATCTGTTTTTTTATGCGTACCGGTTTCCAACCCATACAAAACGCTGCGATACAAATTCTGTAGAAACAAGGCTCGCGTTTCCGGCCGGGTTGCCACCGCTCACATGATAATCACTAAATGCTGCATGCGAATTCATAAATGCCGCACCGGTAAAGTTAAACGACACCGGTGTAAAAACAGCGTTCATTTCCTCTTCGATCATTTTCATGGTAGTTTCATCTGTGGTATAAGCACCGCAGGTAATCGCGCCCTTTTCGTCAGCCAGCTTTTTAGCCAGCGCAACAGATGATAGGGTCGATTGGGTTTTTATAACAAACAGTATTGGTCCGAAACACTCCTTATTATAAACGGTGTAATCACTTTCATCAATAACAATCACGGCAGGAGAGGCTATGCGTGCATCCTTGAACTCTTCGTTTACGATTGATTTACTTTCAAGCACAAGCTTTCCTCCCAGTGTACTGGCGCCTTTTACCCTGTTTAAGGTAAGTTCCGATTGAATGGTACCTAATGTTGGCGCACCTGCTTTTGGGTTATCAACCAGGCCCGTTATAGAAGCACATAATAAATTGACGGCATCATCAAAACCCACTGTTCCTTCATTGGTGGTAACCCCGCTGGCCGGGATAAAAATATTTTGCGGTGCAGTACACATTTGCCCGCTATAAAGGCTTGCACTAAAAGCAATGTTCGAAAAAACCGCTTTTAGATCGGCAGCGCTATCAATAATAATGCTGTTAACACCTGCCTTTTCTGTAAACACCGTTTTGGGCAACGATTCAATGTAGGCGCCAAATTCATTATTACCCGTGTAATCAATAAGTTTTACTGCTTCATGTTCAGCAAGCAATTTTGTGATCGGCTTTTCAACCGTATCAACAGCAAGCTGGGCAACACAGGGATCAATGTTATTTTCAGACAGCACCTTTTGCAGTTCCCCGATTGCAATAGCAATCGGTAGAATGGCTTTAGGGTGAGGTTTTACAATAGATACATTGCCGGTAATTAAATTGGCAAATAAACCCGGCACAGTGTTCCATACAGGAAAAGTGCTGCATCCTATAATAAGGCCAACTCCTTTTGGAATGGCTTTCCAGTTCTTTTTAAGGGTAAGGTCAAATTTACCCATCGGCTTAACCCATTCTGCCTCAGAAGCATGCTGGCTAAGTATTGCATAGCCTGTTGCCAATGCTTCCAAAGCCCGGTCATTGCTGTGAGGTCCCGAAGCCTGGAACGACATCATATAAGCCTGCCCGGTGGTGTGCATGGTTGCATAAGCAATGTCAAAAAAACGGTTCTTTATGCGGTCGAGCGCTTCTGTCAATATTCCCGCACGGGCATCAACCGTTAGTTTACTCCATTCCTTTTGGGCACGTGTTGCATTTGTTATATACGTATCAATACTATACGAAGGATAATTAACCCCGATCCCCATTTGCAGGTAGGGCGAAATTTCCGTGCCTATCCATTCCTGCGTTTCACCCTGGTTTAGCTCTCCAAAATTTGTATTCATCACTGCGCTTACATAAGCTTTCGCTTTTGCATCACCTTCGGCATCGTAAGCTTTGGGATTTTCCGGGTAAGGCGTATAGTAGCCTCTTGTTTTTAAAGCTGCAACAGCTTCATTGATCATTTTACTATGTTTTTCGAATAACGATAAAGCAGAATTCATGTTGTTATAAATATTACCAGCGCAATTTATGGTAAATGTTAAACATTTCTAACCATCAAATTCACATTCAAAAAGCAGTTTTAAAAGTATATGGTGATACATAAATGCTAAGCATATGATCTTCCCGAAACAGTTATTCATCATAAATAGTTTGTCCCATAAAAAAATAAAGTCCTCATAAATAAGGGGCTTAGCAAATAAACATCAGGTATAATTTGGAGAAACAGAAAAGG
>JAZKGM010000202.1:0-4487 GCA_040385895.1 Bacteroidota bacterium
GATCGAAAAGAAAATGGACAAGGAAGCGAACAGGTTCATTCGGCAATTCCCAGCAGAAAAAATTGATATTGAGAATGGACGCTGGGGCGCATTTATCCGTTTCGGCAAAAAAATGATCAAGATAGGGCGGAAGGCAGACGGAGAAAAATACAGCAATGAAGAGCTGGCAACGATCGCTGTTGATGAAGTGAAAAAGATGATCGAAGTGGAAGTACCCGATGCATTTACTAAACCGGTTAAAAAAGCAGCAGCCAAAAAAGCCCCTGCTAAAAAAACGGCAGCTAAAAAGGCCTCTGCCAAAAAAGCAGCAAAAAAATAACCAATGCTGAGCGAAACGGAAATACGATCGTTGGTGGCTTTGCTTGATGATGATGATGAGGAAATTCTCCTTCATGTCCAGTCGAAGTTATTGTCGCTGGGTGCTGAAGTTATTCCGGCTTTGGAACAGGAGTGGGGCAATTTAAAAGATGCCACGCAACAACAACGCGTGGAAGAGGTCATTCACCGCATCCAGTACAAGTCGTTGCTGGTTGCGTTAAAAAAATGGTACGAATCTCCCGAACAGGACCTGCTCACCGGGGTTTGCATCATTGCCCGTTACCGCTACCCCGATATCGACCAGCAGAAGATAGTGAACGAAATTGATAAGATCAGGCTCGACATCTGGCTCGAAATGCATTACGACCTGAGCCCGTATGAAAAAGTAAGGATCATCAATCACACATTGTACAATGTGTTTGGCTTTAAAGGCAATACCGATAATTACCATGCCCCCGAAAACTCTTTTATAAATATTGTTTTAGAAAGCCGGAAAGGCAATCCCATTATGCTGGCTGTTATTTATATGCTGGTGGCCCAGCGCCTTCACCTGCCGGTATTCGGTGTTAACCTGCCGCAACATTTTGTATGCGCCTATAAAGAAGAAAGCCAGGAACATGCAGCGAACGATCCGTTTAACATCAAATCGAATTTAGATTACCGCGATGGCCGGGTGCTGTTCTATATTAATGCCTTTAACCACGGTGCGGTGTTCAGTAAAGCCAACCTGGAGCAATTCCTCCGGCAGATCAAGATCGAACAGCGGGGCGATTATTTTGAACCCTGCAGCAACCTTGATATCGTAAAGCGCATTTTGCGCAACCTGGTGGTGTCTTACGAGAAGGATAAAAAAGAGAACAATGCAGAAGACATCAAACAGATGTTACTAACGCTTGGCGAAACTTACTTCAGCTACAACGAAGAAGAACAACCACCTGAAGAGTAAGTTTAGGGAGTCTGTAGCGAACAGACCATAGCCAATCACCACAATCACCAATTACGTTAATCAACGTATTTCGCAGCGCATAATCCCTCTTTAATTTTGATAGATCATTAAAGGGTTAACATTATGAAAAAAAGCTACTTATTTATTATTGCAGTATGCCTGCTTGGCTTTAATAAAGCAAATGCCCAGGGATGGGCTAAAACCATTCATGCGGGTGCCGGTACCAATGTGTACCAGAATTTTACGTTCGATAAAGATAACAACCCGGTTGTTATTGGTGGCGCAGAGGATTACGGGGGTGGCACACCGAACGGGCTTGTGTTTATGAAATATGATAAACAGGCCGGTACACGTTCGCTTTTAAAAAAATACAACGGCAATACCAACAGCGAGTCCTATAAGGTGCATACCGATGCACAGGGTAATATTTATTACTTCGGCACTTTCACCGATTATATTGCCTTTGGTGCCGACACCTTGTTTACTTATAGCAAGGTGAACTGGAATTCTCCGAATTACATTATCGCTAAGTTTGACAGCGAGGGCAATCACCTCTGGAGCAAAAAATTCGGTCAGAAATTCGGCACTGAGCTTAAACAGGTGCTTGATGCACATTTTACAGCAGATGGATTTCATGCGATGATCGGCTACAGCTCCGATTCTGTTTTTTATGACAATGCTTTCGTGGAAAAACTCCCTTATGCCGGAACGAACATGGCCAACTTCTGCCTGTTCAGGGTTGATCTTACAGACGGAAGCCTTAAAACCTTTAAAAAGGTTGGAGGATATTATGGCGCTTACCCGCAAATGTTCGTGGTGAACCCAAATGGCGGGTACGAGATGGGGGTAATGGATATTGCCATGACTAAAAAGTTCGTGGTGTATTCCTTTACCGAAACAAATGCCGCTGTTGTGAAATGCAGCACGAATATTTCGGAGGTAAACGGTGACGGAAACGATATTGAACAGGTGGTATTGCACAATGGAAACTACTATGCACTTGCCGTTAACCTAACGGCCAGGGGATACTCTGTGTATAACGGGGATTCAGTTAAAGTGTTGCCATCGCCATATAATCTTCGCACAGGCATGCTGATGAAGTTTGATTCTGCATTTAACCTCAAAGCTCATGTTCGTTTTCATTGGCGCGATGTATATCCCAAATTGTTTTTAAGCAAAGGAAAGCTGGTAGTACCTGCCCGTTTTTCTAATACCATGTATATTGAAAATGATTCAGTTGTATGCCTCAACAACCAGCAGGCATGGGAGCTGATGGCGTTTAACGAAAACCTGGCCATAGCCGATACCCTTCAGCTGAACACTGCAAATTCAAGCGGGGGAAGTTTTGATGTTGAATGCGCAGGATATGATAACGAAGGAAATCTCTACGGGCAGGCAGTACATAATAAAAATATAATCTATAACGGCACAGTTGTGCAGGCAGCGCTTAAATCATGGGATCACCTCACCGTATTGTTCCGTAAAGGTAATAACATAGGCAGCGGCCTGAACAGCAGGTCAGCACCTATTTTGCAGGCTGGTGTTTATCCGAACCCGGTAAGCGATGTCATTAACCTGGATGTGGAAGTGAATGAAGTGAGCATTTTCAATATAACAGGTAAACTGATGTTAAAAGTTGCTTCAAAACAGGCTGATGTGAGCGGGCTCCCGCAGGGATTATATTTTATACAGGCTGCCGATGGCGTTAACCGGTATCATTCGCGGTTCATAAAAAATTAAACTTACCCCTATAAATCAAAGGCGGGCGGTATGGAGTTCTTATATTCTGTATTGCCCGTTTTTTATGCGCTTTTTAATGCATACATTTGCGCCTCAATTTTTTAAGGTTTAATGATCTCAGTTTCTAATTTAAGTTTGCGCTACGGCAAACGTGTGTTGTTTGATGAAGTGAATATAAAATTTGCACCGGGCAATTGTTATGGTGTGATTGGTGCGAACGGTGCAGGCAAATCCACCTTTTTAAAAATACTTTCGGGCGAAATAGATCCCACCACGGGAAATGTTTCCATTACCCCGGGCGAGCGCATGAGCGTGCTGAGCCAGAATCACTTTGCATTCGATAACTTCCAGGTATTGCACACCGTAATGATGGGCAATAAAAAGCTATGGGAAATTATGGCCGAGAAAGAAGCCATTTATGCCAAGGCCGATTTTACAGATGCAGATGGCGAGCGTGCCGGTGTGCTGGAAGGAATGTTTGCCGATATGGAAGGCTGGAATGCCGAAAGTGATGCGGCAGAACTGCTAAGCAGCCTTGGCGTGAAAGAACACACGCATGGTATGTTAATGAGCGAACTGAGCGGTAAAGAAAAGGTGCGGGTATTACTGGCGCAGGCATTGTTTGGTAACCCGGATATTTTGCTGCTTGATGAGCCAACGAATGACCTTGATGTGGAAACGATCAGCTGGCTTGAAAACTTCCTGGCCGATTTTGAAAACACCGTTATTGTGGTAAGCCACGACAGGCACTTTTTAGATGCCGTTTGTACGCACGTAGCGGATATTGATTTTGGAAAGATCCAGCTGTTCACCGGTAATTATTCGTTCTGGTACGAAAGCAGCCAGCTGGCTTTGCGCCAGCGTGGCGATCAGAATAAGAAAGTAGAGGATAAGCGTAAAGAGCTGCAGGAATTTATTGAACGTTTTAGCGCCAATGCGTCTAAATCAAGACAGGCCACCAGCCGTAAAAAATTACTGGAGAAGCTGAACGTAGATGAGATCAAACCTTCAGCCCGTAAATATCCTGCCATTATCTTTAAGGCCGACCGCGATTGTGGCGACCAGATCTTAAACGTAGAGAACCTGAGTAAAACAGCTGCGGATGGAACCACCTTGTTTAAAGACATTACGTTTACGCTGGTTAAAGGTGATAAGGTGGCTTTGTTAAGCCGCAATGCCATGGCAACAACTGTATTTTACCAGGTTTTAACCGAAGAAATGCAACAGGATTCGGGAAGCATCTCCTGGGGGCAAACCATTACCACATCGTACCTGCCAAATGAAAACAATCATTATTTTACGGCCGATGATAACCTGGTGGATTGGTTGCGCCAGTTCAGCAAAGAAAAAGATGAAACATACATTCGTGGCTTTTTAGGTAAAATGTTGTTTAGTGGCGAAGAAGTATTTAAAAAATCGAATGTATTGAGCGGGGGCGAAAAAGTGCGTTGCATGACCAGCCGGATGATGCTTACCAATGCCA
>JAZKGM010000202.1:4497-8974 GCA_040385895.1 Bacteroidota bacterium
TCACAGCGTTTAACAATGCATTAAAGGACTGGAACCACATTGCACTGTTCACCACGCATGATCATGAATTCAGCCAGACGATCGCAAACCGCATTATAGAAATAACCCCTTCAGGGATATTGGATAAACGAATGACATTTGATGAATACATTTCAGACCCGCAGGTAAAAGAACAGCGGGAAAAAATGTATGGAAAAATGGCCTCTGTCTAAATAAATTAGCATTAAAGTTTACAGGGAAATATACGGCTGTTAAAAACTATTGCTACTTTAGCATCGTAAATTTACTGAAAAAATGAATATTCTGGTTACTGATACTATTTTATATGGCATAATAGGCGCCTGCTTTGCCTATTTACTGCTCATGTATATCATGCAAAAGGCAAAAGCAGCGGGCCTCGAAAAACGGGTTAAAAAAGCACGCGCTGCCTACGAGGAGGCCAAACAACTGCAAGGCAAGGAAAAGGATAAACTTATCGACCATATCTCTATGGTTTACGGTGTTGAGCAGGCCCATTATGTATCGATGGGTAAGCTCTGGGCCGGAATGCCCATGAACCTGCTGCTTGTGGCAAGAGGAAAAGCAAGCAACATCAAGCAATCTGTTGGGGTAGATTCGGTGACACAAACCTGGATCTACACGGAAACAGATAAAAATACAGGGAGCAACCGGAAGATCCTTGAAGTTGTGCTGGTTGATAATGAAGTAAATAACTGGAATACCATATCGTAATAAATAAAGATTGTGAAGCTATTGCTGGCTAAAACACAAACACCATGTCATTTAAAAACTATTACGAAATACTGGGCATAGAATCCGGGGCGTCTACAGAGCAGATCCGTGAAGGGTACAGGAATGTATCGGCCAGGCATAAGTCCGGAACCAATCACATTGATGAGTTTCACCAGGAACGCCTCAAGGATATTAACGAGGCCATTGAGGTGTTATCAAACCCTGAGAAAAAAAGGGAATACGATAAAACGCTCAATATTCTTGATACGGTAATCACGAGCCCGCCAAATCATGTAAGCCCTTCGCAAAAGCCGGCATCCATTAACGTTGATCAAAGCGATGCGGAACGGATAAACGAACTCATCAAGAAGCATTTTGAAAAAGAAAAGGCATTGCGCGAAAAGTATGAATTACTTTTATATTCTCAATCGGCCAAGCCGGTGCGACACTTCACCTCTGTTAAAGTGATTTTATGCGCGGTAATAATTGGCGTTGCTTTTTATTTTCACAGCCCGCACCGTTTTGTGTTCGATTTTGCCGACACCAAAAAAGAAAATTTCACCTACGAGTATTACACAAAAGATACCACGCTTATTTATGCGAAGCCTGAGCTTAAAAAAACCAAAGTGCTAAAAGGGGTGAGCAAAGGAACCGGTTTTAATGTGATCTCGGAAACAACATACTTTTTTAAGATCGCTTACCTCAACGAGGAAGGAAGAAATATAGAAGGGTTTATTAAAAAAGAAGAGTTAGAGAAAAGTACGGAGATTCCTTTCTAATACGGATACAGCTTAAAGTCAAGGTTTTTGCGGGGAGTTTCCAACACACACTCATCCGGTATTGTAATCCGGTCCTGCATATTTAACTTAGCTGTTTCTGAAATGAAAAAGCTAAGTATTCTGCAGATCATTCTTTTACCGTTAACAGTGTTCGCCCAATGGACAAACCATCCGGGGACACCGTATAAAAACGCGCTTGTGGAAGAAAAAATCCTTTCAAAGCATGATACAGTAAATAATTGTTCGGTTAGCTATAAAAACGACACCCTGGTAAGGAAGGTTTATCATAATAAGGAGTCTAACCATGAATTTTACCTGAACGAAACCGGGGATACGATTTTTGAACATTCATACTACTATAAGAACGATTCAGTATGCATTGAGCTTGGTAAAGGCTTTATCACCGGTTTTCTGCTCAGCGATTATATGGCGAAGGCAGAAACAAGCATTCCCCCCATCCCCCGCTACTGTATGCATAAAGCATATTACATATCTTATTTCAGGAGATCAGATGCTGCAACACTGCCGGTAATAAAACAAATCAATCGATCAGACGCTGCGGCTAACTTATTGTTCAGCCTTACGGATTATGATTCGCTTGGGAATAAGGTGTTGGAGAAATGGCAAACAGGACCGCTTGAAGTATCATGGCATGGCTTTAACTACCCGGGGAATGAATGTTATCATTATAAAAATGGCATCCGGGTTGTATTGAAGGAAGCTGCTTCTGTTGATTATCCCTCAACATTTTCCGAGGTAATGTATCAAAAAGGTATCCTGTTTTCACGTAAGGTGCAGACTAGCTTTGGTGAGCATTATCATATTGACAGCATGCTCTATTATTATCCCGGAGGGCAGTTACATGAGCAGCGTCTCTCTTTTCATGATACCTCCTGCACAAAACAATTTTACATTTCCGGCTGGTTAAGATGCACTTCAAGCTCTTTTCCCGATCCTTCAAATCCGGGTAGTCACATTGCTGATGATACCTGCTATGATGAATCAGGGTACATTAAAAGTCTGGTGCACGATGATGAAAAAGGGGAAATGAAAATATGTTATTACGGGAACGGACAAGTGGCATTCCGATCACTGACTAAACACCAGGACGGCTTTGAGGAAACAAAGGGCTTTACAGAAAAAGGAAAAGCAAGTTGCCTTTACAGGCGAAAAGGAAACAGGATAAAAATAGTCCAGATCAATGATCATGGGAAGAAAACCGTCCACAGGCTCAAAGGTGAAAGAGGTGATCTGGGTGCAGTTTCACCTTGCCGTTGTCCCGGTGATTAGCAAATGCATTAAACGATCGCACTTACTGAAGCCGCTTCGCTCACGCTTCCCTGGGCGCAACGCAAAATTTTACCCGGATATTTCTGGATGATGCGGTAATCGTGGGTTGCCATTAAAATAGAAGTTCCCTGTTTGGCAATGTTGTGCAGCAGGCTCATGATATCATCACTCACCTTAGGGTCGAGGTTTCCGGTTGGTTCATCGGCCAGTATAATTTCCGGCTCATTTAACAGGGCACGGGCAATAACCACACGTTGCTGTTCGCCACCACTCAGTTCATGCGGCATTTTAAAATCTTTGGTATGCAGGCCTACCAGTTCAAGCACCTGGTTAATACGGGCTTTTATTTCATTTTCGTTTTTCCATCCTGTAGCTTTCAATACAAAATGAAGGTTCTGGTAAACCGTGCGGTCGGTTAATAACTGAAAATCCTGGAACACAATGCCAAGCTTCCTGCGCAAAAAAGGCACATCTTTCTGCCTGAGCTTAGTGAGGTCGAAGCCTGCGATGCTTCCATGGCCGTGGCCCACATCAAGCTTAAGCTCACCATACAGCGTTTTTAACAGGCTGCTTTTTCCACTGCCCGTTTGCCCTATGAGGTAAACGAACTCACCTTGTTTTATCTTTACGTCCACATCGCTCAAAATGAGGTTGTGTTTCTGAAATATCTGTACGTCTGTTAAGTCAATTACCGTTTCCATAGTTGTTTTTCTACCAGTCAAGTTTATGCATTTTTCCGAAAGGAATCTCACCAAGCACCTTAAAAACCGCATCGATCTTATCCCCTAATCCACATTTTTCGAGCGCACGTTCAGGTCTGTCTGTTCTAAAGTACGCTATTAAAGTAAAGTTGTCGTCTCTAAGTTGAACGTAATCAGGTATTTTGGCCTTTCCTTTAATTTTTATGATGTACAAAACTTATTTAATTTAGGGTTGTTGTGAATAATGTGCTTATTTATTTAAGCATTTCAACTTATACTTGCACAGCAAAATTATAAAAAAACATGAGACTACTTAAACAGGTTTTTTACTCTTTACTGATTGCATCAGCGGCAATCACAACAGGGTGTAGTGTAAAAACGAACATGGGTAACAATAATTACACGGTTACTCCCAATCCACTTGAAGTTAAAGGCGATACCATCACCATTACGATGAGTGCCAACATTCCGGCTAAGGCATTTAACCCTAAAGCCAATGTTCAGTTCCAGCCATACTTGAAAACCCCTAAAGGTGACGTGCAGTTGAAAGCTGTAACACTTGGTGGTGAGAAAGTTACTGAAACCGTTGATTACAAGATCGATTCAAAAACGGGTGGTAAGTTTACATACACAGAAAGGATCCCTTATAACAGCGATTTGAAGCGCGCTACCCTGTATCCTTCGTTTGCGGTAAAGATTAAAGGTAATTACCAGACCCTTGAAGCAGTTAAAGGTGCTACTTTTGCTGATAAGGTATTGGCAGAAGGAACGATCACCACTCCTTTGCTGGTTAAATCAACTGAAATGCCTTTGTTTGACGAAACGCCATACACGGCAGCCACTGCCACTAAATCGGTAAATATTTATTTCCCGCTTGATATTGATAAATTCAACGTGAACTTCAAATCAGGTAAAGAGATCAGCAACAAAAAACAGATCGAATTGCTGAAAAAAGCATTAAAATCGGATAAGGCA
>JAZKGM010000203.1:0-11482 GCA_040385895.1 Bacteroidota bacterium
AGACAATTCACTTAAGCATGATGTTACATACACCAATGAGCTCATGCGGGTTGTTATCCATGGCATTCTTCACCTGTGTGGGTATAAAGACAAAACCAAGAAAGACGCTGCCCTGATGCGGGAAAAAGAGGATCATTATATATCTTTGCTGTAAATGTTCCACGTTTCACGTGAAACATGGTAAATAAATTCATAATTATTTGATTATCACATGTTTAATAAATATAACGTTATAGTTGTTGGTGCAGGACATGCCGGATGCGAGGCTGCGGCTGCGGCTGCTAACCTCGGATCGAAGGTGCTGCTGATCACTATGGACATGAACAAGATCGCCCAGATGAGCTGTAATCCGGCCATGGGTGGTGTGGCAAAAGGACAGATCGTTCGTGAGATCGATGCCTTGGGTGGATATTCAGGAATAGTGAGCGACAAAAGCGCCATCCAATTCCGGATGTTGAACTTAAGCAAAGGCCCCGCCATGTGGAGTCCGCGTGCCCAAAACGACAGGATGATGTTTGCCCAATTCTGGCGTGAAATGCTGGAACAAACCCCAAATGTTGATTTCTGGCAGGATATGGTGAAGTCCATAATCGTAGAAAATGGAAAGGTTTGCGGAGTAATAACGGGCATGGGCCAGGAAATAAGATCCGATTCCGTGGTGCTCACCAACGGTACTTTTCTTAACGGGATCATACACATTGGAACAAAACAATTCGGTGGCGGGAGAATAGGAGAAAAAGCTGCGACCGGAATCACAGAACAATTAATTGAACTTGGCTTTGAAACAGGTAGAATGAAAACCGGTACACCTCCCCGTGTAGACGGCCGTTCATTAAACTATGAAAAAATGGAGCGTCAGGATGGAGACGAAAATCCTTCCAAATTTTCATACAGCAAAGAAACAATTCCTGTAAAAAACCAAAGGCCCTGCTGGATTACTTATACCAATGAAAATGTGCATGAAGTATTGCGCACCGGGTTTGATGAATCGCCCATGTATGCAGGCCGTATCCAGGGACTTGGGCCAAGGTACTGCCCAAGCAGAGAAGATAAAATAAACCGGTTTGCAGAACGCGATCGCCACCAGATCTTTGTTGAGCCCGAAGGCTGGACGACAGTAGAAATATATGTAAACGGATTTTCTACTTCATTACCCGACCATGTGCAAATGAAAGCTTTGAAGTTGATACCCGGGTTTGAGGATGCTAAAATATTCAGACCGGGTTATGCCATCGAGTATGATTATTTTCCGCCAACACAGCTTAAATTAACGCTTGAAACCCACCTTGTAGCGGGTTTGTTCTTTGCCGGCCAAATAAACGGAACCACAGGTTATGAAGAAGCCGCATGCCAGGGAATGATGGCAGGAATAAATGCACACCAGAAGGTGTTTGAAAAGGACCCCTTTGTTTTAAAAAGAAGTGAGGCCTACATTGGCGTCCTTATTGATGACTTAGTGAACAAAGGAACAGATGAACCTTACCGCATGTTTACTTCCAGGGCCGAATACCGCCTGATGCTTCGCCAGGACAATGCCGATATCCGGTTAACAGAAAAAGGGTTTCACCTTGGCCTGGCATCTAAAGAAAGAATGGATGCTGTTGAGAAGAAGGTGAAAGACACCCAGGATATCATTACCTATTTTAAAAAGACTTCGGTTACCCCGACAGAAATAAACCCCATGCTTGAAGGTTTGGGCACGAATAGTATTCCGCAAAATTACAAGCTCGACCAGATCTTAAGCCGGCCCCAGGTGGAGTTAAATAACATCAGCAAAGCGCTTACCCAGGTGGAAGATTTTTTAAATGCATTTGACGAAGAGGCTTTATTACAGGCCGAGGTCCTAATGAAATACGAAGGTTACCTGGAAAAAGAAAAACTTGTTATTGAAAAAATGAACCGCCTCGAAGACCTCAAGATCAAAGACGGTTTTGATTTCAGGGCCATTCAATCCATCTCTATGGAAGCACGGGAAAAGCTAAGCAAGCAGAAACCAAAAACACTTGGACAGGCCTCACGCATCAGCGGAATTTCTCCTGCCGATATCAGTGTGCTGATGGTTCACCTGGGCAGGTAAATATCTTCTGTTTATCATACTTTACTGTTGGCTTAATTTGTTTTATTTGCATTAATGGAAAAACTTAAAGCCTGTCTTGTTTGCGGGCATACAGAATTTACGAAAGAGCTTACCTGCAAAGATTATGTGGCAACAGGGCATACGTTTGATCTGCAACGCTGCACCAATTGTACTTTTCTCTTCACAAATCCCCGGCCGGCTGTTTCCGAAATAGGCCCTTATTACCAGAGCGACCGCTACGTTTCACACGCGGGAAGCAAGCAGGGTTTCAGCTTTATGTACAAGGTTTACGACTGGGTGCGGGATTACAGCATCAATAAAAAACTGGATCACATCAAAACCTATCATAAAAGCGGGTCGCTGATGGACCTGGGCTGCGGTCTTGGCTACTTTTTAGACGGGGTGGTAAAAGACGGAACATTTGAAGCTTTAGGCGCAGATATCAGCCAGGAAGCCATTGATTATGTGAAAGCCAAATTCGGATATTACGTTAAAAATGAAGACGAACTGAATACCATTGCCGATCATTTATTTGATGTGATCACACAATGGCACGTATTGGAACACGTGCATTTATTAAACGAAAGAATGCAACAGCTGAAGCGTTTATTAAAACCCGGTGGAACAATGTTTATAGCAGTTCCCAATAGCGACAGCTGGGACGCAAAACATTACAAACAGTTTTGGGATGGTTATGATGTTCCGCGGCATTTATACCACTTTAACCAGAAAAGCTTCAACCTGTTGATGGAAAAACACGGATTCAAAGTGGTGGAAACGAAAAGCATGCCTTTCGATGCCCCTTACATCAGCATGAGAAGCGAAGTGCATAAAGGCAAAAAACTGGAGTTTATCCGCGGTGCGGTTTCAGGGGCCATATCAACCCTGAAGGCGAGAAAACATAACGACCACAGCAGCTTGCTTTTTGTAGTAAAAAATGCTTAGGTCTGCCCACATCAACATAGCTAATCTTACCACATGCCTGGCAATTATCCTGCTTGCTTCATGTGCACAAATTGTAGCTCCCACCGGTGGAGATAAAGACTTTACCGCCCCTAAAGTATCAGGTGTTTCACCCCAAAACAAAACCACCAATTTTAACAAGAAGAAAATAGTTGTTCAATTCGATGAGTTCATCCAGCTCAATACTCCTGAAGAATTAATCGTTATTTCCCCACCATTAGATGTAAAACCAACGTATACGAATAAAGGCAGGGCTTTAGAAATAAAGCTGAATTCAGCCCTTCAACCCAATACCACTTATACGATAAACTTTAGTACGGCAGTTGGCGACAACAAAGAGAATAACCTGCTTAAGGATTATAACTATGTGTTCTCAACAGGTGCCCAGCTCGACTCGGGCCATGTAAGCGGAAACCTTGTGAATGCATTTACCAATAAACCCGAAAAAGATATTACAGTTGCATTGTATTATACAGACAGTTTTACGGATTCAACCATCATCAAAAAGAAACCGGTTTACCTGTCGAAAACCAATGATAACGGAGACTTCCGGATAAGCAACTTACCCCGTATGCCATTCCATATCATTGCATTTAAAGACGAGAACCGCAACCTGAAAGCAGATAAAACGGAAGACATTTCATTTACAGAACTCATTGTAAAACCGGGTGATTCAAGTGCAAGTTCCTACAAATTGCGTCTATTTAAACCTGCAGCTTTTAATGC
The DNA here is from genome assembly GCA_040385895.1 of Bacteroidota bacterium. GTDB lineage: Bacteria > Bacteroidota > Bacteroidia > UKL13-3 > UKL13-3 > UBA6183. The sequence continues at coordinate 3,767 of JAZKGM010000203.1, forward strand.
CAATCACATCATAGATACGTTTAACCGCGAGCCGGAGAAGTTTGTTATCTGTATATATAACCCCGGGCCTGTAACCATAACAAATTCGAACGGAAACCCGGTGTATGTAAAACAGTTAAAAGGCAGCATTACCGATACTTTTTACGTGTTTACCAAACTCAGTCAAAACGATACTGCAGTAAATTTACTGGTGAATAATAAACCCATAACCATTCGTTATAAACCCATCTTTAAAACAGAAAAACTCTCATATTCGCTTAATAAACAGCCCGAGTTAAACGATACCATTATTTTCCGGTTCAATAACCCCATAATTACTGTAGATACTGCCAGGATAAGGTTATTTAAGGATTCAACCCGGGTAAACGCCATTCATATATTTACCAATCCTTTTGAATATAAAATTGCATACAACTGGGCTGAAAAGACAAACTATAAACTAGAGATCAGCGACAGCGCATTTACAGACCTGTTCAACCAGAAAAGCAAAAAAGACAAAGCATTATTCACCACAAAAACGCTTAAGGATTATGCAACCTTATTGCTCCATGTTAAATTAGGTGCTGCCATAAAAGAACCGGTCATCCTTCAACTTACAGATGAAGCTGAAACCAGAATATTCCACCAGTTTATACTGACCGGGTCGCAAGACATTAACCTGGAGTACGTTTTACCGGGTAATTACAAGCTCAAATACATATTTGATGTTAATGGAAATGCTAAATGGGATAATGGCGACTTTAAAATGAAAACACAACCCGAAAAAGTGAGCTATTTTAAAGAAACCATCACGATAAAGGCATATTGGGACCTGGAACAGAGCGTATTAATAGAGTAATCAACATCAATTGTGGACTGCGACATTTTATCGTGGTGTACAACGTTGAAAACTATTTATGCCAGGTGATGAGGCTGATAAGTGCGACATTGTATACACACTATGAACATTAAGTTAATACAAACCCCTCTTCCTTTTTATCCCTATTTGTATGTTGATGCATCTATCAACAGCTGTTTATAACCTTACAAAATGGTTATTTATCAATGAGTTGATATGTTAGCTTCATGTTAACCAAAACGAGATAACTTGTAAAACACCATCACCAGAAATAAGTTATCCGTACAATTCACACCTACACTACTAATACAAACTTTTATTTAAATAGTAGGGGATATTAATGGAATGTGAATTAGAAGTATTGAATCTAAATTATACTTTTGACCCATAGTTATGATTGAAAAGTTACAGGCCGTAGAAAAAGAAATCAATGAGGTTGTACTGAACAACGCTGAAGAAACAGAATTGTTCAGGTTAAAATATTTAAGCCGTAAGGGCTTGCTGAATGATCTGTTTGAAGAATTTAAAGCGATACCGAACGATCAGAAAAAAGAAACGGGTAAAGCCATGAACCTGGTGAAGCAGGCTGCCCAAACAAAATTTGATGAGGCCCAGTTAAAATTTGAAGCCGATGGTGATGAAGCCACAGCACTTAACGATCTAAGTCTTCCTGCAGAACCGCAAAAACTGGGATCGCGGCACCCTTTGGTATTGGTTGAACGTGAGATCACAGAAATTTTCGGCAAGCTCGGGTTCAGCCTGGCTTACGGCCCGGAAATAGAAGACGACTGGCATAACTTTTCGGGACTGAACTTTCCGGAAAATCACCCGGCAAGGGACATGCAGGATACTTTTTTCATTGAAAAGGAAATGGCGCTGAGAACGCATACCTCTTCGGTGCAGGTAAGGCTGATGGAAAATAAAAAACCGCCTATCCGGGCCATTATGCCCGGAAGGGTTTACCGGAATGAAGCCATTTCGGCCCGTGCCCACTGCTTTTTCCACCAGGTAGAAGGCATTTACATTGATAAGAACGTGTCGTTTGCCGATCTGAAACAAACCCTTTACCATTTTGTAACCGAACTTTTTGGCAAAGACTTTAAAATACGCTTCAGGCCGAGTTATTTTCCCTTTACCGAGGTAAGTGCCGAGATGGATATTTCGTGCACGCTATGCAAAGGAAAAGGGTGTAATGTGTGCAAGTATACCGGGTGGGTGGAGATCCTGGGTTGCGGAATGATCGATCCGAATGTTTTATCATCGAATGGCATCGACCCGGAAGAATTTACCGGTTTTGCATTCGGGATGGGGATAGAGCGCATTACCATGTTGAAATACGATGTAAAAGACCTGCGTTTGTTTTCCATCAACGATGTGCGGTTCCTGCAGCAGTTTGAGAGCGAGTAGTTTTATTTTAAAATAAAAAATCCCGCACATGGCGGGATTCATTATATCAAATAAGAGTTGGTTTTCTTAGTTCACTTCTTTTCGTTGCGCATCAACCACCGCAATGATCACCATGTTCACAATCTCGCGCACGCTGCTTCCCAGTTGCAGAACGTGGGCTGATTTTTTAAGCCCCAGTAAAATAGGGCCGATCGCTTCGGCACTGCCGAGTTCCTGTAACAGCTTGTAGGTAATGTTTCCGGCAGAAAGGTTCGGAAATATCAATGTATTAACCGGGTTATCGCATAATTCGCTGAACGGGAAGTTCTCCTTCAGCATTTTCTGGTTCAAGGCCATGTTCGATTGAATGTCGCCATCCACGATCATATCGGGGTATTTGCCTTTTAATAAATTCCGGGCTTCTTTCATTTTAGCAGGTGTATCCCCTTCCGATGAACCGAAGTTACTGTATGAAAGCAGTGCTATACTGGGTTTGATATTAAAGTTCTTTACCGCATCGTATGTAAGCTTTGTAATATCTACAATATCATTCACAGAAGGGTTGCTGTTCACTGTGGTGTCGGAGAAAAACAAAGGTCCTTTATTGCTTAACATCACGTACATGCCCGCAACTTTATTCGTGCCTTCTTCTTTGCCTAAGATCTGCAGGGCAGGGCGGATGGTGCTGGGATAGTTTTTGGTTAAACCCGATATCATGGCATCTGCCTCGCCCAGTTCAACCATCATGGGAGCAAAGTGATTGCGGTCGCGCATCAGCTTTTTGGCTTCGTGCAGGGTTGTTCCTTTGCGTTGGCGTTTTGCGTAAAAATATTCGGCAAAACGATGTCTTTTTTCTTCTTCTTTAAGCGGGTTTATAATTTCAACATCTTCCAGCTTAATGCTATTTTCCTTAATGATGGCCTTTATTTTTTCTTCATCACCCAACAGGATCGGGTGGGCCATTCCTTCTTCTTTCACAATTTGTGCTGCGCGCAGGATCTTGTAATTATCAGCTTCGGCAAACACCACGCGTTTGGGGTTTTTACGGGCTTTGCTGCCCAGCACACGTATAAAGTTGCTTTCCTTGCCAAGACGTGTCAACAGCTCGTTGTTATAGGCCTCCCAGTCGGTGATCTGGATCTTGGCCACACCGCTTTCCATAGCAGCTTTTGCCACGGCAGGAGAAACGGTGGTGATCAGGCGCGGATCGAGCGGTTTAGGAATGATATAATTGCGGCTGAACGAAATATTTTTTTCGTTGTAAGCCATGTTCACAATTTCGGGAACCGGTTCTTTGGTGAGGTTAGCCAATGCATAAACCGCGGCCAGCTTCATTTCTTCATTTATTTTAGAAGCGCGTACATCTAAAGCGCCCCTGAAAATAAAAGGGAAACCCAGTACATTATTCACCTGGTTGGGATGATCGCTGCGGCCGGTGGCAATGATAATATCGGGCCTTGAGGCCAATGCTTCTTCATAAGGGATTTCCGGATCTGGATTGGCCAATGCGAACACAACAGGGTCTTTGGCCATGCCGCGGACCATATCCTGGCTCACCACGTTTCCTTTGCTTAGCCCTACAAATACATCTGCATTTGTCATGGCTTCGGTAAGGGTTGAAATATTCTGCGAGGTGGCAAAGAATTTTTTTGTTGAATCGAGGTTGGGGTTATCTGTACGGATAACGCCCTTGCTATCGCACATCACCAGGTTTTCCTTTTTTACACCCAGGCTTAAAAAGATCTTGGCACAGCTCATGGCCGATGCGCCTGCACCGTTAAAAACAACTTTTACTTCGCCTATTTTTTTCCCTACGAGTTCAAGCGAATTTAACAGGCCAGCACCGGTAATAATGGCTGTTCCGTGCTGGTCATCGTGCATAATGGGGATATTGAGCTCGTCTTTTAAACGTTGCTCAATTTCGAAACATTCGGGCGCAGCAATATCTTCGAGGTTAATTCCGCCAAAAGTAGGGCTTATGGCCTTTACTGTCCGGATGAACTCTTCGGTATCCTTGGTGTCAATTTCAATATCGAACACATCAATATCTGCAAAGATCTTGAACAGAACGCCTTTGCCTTCCATAACCGGTTTTGAAGCCTCGGGACCAATATCACCCAGTCCTAAAACAGCTGTGCCGTTACTGATCACGGCAACCAGGTTTCCTTTTGCAGTGTATTTGTAAACGTCTTCCTTGTTTTCGGCAATGGCCAAACACGGCTCTGCAACTCCTGGCGAATAAGCAAGACTCAGATCGCGCTTGGTGTTTGTAGGTTTGGTAGGAACAACAGCAATTTTTCCTGGACGGCCTTTGCTGTGGTATTTTAATGCGTCTTCTTTAAGTGTGCTCATTTATTAACTGATCAATCGAATAGTTTTTTAGAAATTAGGCTTAATCTGCATGTCGGCATAGTAATCCAAAATATAGTTTACAGCAGCATCGGCAGTATCCACCACGCGGAATAATTCAAGGTCTTCCGGGTTAATGTTATGTTCCTGTTCACCCATTACTGTTTTGATCCATTCCAGCATTCCTTTCCAGTATTCGCTGCCAACAAGCACAACCGGGAAACGGGCCACTTTATGGGTCTGGATGAGGGTCAATGCTTCAAATAATTCGTCCATGGTGCCAAAGCCACCCGGCATGGCCACAAAACCCTGGGCATACTTTACGAACATTACCTTACGCACAAAGAAATAATCGAAGTTGATCATTTTATCGCGGTCAACGTATTTGTTTACAAACTGCTCAAATGGCAATTCAATGCCAAGCCCCACAGATTTTCCGCCTACTTCGAAGGCGCCTTTATTACCGGCCTCCATAATGCCCGGCCCACCGCCTGTAATTACGCCAAAGCCGGCATGAACCAGCTTACGCGCGATCTCTTCTGCCAGTAAATAATATTTGTGATCGGGTTTGGTGCGGGCCGAACCGAAAATAGAAACACAAGGCCCAATGCGGCTCATTTTTTCGAAGCCTTCTACAAACTCCGACATTATTTTAAATGTGGCCCAACTATCAGAAGTACGTACTTCGGGCCAGTCTTTTTTCTCAAATGCTTTTCTTATTCTTTCTTCTTCTGTCATGCTAATTACAAAGTTGTTAGGGTTGTTAATTACAAAGTTTTATTACAGTAAAAAAGATTACAGGCTTGCTTCAACAAACCTGTAATCTTCCTTCAGGTTTACTATTTATCAGCCTAAAAGCTGTTTAAGTACTGTTGAAATGATTTTTCCATCGGCCTTTCCTGCCAATGCTTTCATGGCCAGTGGCATCACTTTTCCAAAATCAGCGGCAGAAGCGGCTCCGGCATCTTTTACTAGTGTTTCAAGAATGCTTTTTACTTCCTCTTCGCTCATTTGTTTTGGCAGGTATCTTTCAATCACCTCCAGTTCTTCCTCCTCTGTTTTTGCCAGCTCGTTGCGGCCATTCTGTAAAAAGATCTCCATCGATTCTTTGCGTTGCTTGGCCAGTTTCTGAAATATTTTAACGGCCTGCTCATCTTCAATGGACTCTTTGGCGCCTTCGGCTGTGGCGGCCAGTAAAAGTGCAGACTTTAACGCACGCAATGCACGAAGCGAGGCCTCGTCTTTGGCTTTCATTGCGGTAATGATATCGGTATTTATTTGTTGTTGTAAACCCATAAAGTGTGTTTATTGAGACGCATCGCAATGCGGCCGCGTTTATTTTTTCTTAGCCACGTATTTGGCTGTTTTATTCAAAAAGAAATTAAAGGTATCGCTTCTTAAACCCAGGCGAAGCGTTTCCAGGGGAATTACATCGTTAGGCGCAATGTTTCCAAGATTTACATTGGCATCAACAAGCTTTATAAAATAGGTTTGCTGTGCTTTTTGCGGGGCTTCCCATATAATTTTTTCGCCTTCAATCTTTGTTAGGATCTCCTGCACCAATCCTTCACGAACTTCTCCGCTGCTGCGGTATACGCCCACATTACCGGCTTCGCGGGCCTCGGCAATCACCTTCCAGGCACCGGCATTCAATTCGGTTTGCATCAACTCTATCCATTGGTAAGGAGGAATGATCTTTTCCACGTCCTTGCTTCCAACCTCACTTAAAACGGTGGCGTGTTTACTGAGCTTCTGAATGTATTCAAGCTTGATATCATGGGGCATTTCAATGCTCCCGTCTGATACTTCCAGGTATTCGAGCTTGTATTTGTCAATTACTTTTAAAAAATCATCGTACTGGTTGCGCACAATAAATGCCTCGAACAATGTTCCGCCAAAGTATACCCCGATATTTGCCTGTTTGTACAAGGCAATTTTTTCTTCCAGTTTTGGTGTTACCACGCTGGTTCCGAACCCAAGCTTTACAAGGTCGGTATATTCGCCATTGGCTTCAATAAAATTTGCGGCTTCGTTCAGGCTAAGGCCTTTGTCCATTACCATTGTTAAACCGTTGGTACGCGGTTTCGCAGTTCTGTCGGGCAACTGCTTCAGTTTAAAGTTTTTCATTCCTATTTACGATGCAATTCAATAATCTCCATGATATCCGGTATTTGTTGAAGTACAGGAAGTATTTCAAACATCAGATAATGGTCGTCAAAATTAATAGATAATGCGGATACCAGATGTTCTTTGGCCTGTTTTATTTTACCGTTGGCGTATAAATAACACACCATCCTGTAGTTAAACAGGTGATTTTCGGGCTCCAGGCTGATGGCTTCTTCCAGGACAGCAATGGCCTCATCCTGCCTGTTCTCCACATACAATACGTATGTCCAGTCGAGCCAGGCCTCGGGCATCAGCGGATCAAGAACAATAATTTCCTTGTAGCATTCGATGGCCGCATCCACATTGCCCATTTTATATTCTACCTCGGCCAAAGCAAGCAGGTATTCTGTGTTATCAGGTTCAAGCACTGCTGCGCGTTTAATGTATTGAAGGGCATCTTTTATAGAACCTTCTTTATCGAATGTTAAACCAATGCCAAACCAGGCTTCTGCAATGTTGGGGTTGATCTTAGCGGCTTTGCGGTAATATTCTCTTGCTTCGTCATTTCGCTCCATGCGCTCCAGGCAGCCGGCCAGGTTGCAATAAGTAATGGAATCAGGGCCATCCCGTTCAATGGTGATCAGGTATTCGCCAATGGCATCTTCAAAGCGTTCGAGTTCAACCAATGCATTGGCTTTGTTAAAGCGGGCAGCAATAAAATCCTCGTCAATGGCCAGGCAATATTCGAACGAGTCGATGGCATTGGGGTAATCGGCCATTTTGGTGTAGGTAATACCCAGGCTGTACCAGGCACCGGTATTGTAAGGATCTATGTCAATAAGCTTGTTGAGGAACTCAATGCTTTTATCGAAACGGCCCAGCATATCGTAGCTGTTGGCCAGTTCATGATAAGCCTGCTCCAGCTCAGGGTTCTCTTCAATGATCAGTTCAAAATACTTAGCGGCTTTATCATACTTATCGCATTCATCATACGCGTATGCAATTTCAAAAAGGGTATCAATGCGTTCATCGGTGTA
>JAZKGM010000203.1:11492-24897 GCA_040385895.1 Bacteroidota bacterium
TCCTCGCCTCGATCGCGAAGGCGCTGTCATACGGCGCGACCTTCATCATCTGGCTGCTCCTCTTCAGCTCCTTCTTCATCACCCATGTTCAAAAGAACCTCGCCTTTTATCAGTGCAATTTCATCATTGTAAGGCTCGAACAGTTCCACCTTTTCAATCACTTCAACGGCTTCATCAAACTTTTGAAGGGCCATAAGGATCTCTGCCTTCTGAATAGCAAAGCCTATGTGGTTCGGGTAAAACTCTTCGCCATAATAAAGTACTTCGAGGGCCTTCTTAAACTTTTCTTTCCGGATATAATAATCACAAATCTCTTCGAGGGTTTCGGCTTCAAAAAATTCGCGTGTTTTATTGCGAACCATCTTTTCATACCGCTGTACATTCGACTGCACTTCTTCATCTAAAAAATCATCGGCATCCATAGTAGTAAAAAGCTTAAGCATAACAAATATAACACCAAAACAATCTGATGCTTTAAAATGCGACACAGATTATTAACATTTAAATGTGACTTATAATTAACGTAATATAAGGCTGTTGCGTACAATTACGCGGGTAACCAAATTTTAAAAAGACTGCCAATTAGCTTGAAAAAGGTATTTAACGGCTTTTTTACTACAGGTTTCACATCAGTTCTGACATGCCCGAAAGGAGGCTTTGTTAAGGCATTCAGGGCCTTTTTAAACGAAAACAGGCAACACAATGGCTGCCTGTTTTCATGCGGGTGTGCTAATGCTTATTCACCACTCATTTTTTTAAGTTCTTCCATTGTTTTAACGGTATAACCTTCGGGCAGGGTAAATTTGCTGTCATCTACTTTTTCTGCACGCACGCTCCTGGCTGTCATTTTCATTTTTACACCGCTCATGTTGATGCTATATTCCATCATAAATCCTTTTATCTGGTCGAATCCGGGTGTGGAGTTTTTATTTCCTACAATAGGTAATTCATCTGTATAAAAACATTCAACGGTTTCTTTTTCGCTCTTCATGGTAAAGGTTATTACGGCCTTTTTACACAAATACCCGGCTATGGTTTTGGTTTCTGCAGAATAGGTAACCTTAATATCTTTCACATCCTGTTCCTGCTGCTGTTTTTTAAGATCGGTCTCTGTTTGTTTAATGGCTGTTTTCTGTCCCATCATGTCCATCAGCACATAAAACTCTTTCTTTTTTTCGTTTGAGATGGTGGTGGTGGTGCCCATTGCGGTTGGCATTTCTCCGCGCATGTTCTGCCCTTTAAAATACATGGTCAATGTTTTTGGCAGCATGGCTTCGGCCTGTTTCATTTCGGGGGTAAGGTCTAAAAATGCAATGTCGAACACCACAACACCTTCTGTTATTTTAGCAGCATGTTTAAACGAAAAAAGCACAGTGCTTAATGCGCTTAAAAAGAGAAATACATAAATTGATTTTTTCATATTTATACTCATTGAATTGTTTTACCAGGTTAATTTTTCTTTTGCTAAAAAGGCGGAAATGCCTCTTTTACAATCATCGGAATCGCGGGCAGCCGCATTGGTTTGGGCCGCATACTCCAGGGCTTTATTCACATCCATGCCCTGCACATTGGCCAGCATTTCTTTAACAAGGGCGAGCGACTGGGAAGAGGCCTGGCGGCAAAGCTTCTGTGCAAAATCAAATACTGTTTTCTCAAGCTCACCGGAAGCCACAACCTTATTGATGAGGTTATAGCCCAATGCCTGTTCTGCATTAAATACATCACCTGTTAAAAGTATTTCGCGTGCCGTCTTTTCAGCCACTTTTCTTACCAGGAACACCATAACAATGGCCGGTACAAAGCCGATCTTCACTTCGGTATACCCAAAGGTGCTTTCGGGAGTGGCAAAGCTGAAATCGCAAACCGTTGCGAGGCCGCAACCACCAGCCAGTGCAGGGCCGTTAACCTGCGAGATCACCACCTTTTTGCTGTGGTAAATAAACTGGAAAAGTTCCATCAGGTGGCGCGAGTCGCCCAGGTTTTCGTCAAAGGTGTTTTTTTGCAACTGCTGCAAATAGGCCAGGTCGGCACCGGCACAAAAAGCTTCTCCATTGGCACGTATCACAATCACCTTGCAGTTAACATCTGCCTCTGCTTCCATAAATGACAGCTTAATTTCGCTTACCATTTCATAGCTCAAAGCATTTCGTTTCTCTGGCCGGTTAAGCGTAATATATCCTATTCGCTCTTTTACTTCGTAAATAACTAAACGCGTCTCCATTTGCCTACAATATTAATTCATAGGCACCTAAATTCAGCACGTCATGAACAGGAATGTTGTTGGCGCGGCAGAAATCAATGATGCTTTTCGCTTGCCGGTATTTAATTTTTCCGCTTATTACAAGCATTCCGGGCCGGATCTCTGCCAGCTTTTCAAGCGGAATTATATTGCGTATGATCAGTATATCTGTTTTTGGGGGAGCAATACAATTATTTTCCCCGCTTAAAAGCACTTGCCTTCCCTGTATGGTCAATTGTTGCCAAACAGGTTGGTTGGCCAAGGTATCAATATGTGTTAACCCACAATGCCAGATGTGTTGCTGCAGGTGAAACCTGAACTTCTGTTTGTCGTAGCGCACATTATCGTCAATAAACAATTTAGAACTGCTTCCATCAATGATATGAACCACATTACTGTTTGTTATGCTGTAAATCACCAGTTGTTTTCGGCAGGCCCTTTGGTAATGTTCAACCCCATAAACAATGCTGAAGCAGCAAATGGCAAACAAAGCCAGTTTAAGTAAAGGGTGATGGTGATACATGAAATAGAAAACAATGCCAAGTATGGCGATGTATAACAAAATGCTTTGAAAGATACTGATCTGCAAACCGTTTGTGTAAGAATACGGCAGGCCTTCCACAAACAAAACCAGGCGGTTTGTAAATAAAATGAGCTGTTGGATGACATAACCGATGTGTGCGGCAGCGGATGGCCACCACGAAAAGGCGAGTAAACCAATGGTAACGTAAATGATAAGGGTTGTTAACGGAATAATAAGCAGGTTAGAAAACAGGAAGCAGAAAGGAAACTGGTGAAAATAGAGGATGCCAATAGGGGAGGTGGCCAACTGTGCGGCCAGCGAAACACTGGTTATCGTCCAAACCTGCTTTCCCGTCCAGGTGGTAGGTGTGTACCATTTCTGGATCAGGGGTTGAAGGAACACGATCCCTATTACTGCCATATAGCTGAGCTGAAAGCCAACATTGGCCAGCATATTGGTATCAACACAAAGCAACACAAAACAAGAGGCGGTCAGTGTATTGTAAATGTTGCTTTTGCGGTTAAGCATCTGCGCCACAATAATGAATGTAAACATAACGGTGGCCCTTAGTATGCTGGGCGATAAACCACAGAGTGCAGAATAGGCCCAGAGCGAACCAATAATGAGAATGCGCTTGATGAGCAAAAGCCGTTTATTGGTATTCATAAAAAACAAAGCACCGTTCAGGATAACAAGGATCAAACCGACATGCATCCCCGAAACCGCCAGTACATGGAGTGTGCCCGTATTTGCGTAAGCGCTCATTGTTGTTTCATCAATGTTGTCGTCAAAGCCATATAACAAAGCTTGTGCAACACCCACTTCACCGGGTGTTTTCACATAGTTATCCAATGTTTGCTTAAAATAATGCTGAATGCCATAGATGTGTTTTAATACTACATTTCCCTGGTTGAGATTTGTGCGGATGAGTTGTTTTGTTGTGGTATAAACCTGGTAGTGTATGTGGTTAAAAGCCAGGTATCTTTTGTAGTTGAACTCAAGCGGGTTCTTTGGTGGCGGAACCTCGCGGACCTGGCCAGCATCAATAATTATCACATCGCCATATACCGGAAGCTGCGCGGGGTCTTCTTTGCTGAGGTATAAAAGAAGCCCGCCCGTTGTTAAATGTGTTTTGCCCAAGGTGTCGATACACGCTAGTACGGTTGTTGTAAGTTTGAATGAACGGGTCTTTTCCACAGGTTCTTTATTGACCATCGCCACAAACCTGGCAGGGTGGGGCACATAGCTGAAATGTGATGATAAGGATAAAGGATCCTGGAAAACATGCGCAAAAATACCGCAGCAATAAAACAGGACCATTACAGCAACCCCGGCAAACCAGCGTTGCTGGTAAGCCTTAAGAAAAAGCGGGATAACAATAAAAGCAACAAGAAAAACAGTGATGACGCCCGATACCACCCATAGGTTAAAAGTATAGAACATAGATGTACCAATTCCGCCTGCAAACGCGAGCAGGAGGCGCACAAGGGGTACTTTATGCCAGACAGAATGTTGCATAAGCCAGATAATTACAACACATACAAATTACAGCTAATGCGGAATTTTTTAAATTAAAGTTTAAGCAGCCGCATTAAATTGCCGCTGTAAAAAGAATAACTATGTATGCGTCTTTATTAACCATTCATAACATAAACCGCTGGCTGGTATTGCTTTCCGGAATATATGCCATTGTCTGCGCTTTCTGGGGGATCAGAAGAAGAAGCTTTACCCGAACGGACAATTATTCACAAGCCATATTCCTTGGCATTTGCCAACTGCAATTAATCCTCGGACTCATTCTTTATTTTGTAAGCCCGCTGGTTACGCAGGCCTTTAAGATCGGGTTGGGCGGTGCCATGAAGGACCCGGAAATGCGGTTCTTTGCCATTGAACATGCTTTGATGATGTTTATTGCGGTAACCATGGTACAGGTGGGCCGTTCCATAAGTAAAAAGCAAACAGACCCGTTGCTCAAACATAAAAAAGCGCTCACGTTCTTCGTGATCGGAATATTGCTTATGCTTTCGCGTATTCCATGGCACCGTGTGCTCTGGCCACAATAAAAAACGGGCTTGTTTTTACACAGGCCCGTTTTGCTATGAAAAAGAAGAGCCTTTACGGCTCCCGCCACCACTACTACATGGTCATGCTTAAAACCGGTTGCAGGAAGAACAAAGGGGTTAGTTCTGTCGCAGCAGTGCCGGGTTCACTATCTGCCAGCAAATCTAAACCACAGGAAAGACACGCACCATACGTAATTTAGCGTATATTAAAACAAAAGGCTACCCGCAATGCAGGTAGCCTTTTTATAATCTTATTGATGATATGTATTATTTCAGCGTACGTTTTACTTCAACAATTTCATACGCCTCAACCTGGTCGCCTTCTTTAATGTCGTTAAAGTTTTTGATGTTCAAGCCGCACTCGTAACCGTAAGCCACTTCTTTTACATCATCTTTAAAGCGTTTAAGTGAAGCAAGCTCCCCGGTATGAACAACCACACCATCGCGGATGATGCGCACATTCGAGTTGCGGTAAACTTTACCTTCTGTAACATAACAACCTGCAATGGTTCCCACTTTGGTGATCTTGAATACTTCACGTATTTCAACAGTACCCGTAATTTTCTCTTCTTCTTTAGGGGTAAGCATGCCCTCCATAGCCGATTTGATCTGCTCTATCGCATCGTAAATGATGCTATACAGGCGGATATCTATCGCCTCTGTTTCGGCAAGTTTACGTGCTTGCGGAGAAGGCCTTACCTGGAATCCGATAACGATGGCATCAGAGGCAGAAGCTAATAATACATCACTTTCAGAGATCTGTCCTACGCCTTTATAAATTACACTCACCTGTACTTCCGGTGTCGAAAGCTTGATCAATGAATCACTTAAGGCCTCTACCGATCCATCCACGTCACCTTTAACGATCACTTTCAGTTCTTTGAAGTTACCTATAGCAAGGCGCCTTCCGATCTCATCAAGTGTAATGTGTTTTTGCGTGCGTATGCCCTGTTCACGTTGCAATTGCGAACGTTTGTTCGAGATCTCTTTGGCTTCCTGCTCGCTTTTGGCAACCACGAATTTATCACCAGCCTGCGGAGCTCCGTCAAACCCTAATAATACAACCGGGGTAGATGGGCCGGCAATGGTCATTTTTTTGCCACGCTCATCGAACATGGCTTTTACTTTACCACTGTGAATACCTGCAAGGATCGGATCACCAACCCTTAAGGTACCCGACTGAACCATTATCGTGGTCGTGATACCACGTCCTTTGTCCAGTGTTGATTCGATAATGCTCCCTACTGCACGTTTATCAGGGTTTGCTTTAAGGTTAAGCATATCGGCTTCGATCAATACTTTTTCAAGCAGCGAATCGATGTTCAATCCTTTTTTAGCAGAAATTTCCTGGCTCTGGTATTTACCGCCCCATTCTTCAACCAATACATTCATGGCTGATAGCTGTTCGCGGATCTTATCAGGGTTTGAACCGTCACGGTCAATTTTGTTCAGCGCAAATACAATAGGTACGCCCGCTGCCTGGGCATGGCTTATCGCCTCTTTGGTTTGAGGCATTACGCTGTCATCGGTTGCAATAACGATGATAACGATGTCGGTAATTTTAGCACCACGTGCACGCATGGCTGTAAATGCCTCGTGACCTGGTGTATCAAGGAACGTAACATGTTTGCCATTGGCAAGTGTTACTTCGTAAGCACCAATATGCTGGGTGATCCCACCCGCTTCACCGGCAATTACATTCGCTTTACGGATGTAATCGAGCAATGATGTTTTACCATGATCAACGTGACCCATTACGGTTACGATAGGAGGTCGTGAAACAAGGTCTTCTTCGTTATCAATTTCCTCTTCAATGGTTTCAATAAGATCAGTGGTTACGAAATCAACTTCGTAGCCAAACTCTTCGGCCACGATGGTTATCGTTTCAGCATCCAGCCTTTGGTTAATGCTCACCATTAATCCAAGAGACATACAGGCCGAGATAATATTTGTTATCGGCAGGTCCATCAGCTGGGCTAATTCGTTGGCCGTAACAAATTCTGTTACTTTTATCCTTTTCGATGCGCCTTCGGCTTCCATGGCCTCTTCTTCACGCCTGTCTGCTGCTGCATCGCGTTTTTGCTTACGGATCTTGCTACGCACCTGGCCAATGTTTTGCTGGCCGTTTATGCGCGCTAAGGTTGCCTTTAGCTTATCCTGGATTTCTTTATCTGTGATCTCCGCTTTTTCTCCGGGAGGCCTTGGGGTAAAGTTTCCTTTTCCCCCGGGTTTGTTAAACGGAGGTCTTGCGCCACCACCGGTGTTGTTTCCTTGTCCACCACGGTTAAATCCACCGCCCGGGTTATTTCCTTGTCCGCCACGGTTAAAGTTATTACCACCACCGGTGTTGTTTCCTTGTCCGCCACGGTTAAATCCACCCGGGTTATTTCCTTGTCCGCCTGTTCTGTTCTGTGGATTTTGCCCATCCACTTTTTTCATATCAAGGCTATCGCTTCCACCAACAAAATTCTTTCTGCGCCTTTTCTTCTTATTGGCATTGTCATCGCTGCTGGCAACGGGTTGCGCTTTTTTAGGAGGATCAACCGGTAACACGATCTTACCCATTACTTTTAAACCCGAAAGTTTTTCGTAATTAGGTTCTGTTACTTTTGATTCATCTTCCTGCGCTGCAACTTCCGGTTGTGCCGTTGGTTCCTCTGCTTTAGCAACAACAACAGGCTCTTCTTTTATTTCAGTTTTAGCCACAGGCTCTTCAACAGGTTCCTGGATCGTTTCTTTTTTGGCCGGGGCTTCTTCTTTTTTCGCAACTTTCGCTTTCGGTTTTTCTTTTACCGGCTCTGCTGCTTTCTTTTTCTTAGGGCTAAAGTCATCGAGGTTGATCCTGCCTAACACTTTCAAACCACCTTTGTCGGCCTCTGCAACTTCCTGTGGTTTTTCTTCTTCCTTCACTTCCGGTTCCTCAACCTTTGCTTTTACCACCACCGGCTCCTCTTTTTTAGGAGCTTCGGGTTTAGCCTGGTTGTTGTTTGAAAGGCCTGATTTTATTAGAATGCCATCATCAAAATCATCCTCATCCTCCACTGCAGGCTCAGCCGCCTTAACCGGTGGTGCCGGGGCGCTTGCCTCTTCTTTTTTAGCTTTAGGCTTAATCAATGCTTTCGCATCATCTTTCACCTTTTTGTCCGACTGAAAATCGCTAAGCAGCACCTCATACATTTCTCCTGTAATTTTGGTTGTAGGCTTGTTGTCCACCTTAAAGCCCTTTTTGGCAAGGTGTTCAACGAGGGTTTGAATACCCACGTTAAGCTCTTTTACTACTGCGTTTAAGCGGACTGATTCTTTGTTTTCGCTCATTTAATATTTTTAAAACTGTGCCTTTTGCGGTGACGGCTGCGCAATTAAGCGGCTCAAATGTACTGCTTATGCCTGCATAAACCAAACAGCTTGGTTCATGCAGGTATAATAATCTCTTTACTATTCAAATTCGGCCTGAAGGATCCTGCGAACTTCGTTCACGGTTTCTTCTTCAAGTTCGGTTCTGCGCACCAGGTCTGCTGTGCTTAAATTTAACACGCTGCGGGCCGTATCGCAACCAATGTTTTTAAACTCATCCAGTATCCAGCTGTCGATCTCGTCTGCAAATTCATCCAGGTCGATATCGCCTTCATCTTCTTCGCTTTCGCGGTACACATCAATCTCCATTCCGGCTAGTTTACCGGCAAGCTTAATGTTGTGCCCGCCTTTACCAATGGCCAGCGAAACCTGGTCGGGCTTAAGGTAAACAGCAGCGCGCCTGCTTTCTTCATCTAATTTTATAGAGGAAACTTTTGCAGGGCTTAATGCGCGTTGAATTAACAACTGGAGGTTTGAAGTGAAGTTGATCACATCAATGTTTTCGTTACGCAGTTCACGTACAATTCCATGGATACGTGAGCCTTTCATACCCACACAGGCTCCAACAGGATCAATGCGGTCATCAAACGATTCAACGGCAACTTTTGCACGTTCTCCCGGTTCGCGAACGATTTTCTTAACGGCAATAACGCCATCAATAATTTCGGGCACTTCCATTTCGAACAAACGCTCAAGAAATACAGGAGCTGTGCGGCTTAAAACAATACGTGGCGAGCCATTGTACATTTCAACCTTTAACACAACCGCTTTAATTGCGTCTCCCTTTTTATAAAAATCGGCAGGGATCATTTCTGTTTTAGGAAGCAATAATTCGTTTCCTTCATCATCCAGGATCATGATCTCTTTTTTCCACATCTGGTAAACTTCCCCGGTCACAACCTCGCCAACGCGGTCTTTGTATTTGCGGTACAGTTCATCCTTTTCCAATTCAAGGATTTTGCCCATTAAGGTTTGGCGTGCGGCTAAAATAGCCCTGCGGCCAAAGCTTTCTAATGTAACTTCTTCTGTAACCTCTTCACCCACTTCAAAATCGGGTTCAATTTTATGGGCATCGGCCAATGAAATTTCTTTACGGATGTCTTCCACTTCACCATCGTGAACAATGGCGCGGTTGTGCCAGATCTCGAGATCCCCGCTGCTATCGTTAACAATTACACTAAAAAACTCATCGCTGTTGTATTTTTTACGCAGCATACTGCGGAATACATCTTCCAACACGCGCTGCATGGTGGCACGATCGATGTTTTTGAATTCTTTAAACTCGCTGAACGAGTCAATTAATCCTGAACTATGCATATATTTTTATATTATATTTTCTGTTTTATTTAAATGAGAGAATGACCGAAGCCACATCAATGTCATTAAAAGCGATTTCTTTTTGCGGGGCATCTTTATATCCCTTTTTTATATCTTTTACCAGTATGGTGATCCCGTTTTCATTTGCCGATTCCAGCTTGCCGGTAAGCTGGGTTTCTGCCTTCAGCTTAATATCCAGCTCGCGCCCAATGTGCTTGGCATACTGGCGCGTAACTAATAAAGGCCTGTCGGCACCTGGCGATGAAACCTCAAGAGAGTAAGGCTCTGCGCCATAATCCATTGCATCGAGTTTTTCTGATAAATGACGTGAAAGGTTTTTGCACGCATCAATATCAATTCCTTTATCGCCATCAATATAAATGCTCAGCTTCTTGCTGTACTCATTCAGCTCCACATCAACCAGGAATAACTCCTGCGGCAAAAAACCTTCGCTCCATTCTTTAACCTGTGCTATAATTTCCATCTACGTTTTTAGGTAAAAAGAGAGGGGACTTTTGGGTCCCCTCATCAGTAATTTTAAATAAAGTAATGCAAATGTAGGCAAATATTTTTATATAACAAGTACTGCCTTTATCATTCGTTGGTCCAGTTGGCCCTGTCCATGGGACTGAACTGCCAGGGTGCCTGGTTATTTTCTATGTTATTGAACATATTATTGATGGCTGCTGGTGCGGTAGATTGTTCCATCACTTTATACCTGCGCATTTCAATAATGATCTCGAGCGGGTTAATGTTTATCGGGCAGGCTTCCACGCAGGCATTGCAGCTGGTGCAGGCCCAAAGTTCTTCTTCGCTGGTGTAGCTGTGAAGGTTTTTACTGTCGTCAACAAACGCACCCTTATTCGCATCAATATTTTTTCCTACCTCCTCCAGCCGGTCGCGCACATCCATCATCACTTTTCGCGGTGATAATAGTTTTCCGGTGATATTAGCCGGGCAGCTCGATGTGCACCTTCCGCACTCGGTGCAGGTATAGGCGTCCATCAGGTTTTTCCAGCTCAGGTCCTGTACATCTTTCACGCCAAAGCTGGTAGGCGGCTCATAGCCCTCTGGCGTTACTGCCGATGGGTCAAGCATCAGCTTTACTTCCTGGGTTACCGATGCCATATTATTCAGCTCACCTTTAGGTTTAAGCGGGGTAAAATAGGTATTGGGGAAGGCCATGATGATGTGAAAATGTTTGCTGAACGGCAGGTAATTCATAAAGGCAAAAATGCCAAGGATGTGAAACCACCAGGCAGCCCGTTCGATAAGCAATAAAGTTCCATCGCTGAAATGATTGTATAGCGGGGCGAATAACCAGCTGCTGATGGGGAAAGCCCCGGCCTGTGTATAATGCTCATGTCCCCTTGATTGAAGAACCTGGTCGGCAGCATTCATTTTTAAAAGCGCAGCCATCAATACAATTTCTATACAAAGTATGGTGGCAGCATCCTGGTTAGGGAAACCTTTGAGCTCGGGACTTTGAAAACGTTTCAGTTTAATAATATATCTCCTGCCCAGAAAAATGATGCACGAAACAAGTACCCCAAAAGCAAGGATCTCAAAAAAACCGATCGCCACGTTATAAACCGGTCCCAATACCGACAATACGCGGTGGGTTCCGAATGCACCATCGATCAGGATCTCAAGTACTTCGATATTAATAAGCACAAAACCGGCATACACAATAAAATGTAATACGAAAGGTACAGGACGGGCGGCCATTTTAGTTTGCCCGAAGGCCACCTTTAGCATATTCTTTAGTCGGGCCGGCTTGTTATCGCTCAGGTCTATATTTTTACCCAACAAAATGTTCCTGCGGATCTTAGCCAGGTTTTTGATGAAGATATAGAAGGCAACAGCAGCTACAATAACGAATAGGATCTGTGAAATCATGCAACTAAAAAATTTGTGACCGCACAAGTATAGCACAAAATCGGCAGGCGCTGAACTGCGGTATTATTTATACTGAAATTTAGAATGAGTTTAATGTTTTAATAAAACGGATGATGGATTATGAATAAAAGTTTGCATAAATAAATTTATCTTTTACATTTGCACTCCCTAAAAGATGGTGCGGTAGCTCAGTCGGTAGAGCAAAAGACTGAAAATCTTTGTGTCGGGGGTTCGATTCCCTCCCACACCACGTTCTAAACCGGTTCTTATAAAGAACCGGTTTTTTTATGACTGCTAGAAAACGTCAGCAAGGTCAATAATATTATTACAAAGGCCTATTAAACAGAGAAAGCCACCCCTTGGGGCGGCTTTCTCTGTTTTGATAAGTAGCTTAAAAAGCTTAGTTGCCTTTAACAACCTTACGGGTAATAATCCCGTTGGAAGTAGTAAGGTTGATGAAGTACACCCCGTCTTTCACATCATCCAGGTTTTGAACCTGGATCTGGTTATCTCCAGTGAGGATCTGAGCGGTTTGGAAGCTTACCAGACGGCCTGCAAGATCTGTTACACGGATGGTTACATGCTCTTCAACACCTGAGTTAACCGACAAAGAAACCGAAGAAGAGAAAGGGTTTGGCTGCGCAGTTACTGTAATGCCTGAGAAGGTTTCAGCTATGCCCAACGCCACCTGTCCGCCATCGTTTTTCCTGCCATTTACATCAACCTGGGTAAGCCTGTAGTATACGGTGCCCACACGTTGACTGATCAGTGCCGTGATGTCGTCTGCAAGGTTGTAGGTGTTCAGCGAGTTGCTGTTACCATGTCCTTTTACAGTTCCTATTGGTTCGAATGATCTGTTATCGGTTGAACGCTCGATGATGAAATGATCGTTATTGATCTCGCTTGCTGTTGACCAACTTAGTTCGACCAACTTCGCTTTTTTCATCCCTGTGAAACTGATCAACTGAACAGGTAAAGTTGTTCCGCTACCTACCCCGAAAGGAGAGAAGCTAGTGATACCTGCGCGTACCTGTGTATAAGGATTGGAACCAGCAGCGGCAGTGGCCGTATTGTTGCTCCATGCGGTGCCGGTACCCGTGTAACGCGACACATAGCTTGACGCACGGTTAAATGCGCTCAGTTCATCCGCGGTGTTCCATTGCAAAGTAACCGATGCAATGCTTCCGCCTGCCACCGTTTCGTTAATGAACCAGGTACGGTTCACTGCACCTGTTGTCAGCTTCAGTCCCGAAGGTGTGCTTCCCGAATAATTTGCAGTAACACTGTCGATCACCCAAACGGTGTAGGTGTCTGCAGTTCCTGCGTTAGCCAGCACAACCGGGTTGTAGGTGGTATTACCCACCGGAATGATCACATTACCTGTTTTGCCTGCTGTTCCCACATTCTGTACAATTACCCTTCCTGTTGAGTTTGTTCTAACATATGAAGCAGTATTACCAGCACTTGATAATGAGGTATTACCCATTGTTAATGAATTTGCTCCAAGCGTCAGGAGCCCATTTACCATTACCAGCGAGTCGTTCAATGTAACGTTTCCTCCCAGTGTAACCCCGTTCGGGTTGTTCACCTGCAGGTCGCTGTATGTTCCGCCAATCAGGGTTTGAGCCGATGAGCCAGCCATGTTCAGCTTGCCGCTGGTGTTGGTAAACGTACCATTATTGGTAATGCTGCCAAACACACTCAGTATGGCATTCACATTATTCAATGTTAATGTAGCACCGGTGTTTATGGTTACGTTATTAGCCTGTTGTGCATCTGTAATAACAGGGCTGTTTGGCGTGCCCGAAGGAATGGTAACATTGGTGGAAGAAGTAGGAACAAGAGGGCAGCTCCAGTTTGCAGTATTGCCCCATGCATTGCTTGTAACACCGGTCCATGTACCGCTGGCACCAACAGTTATGGCAATAGCCGCTGTGGTATCGTTAGCACACGCACCCGAAGTAACCACCCGTTTGTACCAGGTATTTGCAGTTAAAGCGGCAGGCGCAT
>JAZKGM010000204.1:0-4276 GCA_040385895.1 Bacteroidota bacterium
AAAACCAGATTCTGAAATTGAAAAAATAGTTTGGCTAAGCAAGGAAGACCTTTCTACGATAAAACCTGAAGACATCGGTAAGATCTTCAACTCTAAGTACCGCGCAATAGCCGATATACCTGTTGATGAAGAATTACTGCGTTCTGCCTTGCACGCACTTCAAACCATGATCGGGCTTGAGAAGATCAAAACCGAAATCGAGGAGCTTGTTAACCTGGTGAGGTTTTACCGCGAGATCGGTAAGGACATCCGGCAAAGCTTTTCCCTGCATTCAGTGTTTACCGGGAACCCGGGAACAGGTAAAACCACCGTGGCACGTTTACTCGCGCAGATCTATAAAGCCCTTGGCATTTTAGAGCGGGGTAACCTGGTAGAATGCGACAGGCAGGCACTGGTTGGTGGCTTTGTGGGTCAAACAGCGATTAAAACCAACGAGGTGATCAATAAAGCCATGGGAGGCGTTTTATTTGTGGATGAGGCTTATGCATTGAGTGAAGGTGGCGAACATGATTTTGGAAAAGAAGCCATTGAAACGATACTGAAGCGCATGGAAGACGAGCGCGGGGAATTTGTTGTGATCGTGGCCGGGTATACCGAAAACATGAAACGTTTTATGGAGTCTAACCCGGGCCTGAGCTCCCGTTTCGACCGTACCCTTCATTTTGAGGATTACAATGCCGAGCAGCTTTATGAAATTGCATTACGCATGCTGAACAGCAACAGCATTACACCTGATGAAAAAGCAAGGGAACATTTAAAAGCATATATGGCATTTCAATACGAAACACGCAACCAATACTTTGGCAATGCGCGTAGCGTGAGAAAAGTGATTGAAGAAGCCATTAAGAACCAACACCTGCGTTTGGCAAAAATCCCAACCTCAGAAAGGTCGCTTGACATGATCAAAGAATTGCTTTTTGAAGATGTGGAAGAGTTTAAATTTGATTATTCAGGCATTACCGGTAAACGAACCATCGGATTTAAATCGGGCAAAACGAACTAGTGCATAATGAGCTATAAAAAAGTTCTTAATGCATTGGTGTTCCTGGTCTCTATTCTTTTTGTAAATATCCTCACCACCTGTATAGGCAATTTCGGGTTGGACTATCTCCGCAGCATGCATCCTGCCAAGGCCACTGCTATTGGTATGGCAGCTACTGTTTTTATCCTGTTTCCGGCCTTTTCCTATATTGATAAGTGGAGCGAACGCACAACGAAAAAAGTATTCAATGCAGGAAAAAATGCGGGCGGTAAGTTTATCGGGTTGCTATTGGTTTTTGGACTTACCCTAAGCATCCTGTTCACCGTGTACTTAAAAATGTGGTTTAACGTGTGGGTGTGGCAGCTAAAATTTAAATAGTGCCGTTTAACCTAATTTGCTTCTACCAAGATCTCTTTCAGTTTGGCCACGAAGTTTTTCTTGATCACCGGTTTCTCGATCACAAAATCAAACGCATCGGTGATCGATTGCTGGTTAAGGTAGTTTACCACGTGAGAAGTGAATGCAACCACGGGCATTTGGTTATACTTGGGCTCTGCTTTGATATAACGGCCAAGCCAGATCCCATCATGCCCGCCATCCAGGTTAACATCGGTAACCACCATATCAAAGATTTCGTTGCTGAGGCTTTCAACAGCCTGCTTGGCATTGGGTACAATTTTATAAGAGAAGTCATCCAGAAGATAGATCTCCAGTAATTGCCGGTTTATCGGGTCATCGTCTATTGCTAATATTCTGTTCACTATTTCTTTAACGGTTTACATGCAATATGTAGTATATTTCTTTTAACAGCAAATTAAATTTCCAAACCCTATTTCCAAACTGCTTTTACGTTACAGAACTCGTACAAACCATATTCACCCAGCTCCCTGCCATATCCCGATCTTTTTACCCCGCCAAACGGGTGCGAAGGTTGCGACTTTACCATCTCGTTAATAAAAACCTGCCCGCATTCAATTTCCGCTGCCACTTTTAACGCACGGTCTTCATTGCCACTCCATACACTTGCACCCAGGCCAAAGTCAGTAGCATTGGCCAGCTGAACAGCCTCTTCGTCATTTTTAACCACGTATACGGAAACCACCGGGCCAAACAGCTCTTCGTAGTAAGCCGGGCAATTATGGTTGATGTTGGTAAGAATTGTTGGCGGATAAAAACAACCGCTATCCATGGTTTGAACATGCCTGTACTGAATAGTTGCTCCCTGCCTTACCGATTCATCCACTTGTGCAGCAAGCTTATCACGAAGGTCTTTACGAGCCAGGGGACCAATGTTCGTTCCATCAGTTAATGGATTGCCGCAGGTAAGTGCAGCAATTTTCTGAGTGAGCCGTTGAAGAAATATGTCTGCGATCTTTTCATGCAAAATGAATCGTTTTGCAGCAATACAACTTTGCCCGTTGTTTTGAAACCGTGCGGTAATAGCCTGTTCCAGCGTTCTGTCGAGGTTGGCATCATCAAGCACAATAAACGGATCGCTCCCGCCTAATTCAAGCACGCTTTTTTTAATGTGTTTTGCCGCATTGGAGGCCACAATACTCCCGGCTTTGTCGCTTCCCGTTAAGGTAACTGCCTTAATGCGTTTATCGGCAATCATATGCCTGATCTGCTCTTCATCGGCAAATACCACCTGGATAAGGCCGTTTGGCAAGCCACATTCGTCAATGATCTGTTGGATGGCCAGGCTGCATTGAGGCACATTGGGTGCCGGCTTCACCAGCATGGCATTGCCTGCAATTACCGTGGGAACAGCACTTCTCAGGATCTGCCAGTAAGGGAAGTTCCATGGAAAAATGCCCAGTATAACCCCCAACGGATCATGGTTCACCTGAACCGTTTTGCCCGTTTCGGCCACGCTGATCTTCGGTTTAAGGAATTGAGCGGAATGGGCCGCATAGTATTCACAGCCACGTGCACATTTCAGCACTTCTGCTTTGGCCTCACTTAGTGTTTTGCCCATTTCGAGTGTAGCCAGAACAGCCAGCTCTTCATGCTTTTGCCTGATCAACACAGCAAGCTTCGAAAAATAAGTAACACGCTGCTCCACCGGAATTTTTCGCCAGTGCCTTTGTGCGATGTCAGCTTTTTCAATAACTAAGTGAAGCGCCTGTTCATGGATATGATCATATTCGGCTAAAACTTCTTCGGTGTAGGGATTTACAGAAACAAATTTCATATTCTATAATAAACTCCGCAGTTTACTGCGGTATTAATTTAACGCCAATTCTATTAACTCTTGTATGCTGCAGGTCTTTTGCTCCCTGGTAACCAGGTTCCTTATTTTAAACAAACCCTGTTCCATTTCCGTTTGCTCGACAATAGCCGCAAAAGGAATTTGTAATTCGGTGGCATATTCGATCTGCTTTCCCATTTTTTTGGTAACATCCGGGTAAAGCTCGGCAGCGATCCCTGCATCACGCAATTGTTTCAAAGCCGGTAAACAATAGCGCTGCGTAGCTTCATCGGCATGGCAGAACAACACTTTTGTGTCTGCTGATTTGAGTGTTGGAGGAAACAGGTTCAATTCATCCATCACGTCAAAAATGCGATCAAGTCCGAAAGATATGCCAACACCTGAAACATTTGGCAGGCCAAAAATTCCGGTCAGGTTATCATACCTGCCACCGCCACCAATGCTACTTTTAAGTGAGCCATCGTTTGAAACCACCTCGAAAATGCAGCCGGTGTAATAAGATAAACCCCGGGCAAGGGAGAAGTCGGTCTTTATGTTGATCTGCTGAGTTGTTGAGTTGTTGAGTTGCTTAAGTGATCTGAATATAAATTCAAGTTCTTCTATGCCTTTTAAGCCTTCTGCAGAACCGGCTAATTTAGGTTTCAGTTCGTTTAAAATGGTGAGGCTATCGCCTGTAATACTAATAATGGAAAAAAGTGTATCAAGTTCTGCTTCGCTGAATCCCTGTTCTGTTAATTCTTTGCGAACGCCATCCACCCCGATCTTATCCAGTTTATCAATAGCAACAGCGATCGCATTCATATGCTCCACGCTTTTAACCACCTCGGCAATCCCTGCCAGGATCTTGCGGTTGTTCATCCTCAGCTCATAGTTGCTGATACCAAGTTTACGAAATGCTTCATCATACACCTGGATCAGGTCCAGCTCGTTCAGTAAGCTATCACTGCCCACCACATCGGCATCACATTGCCAGAACTCGCGGTAGCGGCCTTTCTGGGGCCGGTCGGCACGCCATACGGGCTGCATCTGGTAACGCTTGAAGGGAAAGGTAATTTCATTGCGGTTCATCACCACATAACGTG
>JAZKGM010000205.1:0-5056 GCA_040385895.1 Bacteroidota bacterium
GCCGATGCGTATCTGTAAATCTTTCTTTTATCGATAAATAAACCTGCCGGATAAAAGCAATAACAAGTCCCAGAAATACAATAAACACCAGTAAATAGGCTGGTATTGCAAACAGACCGAGCCACACCTCCCAATAGTAGATGGTATTTACGGTCAGAAAGAAAACAATTGTGGTTAAGATCAATCCTTTATTTCTCATACGCCAACAGCCGGCTAAAACATTCCCAGCCCTAATATAGGCCAGATGATCACCACCGCAAAAATGATAAACACAACCCCGCTCCCGGTATTCAGCCGGTGAAGGTTTTCGGGAGAAAGCACATTGCGCAGCTTACCCGCAAAATAGGAAATGCCGAACATGGTGAAAAACATGGTGGCAAGCACAATAAGGAAATAAAAGATGAGCTGGTCCATGCTGAACGCAGTAGTGGTTTTCACATAAGTTGTAACCCCTATCCAACTGATCAGTATCATCGGGTTAATGCTGTTCAGCATCACCCCTTTTACCAGGTAAATGATGTTACGCTTATCTGTTAAGGTATTATCGTTTCGGTGGTCTTTATCTTTTTTAACCAATGAACGGATGCCCAGGACCAATAGAAAGACAAAGCCGGTTATCCTGATCTGGAGGTCATACTTATGCATTTCGTCAGAAATGAATGTAGAGCCCAGCACCGCCACACCAATAAAAAACGCATCGCTGATCACTACACCCGCAGCAATAAATAAGGCCTTTTTTAGCCCACGCTGAATGCTGGCCTGGATCAATGAAAAAAACACTGCCCCAAACGTTAATGTAAAAAGTATCCCGGTAATTAATCCCTTCCAGATGGGTTCAATAATCTCCATTCGAACCAAATATATAATTATATGATGATGTTAAAAAATACAGAAATATAATTGCCTGTATCCCTTTACAAAAGGGTATCCGTTAAATTAACTTGTCATTAAAAACCTAATGCGCCATCAGTTGTTAACTTTCCAACAAACCAAGCGATTAACTTTGAGGTTTACGATCCAGATGAATTTTACCTTTTACAAAACAGCCCTTTTAAACTTTGCCTTTATCCCCATCCTGTTCTTTAGCAATTGCAGGAGCATTACCAAGAACAAGAACATCCTGTATGATAAAGAAAGAAGCTTAAGCCTTAATGTTTTTTCACCCAAAAAAACAGGCAACAACAATGATGTGCTTATCTTTATTCACGGGGGCAACTGGAAATCGGGCAAAAAAGAAACGTACAGTTTTTTTGCAAAGCGAATGGCTGCTAAAGGCATTGTAACAGTGGTGATCGACTACCGCCTTACCCAAGATACTGATTATTACGGAATGACCATGGATGTGGCCCGTGCCATTTTATGGGTAAAGAACAACAGTGCGGCTTATGGCGGAAACCCTGAAAGGATCTTTGTATCGGGCCACTCTGCCGGGGCTCACCTCGGTGCGCTTGTTGCCATGGACGAACGTTTTTTTAAAACGCTCAACATAAACAACCCGGTAAAAGGAATTGTGCTGATCGATGCCTTCGGGCTGGATATGTATAATTACCTGATCAAGTATAAAGATGAGTACAACGGCATCTATTATCCTACATTTACCACCGACCAGGAAACCTGGAAAAAAGCATCCCCCTATTATTACATCAGTAAACGTACGCCACCCGTGCTTACATTTTTAGGCGGCAAAACATATCCCGCTATCACCGAATACACGAATACATTTTATACGGAGCTTAAAAAATACCAGCCGGGTGCAGCGCTGGTCATCAACCCCAAACGCGCCCATGTGGGCATGATGGCACAGTTTTACCGTTCGTCTCACCCCAACTACAACAGCATCATTTCATTTATGCAGGGCACGAAGTAGAGATTTCACGGGAATGTTTATATTCGTTAAAAACCTTAACGCATGAAAAAAATACTTTTCGCCAGTCTTAGCCTGTTTCTTATTATCAGTGCCTGTAAAAAGGATGAAGAAGCAAAGCCTGTAACACCTGTAGTTAACGATACCACAGAACAGATCATCGAAATAAAAACCAGTTTCGGAACCATGTATATGTGGCTGTACAGGGAAACGCCATTGCACCGGAACAATTTCCTGGGGTTGGCAGATACCAACTATTTTGACGGTTCGACATTTCACCGTTGCATTGCCAATTTCATGATCCAGGGCGGAGACCCGAACAGCAAAGACAGTGACCCATCGAATGACGGACAGGGCGGTCCGGGATATACCATACCGGCCGAAATTAAATCAACCATTAAACATGCCCGTGGCGAAGTAGCAGCAGCCAGGCTTGGAAATGCACAAAATCCGTCAAAGGCATCAAGCGGCTCCCAGTTCTACATTTGTGTTTCAACACCGGGAACCCAATCCCTGAACAATGAATACACTGTTTTTGGTAAGATACTAAATGGGATCGAAGTGGCCGACAGCATTGTAAAACAACCTCAGAATGCCAACAACAGGCCGCTAACTGATATAAAAATGGATGTAAATGTGGTGACACGCACAAGAAAACAATTGCGCGAAGAATTTAATTTTACCGGGTATTAAAAATGAGGTTCGAGCAGCCTTATCTGAATAAGGAATTTCTTTTTAAAACAAGCCGGAGTGGTGGAAAAGGCGGGCAAAATGTAAATAAGGTTTCCACCAAGGTGCAGATCGATTTTGTGGTGAGCGGTTCCGCTTTACTTACTGATGAAGAAAAGAATATCATTAACGAAAAGCTTGCCGGCAAAATAAGCAATGAAGGTGTTTTGCAGGTTATTGCACAGGCCGCCCGAACACAACTTGAAAACAAAGAAACTGCGATAAAAAAAATGTACCAGTTGCTGAACAAGTGTTTTGTTGTGCGCAAAAAAAGAAAAGCAACAAAACCCTCGAAAGGAGCGGTTCAAAAAAGACTGGATACAAAAAAGCGGGATGCCGCAATTAAAAGCCTGCGTAAAAATAATTTTGAATAAGTTTAAGAGGTTGCACCAAAAAGCAGCCTCTTTCTTTTTAAAGTTGTTTAACAAATTCGATCATGGCTTTGCTCAGGAATGCGGCAAGTCCTGGCTTATGCTTATCGTAGTAAACAGTGAACCGCTCATCGGCAAGATACATTTCAGCCAGTCCTTTATACATTTCAGGTGTTACGGTATAATGCTTTCCTGTCATCCCGAAATGGCGTTTCACCAAAGCCTGCACCGCATCATCGCTCACCGGCAAATGCATCAGCGAAACCAGTTCCCTGTTGATGTGCTCGCCCTCCTGCATCAATGCTTCCCATTCGGCCTTGCTCATCTGTTTCATCCGCTCTTTTGATTCTTTAACGGCATCGCCCCAGCGTTCGGTGGCTTCTTTTTCGTAAGCTTCAGCCTGTTCTTTGCTAAAGCCCTTGTACATGTCTTCGTAATTCATTTTTTCTGTTTTGTTTTTAAGTTGAACAATGGTGTTGTCAATCGTCAGCAAAAGCTGTTTCACTTTGTTTACCTGCTTTTCCAGCGCCAGCTTATGCTGTTGCAAAGCGCTCATTACATCAAAACCGGGTGCATCCAATATCTCACCGATCTGTATCAATGGAATATCAAGCTCTTTATACAACAGGATCTGCTGCAAACGCACCAGCTCGTTCTTCCCGTAAAAACGGTATTTGTTTTCGCCCCGTAATGATGGTTTAAGCAAACCGATCTCATCGTAATGATGAAGTGTGCGCACACTTACACCGGCCAACTTTGCCAACTGATTAACTGAAAATTTCTCCATGCATCTGAAATTTTAAACAAAGCTATGCCATCACGTTGCGTGAAGGTCAAGAACAAAATCAATGAAAGAAAATAAAGCACTGAAAACCAGGAAGAAAATTTAATATCAGGTCGCGAGGCTCATTAAGGCAGCATACGTAGCATCAATTACTTTGGCCATTCTTTTCATCTCAAGCGTTTCTACACGATCTGTTTCTTCGTGGTAATTTTTGTTGCGGTAAAAAGCTGTATCGGTTATCATCAACGCGCTGATCCCGGCTTTCCAGTAATTCTGGTGGTCGCTGAAATCAATGCCCGGCAAAGAAGCCGGCCCTGTAAACACTTTTGTTCTTATCCGGTCGGCTCTTTTAAACGACTGTTTGTATTGCCGCACAAATTTTCCTGCACCAGGCTTTTTAACAAGTGTAATGTAATTGCCCCTGCCACCATAAAACAACTTCAGGAAACGGCCAGGATATTCCTGCGATCTTTTTGCATCGCTAAAATACCCGATCATTTCCAAACAAACCATGCCTATTATTTCATCCTTGTTCAACGATGCGGCATGAACCGCACTTCCCATATGTGCTGTTCTGAAAAACGGGGGTTCTTCCAGCGTATAGGCCACCAGGTCGACCCTGTGCTTTAACTGCCTGCCTTTAAGCATACGCGCCAGCTCAAGCAATGCGGTAACCCCGCTCGCATTATCGTCAGCGCCCTGTTGTTCGCCACACACATCATAATGTGCACCTGTTACGATCCTTTTGGGTTGATGGGTGGCGAATGATGCGATCACATTTTTGTACTCCACCCCGTTAACCAGGTAGGTTTGAAAATAAACGGTATCGGCATATTGTTTAAATACAGATTCAATGTAAGAAGCGGTTCGATCCAGCGTGGCTAAATCCTTATACGTGCGGAATCCCTGTGTTTTTGTGATCGCCAAAAGATGCGCTTTTATGCCGGATGTATCTGTTTGCGCATACACGCTTACAGGGAACAGGAAGAACAGGAATAAGAGTTTATTCATCGAAGATCACTTGATTTGTTGTGCCAGTTCATTTGTTAATAACGGTAAGTTGCACGAAAGGCAGATCTCGCATTTTGATTTGTTGATCCAATGGGATCGTTCATTAAATGGAATTTTATTCACCTTGTTGCGCAATGATATTTTTTGCTTCAGGGCTATAGCAGAGTGAACCCTGTTGTGATAAAAATACCGCAATGTGCGAAAAGGATCTTTAAAGACCGTACCCTTTGCTGTGGGAAACCGGGATAAGATGCGCAAGCTAAGTATGTCGAGGTTATCCTTTATGCAATCGTCTTC
>JAZKGM010000206.1:0-7510 GCA_040385895.1 Bacteroidota bacterium
TGCGAAGGTTTTATTGCTTGGTGGCAATGAAACCACGCCAAACCTTGTTTCTTCTGCCTTGCTGTTTATTCTTAGAAACGATACGTTAAGAAAACGGGTACTTACGGAGCCCGGCTGCCTGCAGGATGTGATCTTTGAAACACTGCGCCTGGAAGCTCCCACACAGATCATACAAAGAACCACCACACGGGAGTTAAGCATTGGCGGCAAAGTTATTCCCATGGGTGCTACCGTTGGCCTGGCCATCGGGGCCGCAAACCGAGATCCTGGTGTATTTGAACATCCTGATGTATTTGATGTGGATCGGCCCAAGGGGAAGATCCTTTCGTTTGGTTACGGACCTCATTACTGCATAGGGGCAAACCTTGCAAAACAGGAAGCACAAATAGCGATAGAGGAATTGTTACATGCTTTTCCCGATCTGGGCATTGATGATAATAGAGGGCTTGTGTATAAGCATTCAAGCCATGTCAGGGGGGTGAACCGTTTACCGGTTTGGAAAGCCAGGGCAGGCAGGGAGCTTGTTAACCTGGCCATACAAAAGGCTGCAGAAGTAATCAGGCAGTCAATGCTTAAATATAATGAGTTTCCTTCCTTTGAATTGTATCCTAAGCTGGATGCGGGTCAATGGCATTATACGTATCCATCCCCGTTTATTCATGCCAATGTGCTGTATTCGTTACTTCATTCAACGCTTAAAACAGATACAGACCTTATAAAAAAAGCAACAGACTTTTTGCTTCACACAAAAGAGCTTGCCGATACCTGGCGCTTCTGGAAAATTGATAATTGCCGCAATCCCGTTCCCCCGGATGTAGATGATATTGCGGTTTGTTCGTTCGTATTGCAGCAATGTGGCATAGAAAGCTCAAATAAGCCATTATTGTATAACAACATCAAACCCGGTGGTGAAATTTTAACATGGATCAAGCCAAGCTTTTCATTGCTTGTTTCTGATTATGCATTGGCATTAAAGTTATATAAACAACGTAAGGCAATTGAACCTACCATCAAAGGACAAATGTTGAGCTACTCAGATAGCGAGCTGGGTGTAATGACCAATGTGCTGATGTACCTGGGCGAAAATGAGAGAACGGCCAAAACCATTGAGCATTGCATCAACACCTGGCGCAACAGGTCCGATCATTATTTTTTTTACGATAAAGACATTGTGATCGCCTACCACATAGCAAGGGCTTACCGGCATGGTGTTACAGGTTTTGCTGTGCTTGCCGATGAAATGGAAGCATTTATTGAAAAAGGGTTGAATGAATACAGTTTTGCCGAATTAAACCTGGCTTATCTCACGCTTGCTTATTTTAATAAAACAAATAAGTTAGATGATCTTAAAGAGCGCATCATTGTTATGACTGACCAGGAAAATTTTGATTTTGAACAGTATCCTTATTTCACTTCTAAAGACCGGAATTTTTACGGAGGTTCTTCAGGCCTTACCGCAGCGTGGTTTTTAGAGGTAGTTAATTGCTGGTAAAAGTGCACCTGTTTAAAAAAATATATTCCAGGTTATATCCTTTTGCTGCCTACAATTTATTGTTGTTTGGCAGTTTTATTTTACTCCTTACTTTTCGTTTTGGCCTTTACAATACGGGCTTTCCCACGGGTGCATTCGTGCTGTGTCTGGCTTATTTATTTACAGGCACCGGGGCTTATTTTTTTAACGACCTGATGGATGTAAGCACCGATCATAAAGCCGGAAAATTTAATAGCACACAAGTGATGAATAAGGGTGTAATTATTCTGCTCATCCTGTTTTTATGGTTAGCAGGTTATTTACTTGTTGATCGGGTGCTGTCGGGCTTGCGTGTTTTTTTTGTGCTTCAACTGCTGTTGCTGGTGCTGTATTCCTTACCCGCTATTCGTTTAAAAGAAAAGGGTCTTTTGGGTTTAGTCACCGATGCGTGTTATGCCCATGTCATGCCCGTGATCATGCTGCTGTTCCTGGTAAATGATTTTATTGTGTTGCAACCGGCATTTGCAATAAACTTAGTTGTGCTTACATTTTGCATTGGTATGCGTGATATTCTTATTCACCAGGTTCATGATCTCGCTAACGATAAAAGGTCGGGTGTTCAAACATTTGCTGTAGGCAATCAACATGTGGTAAAAAAGCTTGTTTTGCTGTTCGAGGTGTTCATTGTTTTTTCAATACTGGCATTAAACATAAACATGTATTCTTATACAGGAGAGCCTGCATATTTTATGATGTTGATCGGGCTAATGGTTTATTATACCTGCTTTTATCTTCAAAAGAAACACAACGTTTTAAACGATAATGTGTCACTTCGGGGGTATATCATCATTAGTGCTTTGGTATGGCTGGGCTTTATTTTGTTTCATCATTGGTATTGGTTGCTGGTATTTATCGTTCACCCTTATTTTATTTCCTTTTTGAATCAAACGTTTAATAAGGTGTGGCTGTCCATTAAATATATTTTTAAGATCTGGATAGGCAACCTGGTGCTCCGTTTTATCCCTTTAGTTGTTAATACGATCCTGTATTACCTTTTTTTAGCATTAGGAAAAGACCTTAAAAAAACACCGCTCTACAGGAAAGAAAATGAATTTGGATTTATAAAAAAAATAAGGAGTATCTTTCAATAAATGGCAGGTAAGATCAGTTGCATATTCGTTATGATAGTTTCATTGCTATCTGCCTGCGGTGATAAAGAGGAGGTTGATGTTGGCTGTGTGATTGATTTTGTGAACAAAGGGAAAGCCGGGTATGAACAGGCAGCACCAGCCACGGATAGCCTGTTGAAATACAATATTGCAATGGATTTTACACACGTGTATGCATATGTAAAGGCGAAGTTGAATGCCCTTGATGGCTCCTCCTGCAATACCACCACAAAGCAGTATATCAAATGCCTTGTGCTGGCAGATCTTGTTCATGCTGCGTTTAGCGTTCAATATTCAGGAGGGATTTTAGATACGTTTAACTGCGTAAGGAGCTATGCTGAAAATGATCATTTAAGCGCTTACTATGCACATGGCAATTCGAATGATTTTGCCGTGAATTGTGACGGGAGAACAAACTACTTTATAAAATTGGTGGATACGTTGCTGGGCATTAAAGCGTACCCGGTTTCCGTAAAAAGTATCCATACGTTCCCGCTGGTTGTTATAGGT
Source organism: Bacteroidota bacterium (assembly GCA_040385895.1). Taxonomy (GTDB): domain Bacteria; phylum Bacteroidota; class Bacteroidia; order UKL13-3; family UKL13-3; genus UBA6183. Next base: position 3,151 of record JAZKGM010000206.1, read on the forward strand.
GGATCTAAATACCTGGTCGACCCCGGTAACCCCGCTGTATTAATTGATGGAGGTCACAACAGCATCATTGATTTCGACCGCTTTGTGAACAGGGACTATAAAACGTTAAGCCTGCTTCCCACGGGCAGAATATTTGGAAACTCAAAAGACCTGGTCACGCATTTTTTGTATGCTAAAATTGCAGGAGACCAAAAAAATACCCAAAAGGAATTTGCAGCGGTGCTGGATGATTATGTAATGAAAAACAATGAACAATTGAAGCCATTTGAAAAATACACCAAGATATATGGTCCGGTCCCTAAAAGGTTCTGGCATATAGCAGGCAGGTATTTTTCGGGAGTGCTGATGCCCTCATCGCTTTATGTATTACAAACGGAGCAGGCATACCGTTACCTATATTTGGGAGAGCAATATTAATATGTGTGGAATTGCAGGACATATCAGCTTGGATAAAACCATCAACAGGGCATTGTTCTTAACAATGCTGGATACCCTGGCCCATAGGGGACCGGATGATTCCGGTATTTTCATCAATGGATCAAATAACATTGCGCTTGGTCACCGGAGGCTTTCGTTCTTGGACTTAAGCGAAGCCGGAAAACAACCGCTTCCGGGAAATGATGGAAACATACAGCTTACCTTTAACGGAGAAATATATAATTACAGGGAACTGAAAGAAGAGTTAAAGAACGAATACGCGTTTAAAACAGAAACCGATACCGAAGTGATTATAGCGGCCTATATTAAATGGGGGATTCAATGTGTAAATCACTTAAAAGGAATGTTCGCATTTGCCTTGCTTGATCAGCATCAACATAAACTTTTCCTGGTGCGCGACCGGTTTGGCATAAAGCCATTGTATTATCATGCTTCCTCAGCACAGTTGCTATTCGCATCCGAATTGAAAGCGATAATGGCTTCAGGCCTGGTGGAAAAACAGGTTGATTTTTCATCGCTTTCCGATTATTTTGTTTACCGTTACATCCCATCTCCTAAAACCATCTGGCAGCATGTGGCTAAAGTTAAACCAGCGCATTACCTGGAGTTTGATACCAATACGCTGGCATATACCGAAACAGAATACTGGCAGATTAAAGAAGCTGATGGTTCTGAAAATGAACAGCAGTTAATTGAAGAGATCAATGCCATTCTATCCAACTCGGTTAAAGAGCATATTCGCGCAGACGTGCCGGTTGGTTCGTTTTTAAGTGGCGGGTATGATAGCAGCGCAATGGTTTATTATATGAAATCGTTGGGCTGCGATCCCCAAACCTTCTCGATAGGATTTAACAACTGGGAGAAAAGCGAGCATTATTATGCGGACATCGTAGCGAAACATTTAGGTGTAGAGAATGATGCTGTTATTGCCAATGAGAACAGCCTGCAACTGGTGGATATCATGCCCGAAGTGTATGATGAGCCCTTTGCTGATATTTCAATTGTGCCCACGTATATGGTAAGCAGGCTTGCCCGTTCCAAAGTTAAAGCGGTTTTAAGTGGCGAAGGGGCCGATGAGATCTTTGGAGGCTACACCTGGCAGCATGATTTTTATAACCTGAATAATCCCGGAGGGTTATGGAATAAGCTAAAACAAAGACTGGTACCCAAAGATGCTGTTGCCTTTTATGCAAATGCAATGGCAATGGGGTGGTTTGACAGGCATGAGCTTAAAAAGCTGCTTCATCCTGATCTGCATAAACACATCGCAGATGATGTCCATTGGTTTTACCGTGGGCATTACAAAAAGCAGCTCACATCTTTAAAGTCCATTCAATACATGGACATGAAGTGTTTTATGGGCGAACTGGTGCTGACTAAAATAGACCGGGCAAGTATGGCCAATTCATTGGAAGTGCGTGTGCCGTTCCTTGATCATCATTTATTCGAAAAAATATTTTCGCTGAGCGAAAAGGCTTATTACAAAAAGGATCAGACCAAGTTTTTACTCTACGAAAACCTGAAAGCCCATTTACCGGGTGAGATCCTGGAGCGAAAAAAGCAGGGATTTGTTGGTCCCGACAGCTATTACATGAACCTTGATTTTTATAAAGAACAGCTCGGCAACAGTAACCTGGTAAAATACAGTATCATTAATCAATCGTATATTGATGACCTGCTTAATGAAACCTACAACTGGAAATTGTGGAAAATCCTGGTTATGGAAAAGTGGTTCAGTAAATGGTGCGTTTAAGCACAGATTAATTGGGTAATTTAATTATCTGAATTACCTTGCTCCTCATATAAACATGTCGTTAGTATTCATTACAGGTGCAGCCGGTTTTATCGGGCATCATCTTCATAAACAATTAAAAACCAAGAACCAGGTTGAGGCAATAGACCTGCTTGCCCCCGGCAATATTGCTGCTGCAAAACGCGCTGCCGTACAGCCTGTAAAACAACAAAATATTCATGGTGCGTTTTTGAATGACCTGGCCAATAAACCTGATGTGCTCATTCACCTGGCTGCAGAAACAGGGATAGCCGGGTCGTTAAAAGATCCGCTTAAATATTTTCAAACCAATGTTTCGGCCACATTTAATGTGCTGGAGCAGTGCCGCAAGAACAATGTTAGGTTTTTGATTTATGCCAGCAGCTCTTCCGTGTATACTCCCGGGCAATCAATAACTGCCGAAACAGGCGATACCCATACCCAGCTTTCCTTTTACGGAACAACCAAAAAAATGGGTGAGCAAATGATAGAAAGTTATTGCGCACAGTTTGGCATTACCGCCATAGGACTTCGCTTTTTTACGGTTTATGGCTCATGGACAAGACCGGATATGGCAGCGTATAAATTTATGAAAGCCATAGAAAATGATATGCCCGTTACGCTTTACAACGAAGGAGAAGTTTTCAGGGATTTTACGCATGTGAGCGATGTGGTGAACGCAATTGAGTTATTGATCGATCAGATAAGAACGGAAAAAGAAGGAACCCACCAGCTGTTCAATATTGGTTACGGGGCCCCCGTTTCTGTTAAACGATATGCAGAGCTGATAGCTGCCCGCTTAAATAAAGAACTGGCATATACCTTTGCCGGTCTGCCTGCCAACGAGCTTCCGGCAACACATAGCAACACGTCAAAACTAGAGCAGTATATAAATTATAAACCCAAATGCAGCATTGAAGAAGGGGTGAAGGAAATGGTGGATTGGTTTAAAAAAGAGCGCTATGAGTAAGAACATCTTTGTTTTTGTGGTGTGTGGCGCGGCCGAACATATTGATACGCTGCACCTGTCGTTAAAGTACCTGGAAAAGTATAGCCGGAACGAAATTTTTATCATCACCGATTCTTCCCGCAACGAAATTGAATTGAAGCATGCGCACATCATCGACATCAAAACCGATGAGCAGCTCAATCACCACCAGGCGAGCATTTATTTAAAAACAGGCATCCATAAATTTCTGCCCAGGGGAAACAATTACTGTTACCTCGATACAGACGTTTTAGCACTGTCAGATGAGTGCGATGCGATTTTTAACGAGTTCATTGCACCCATCAGGTTTGCACCGGATCATTGCAGGGTACGCAAGTTCAGTGCCTATGCGGTTAACTGCGGGTGTTTAAAAAAGCGCGAGGCCGATAGGGAAATATTCGGGCAATTTGTGGATACGTTAAACGGGGTGACGATAACCGATCCATTGTTGCTGGCAAAAGGAAAGGAATTGCAGTTTGTGTTCGACCAACTGAAGCAATCACCCCTGAAAAGGCTAACAACAGCCTTGCGATACTTTTTAAGCTACCCTGTTTTTAAGCTCAACGATACGTTTAGCTTTAATAAAAAGACCCGTTCGTGGAGCTTGCCTTCTGGCGGGATCGTGATGCACGAAATGAACATAAAAAAAATGCAGGAGGCCACCGGCCTTCGGTATAATAAATGGAACCAGAAGTGGTATAACAAAGACAACGAAGACATCTGGCATGACGAATGCAACCACCTGGTGGCCTTTATTAAAAACACATTCCAGGTTGATGTTACCGAAAAAGACTGGCAGCATTGGAACGGGGGCGTGTTTTTATTTAATGATGCAAGCCATGATTTTTTAGATGCCTGGCACAACAAGACCATGCATATATTTACATTGCCCGCCTGGAAAACACGCGACCAGGGTACGCTTATAGCCACTGCCTGGGAGTTTGGGCTTTCCGCACATCCGGTCCTATCAAAAAAATGGAATTTTATTGCCGATTATTATAATAACGGGCTCGAGCTGAGTGCGGCTGATAACCTGGTGACAGACGATGGCTTTAAAACAGCGTATCATCCGGTATTTGTGCACGTGTATCACAACTGGGGCAAAGCAGACTGGGAGCTGTGGCAATGGATACAGTCAAAGCTCAATTAGTGAAAGGATGAAA
>JAZKGM010000206.1:7520-9470 GCA_040385895.1 Bacteroidota bacterium
TCATACGGAATCTGCAACAAAAGTAAATGGGAGTGGTGGTGTTTTTAGCGTATTTAACAGGCGGACTTTGTTTGGGCGAAGTGCATCCGTTTTCCCGGTACCCCATGTACAGCAACTTTCCCAATTGGGCTTATGTGTTTTATCTCACTAACCAGCATGATTCGGTAATTCCTGCCCAAAGCCTGCAGTTTTCTTCAAACCAACTCGGGCACATGTATTATGGTATCTGTAAAAAGAACGGAATACCTGTTGGGGATGGAAAGGAAACTGCTCAGGCGCTAAGTAAGGCAGGCGAAGAGATACTTCGTTTAATAGCCGAAAGAAATAAGGAAAGATCTCCGCTGCATAAAACGATAAAGCTAAAGCGTAAGTTTTTCAGCCTTAATGCTGATTCAACGCTTAACTGCATAATAACTACACTTGGTGAAAAGCATTGGTGATTTATTTAAAGCTGATTTATACAGCTTAACCGAATGGCGGTTTATTAAAAGCTCGTTCGTGTGTGTTTGGCTTGTGTTGATCGTAAGGATCCTGCTTACCTACAATGAAGTTCCCATGCCTGCCGGTTTCTGCAATCTGCTGTTGTGCGGGTTGCTGCTAAACGGGGTAAGCAAGTTCATCCTTATTCTATGTTGCACTGTTTTGGCTTTGTTGTATGTGCTGGAATTTAAAATGCAGTTCACCGCTTTGGTGTTGTTTGTGTGCAGTGCATTTGTTTTTTCGATAGAAGAATCGAATGGGGTGCTGGGCAGGAGCGGGCTGATCAGTTTTATTTTTCTTGCACAGTGGCTGGCCTATATGTTATACAAACATAAAGCAGCTGAACAGGTTTATTCCGCGGCCATTCAATTTTCCATACAAGCGATTGCCGCGGCTTACACGTTGTCTGCCGTTTCAAAGATCAGCGACTCCGGTTTTTATTGGATAAGCCAGGGTAAGCTGATGAAGCTGCAGGTGCTTAAATCTTATGAAGCGCATTATGCGAGCACGGCAAATAAAGAATGGCTGTTGAAGGGTGAACAAATGGCCGGTTTTATAGATTCACATCCTGTTTTGATCAGCGGCTTGCTGCTCGCCACCTTGTTGTTGGAGCTGTGTGCCATGGTGGCCATTATCAATAAAAGAACAGCCTTATTCTATGGAATCGCATTGCTGGTCATGCATACCGGCATGTACCTGGTCATGAATATTTTTTTGTTTTCTGTCTTTTTTCCAATGTTTGTTTTCCTGCTTAATCCTTTATACAGAACCTGGAAGGCGTGCTTAACAGTCATTCCGCGCACACCCCGGAAAGTAAATTAATTTATGATAAAGAAGATCCTCATTTCCACCCTCATTTTTTTTGTAACGCTCGAAGCCGGTTTGCGCATTCATGGAAGATATTATACCTATACCGAAAACAACGGGGACTATTACAAGAGTGATTATAAAAAGAAATTTCCTACCTGGTACCATCATTGGACGCCCAATGCGGTAGTTGATTATAAAAGCGCTGAGTTTCATTACATCAACCACTACAATGAGCTGGGTCACCGTGAAAAGCCGTTCAGCTTGTTTGTTGCAGACAGCACTGCACGAAAAGTGGTTTGTATAGGTGATTCATTTACCGAAGGTGATGGCACCTGTTACGACAGCACCTGGGTGAGGCGGCTGGAACAGTTAACAAACGTAAGTTCAGCGGAGCTCAATGAACCATCGAAAGAGAAGACCCTATTTTATAATGGCGGGGTTTGCGGCAGCGATGTGTTTTTCAACAATAAAATGTTGCAGGATAAGCTCGTTAAAGCGAACCCGGTGGAGGTGATCGAATGCCTGAACACCAGCGATATTAATGATGTGATCTGGCTGGGGGGGAATGAAAGGTTTAATGCAGATGGCACCACATCCGGAAAGCATGCATTCTGGTGGGATGCCTTTTATCACTACTCACATGTGTTCAGGGCTTTTATT
>JAZKGM010000206.1:9480-14273 GCA_040385895.1 Bacteroidota bacterium
AAAATCGGAGCTGGTAAAAAAACAGCAGGAAGCTGCATTGCTGATCACGGCACAAATTGAAACGACCGCGCAGTTCTGTGCAAACCATAACATCCGTTACCACCTGATCATTCATCCTGTTCCGCACGAAATAAGAACGCCTGACTCAACCCTTGCACTGCTCAAAAAAACGCTTTCTCAAAAGGCATACACCATTGACATTTGTAAAGAAATGACTGCATTTTACCAGGCGCATGATCTTGAAAAATACAGCCTCCCTAAAAACGGGCATTTTAATTCGATGGGCTATTGGGCCATGGGTGAGATCATTTATAAAAAATTACCCAGGTAGTTGGGCGATTTTAAAATGGCCGGGTAAAGTCGTTTTCGGCCAATGGCTTCGATCTTTGCCAGCGTGTTTGTTGTTCTCCTTTTTTAGAAGCGGATATTTTTTTTATGAAACCCGTTGGCACCACCACAATAAAATAGGTGAGTGTTAATAGTATTCGTGCATTGAATGTACCAATTGTTTTGCCTGTCAGCATCCATTTTTCGGCAATAAAAGCAGCGCCCTTAAAGCTCGATACCGATACCAGGAAAACGAGCAAAGCCGGCAGCAACAGCCATGGATTACCTGTTATCACGTATAACACACTGAAGCCAGACAGTATCACCAGGTTGGTTTTGTATACATTGCTTTTGCCCATGTTTTAAAACAGCGGGTAAATAAAAGTGGCCACAGCACTGCTCTCGGCAAAAAGCATGAATAAGCCCAACGTGAGCAAGGCCAGGATGATCGGGATCAGCCACCATTTTTTTTGCTGGGCGATAAATAACCAAAGGTCTTTTAAAAATTCCATATCATTTTATTACAACATAATTTTCGAGCACCAGCACATCGATCGCTGTTTGCTTAAAGCAGTCAAGCGCATCTGAAGGGGTGCAAACAATAGGTTCATCTTTTACGTTAAAGCTGGTGTTGATCAGTACACCAAATCCTGTTCTTCGTTTAACCAGGGTTAACAGGCGGTTCAGTTTCTTATTGCTTTCAGCACTCACCGTTTGTATCCTTGAAGAATAGTCGATGTGCGTGATGGCTGGCAGCACAGACCGGTTTTGGTTAATGGTTTCAAACAAGTTTCCTGTAAACCCGCTGTTTGGTTTGCAATGCCCGGAAAGCATTTTATGAACAAAGAGCATATAAGGCGATTCGTATTCCTGGCCAAAGTATGTTGTAAATTCTTCCTGCAGCATAACCGGTGCAAATGGCCTGAAGCTTTCCCTTTTTTTAACCTTGAGGTTAAGTTCCGATTGCATGTGTTCTATAGCAGGGTTTGCCAGTATGCTCCGGTTTCCAAGTGCCCTTGGGCCAAATTCCATGCGGCCTTCAAACCATGCGATCACTTTTCCCTCAGCAAGCAATTGCGCGGTCAATTCAAGCAGGTCATCCGTATGCTCATATTTAGTGTGCTTAAGCTGACTATTTTGCAACAGGGCATCGATCTGTGTGTCTTTATAAGAAGGCCCCAGCCTGCAAAAGTTCATTTCATCCGCATGTGCTGTGATTATCCTGGTGGCTTTAAAATGAAGGTAATAAGCAGCAAGTGCCGCGCCCAAAGCACCGCCTGCGTCTCCTGCAGCGGGTTGAATAAATACCTGGTCGAACAGGTCTTTTTCTTTCAGCTTGCCATTTGCCACACAGTTTAAAGCCACCCCGCCTGCCATGCACAGGTTTCGGGCACCGGTGATCTTTTTTGCATATGCGGCCATTTTCAGCACAATGTCTTCAAGCACCTCTTGCAAGGCCAGCGCCATGGCACAATGTGCAGGTATGATCTCTTCTTCGGGCAGTCTTCTTTTTAATTCAAAAAGCGTTTCAAACTTTTTTTCATTGATCATTTTCAATGAGGTGGCGTACCTGAAATATTCGGGGTTAAGCTTGATCGATCCATCATCAAAAACAGTAACAATGTGGCTGTATATTTTTTGTTTATACGGCTCAATATGTACCCTTTGATTTACAGCATAAGGGGCTAATCCCATCACTTTATACTCACCTTCATTCACTTTAAAACCCAGGTAATATGTGAAGGCCGAATACAATAAACCGGCCGAATCCGGGAAATGCATTTCCTGCAGCAGCTCAATTTTATTTCCTGATCCTTTGGCTATTGAAGCCGTTGCCCATTCGCCCACCCCGTCAATGCATAAAATAGCGGAATCGTTAAAGCAAGAAGCGAAAAAAGCACTGGCCGCATGCGAAACATGATGCTGGGAAAAGAGCAGTTGCGTTTTGTTCCAGTTTATGCTGCTGTCGTATTTTTTCAGCGCTTTTTTGATGGCTGATCGCAGGAATAATTTCTCTTTCAGCCAAACCGGCATGGCCGATATAAAGGAAACGAGGCCCCTGGGTGCATTGTTGATATATGTTTCGAGCAGGCGTTCAAATTTTAAAAAAGGTTTATCGTAAAAAACAATGGCATCCAGCTCATTTAAGGTTACCTGCATTTCGCCAAGGCAATAATTTATAGCGTTTATCGGGAACGAAGCGTCATTTTTTATCCTTGTAAAGCGCTCTTCCTGGGCCGCAGCAATAATTTTTCCATCATCTATAACAGCCGCAGCCGAGTCGTGGTAGTATGCAGAAATTCCAAGGACTTTCATCAAAATCCAATTATAGTTTATATTCGTCAATTAAAAAATCAGGCTTGCCCACGTTTTGCACCATATCCACCGCTTCACATCTTTTTAAGGCATTTGCACTGGCTGATAGCATAGCTGCTTTCGGGTACGATCTGCATGTATTGGTGGTTGATGAAGCATTTAAGGATGCTGTTCCCGCAAATGTGATCCTGCACGATCTGCAGGAGCTTACTGATGAAATATCCCACAAGCTTATTGCAAAATACCGGGGCAATAAAGATAAGTTAAGGTGGGCCATGAAGCCTTGTTTTTTGAACAAATTATTGCTTTCGGAAACAAAGGTGATCTATGTAGACAATGATATTTTTTTCTACAACGATCCGGATTTTTTATTTGGCCTGCTCGATACTGATCATGTGCTTTTAACCCCGCATTTTTACAACTCAGATCCTTCAAAAGAACAGAATTGGCTGGAAGCTAATTTCAGGGTGGGGCTTTATAATGCAGGATTTATCGGGGTCAATCAACAGGCGCATGCCATGTTGCAATGGTGGGCCGGATGTTGTTTTTACAATATGAAGAAATCATTCTGGCGTGGTTTGTTCGATGACCAGAAATACCTGGACCTTGTGCCGGTTATTTTTGATGGGGTAAAAATTGTGAAACATAAAGGCTGTAACCTGGCAGGTTGGAATTACACCCGTTATGCTGTGAAAGAAACAGCGGAAATAACCCGTAACCTGGTATTTGTACACTTTGCCGATCTTACCATGAAAGCGTTCTCAGAACCGGGATGTGCTTTCAACCCCATATATAATCAGTATATTTCGGCCTTAAAAAAGTACAAGCCGGCATACCGGTTTGAAAAATCCCAAATGAAGGCATACCATTTTATATCATATTTTTATTATGTAAAATGGCGAATTTTGAGGTGTTTCAACAGATAAGGATACAGCAATGATTTTTAAAAACGCAGTACATCAAAAGCAATTCAGTGAGAACGGTTTTTGCGTGTTCGACAATTTTTTAGATGAGCAGGAACTCAGGCGGGTAGATTCGCTTTACGAAAAGCTGAATTTAAAAGAGCTGCACGAAATATATTCCAATATCAAGGATCGGGATGAAAGTGTGAACACCGAAATTGATACCACCCTGGTCAGCATTTTTAAGCCCAGGCTCGATCTGTATTTTAAAGATTACCGCACCGGGGGAGGTGCATTTTTGGTAAAAGGTACAGGGGAATCCAGTGTTTCCTCGCTTCACCAGGATTGGAACGTAGTGGACGAAAGCAAATATGTGTCAATGGGGGTATGGTGCCCTTTGGTTGATGTGGATGAAACCAACGGCTGCCTGCAGGTGGTGAAAGGGAGCAATAACTGGTTCAATACATTGCGTTCTATTAATATGCCGTCTATTTGTGTCGATTTCGAAAAAGTAGCATCAAAATTGGTTTCGATCCCTGCAAAACGTGGTACAGCCGTAGTATTTGCCCATAATGTATTTCATGGTTCCATGCCTAACCATACCGGTGAGATAAGACCGGCAGCTTCTGTCAGTGTGATGAACAAAGAAGCCGGCATTATTCATTATTATAAAAACAACGAGAAGATCAATATCCTGAACGCAGAAACTTTTTTTAATGATACGGTTAACCTGCTTTTAAAAGGGGAAAATCCAGGGTTAAAGCTGATCGGTGAAATGGATTTTGAGGATAAATTCAATGTGACCCACGATGAGTTCTATAAAATATACAAGCGTAAAAGCGGCTTGTTTGCAAAACTGTTTGGTTAAGAGTTAAACGTGAAGCCGGATCATACACACCTTTTGATGCACCCAAAATTGCATAAGCTTATATTGACGTTGGCTGTATGTGTTGTGTACTTCAATATCCTGGGCAATGGATATAACCTTGATGATAACCTGGTAACACAAGGTCACGCTTTAACTTCGCAAGGACTGGCTGGCACGGGTAAAATAATTACCTCATCCTATTATACAAATGCGGCCGATGTGTCTTTTGGCTACAGGCCTGTTACCCATCTTACTTTTGCCATAGAACATCAGTTGTTTGGAGAGCATGCTGCTGTAAGTCATTTTATCAACCTGCTGCTTTTTTTATCAGCGGTTTTATTGTTCTATCAACTCATCAGTGAGTGGGTGGGGGCTGATCC
>JAZKGM010000207.1:0-3149 GCA_040385895.1 Bacteroidota bacterium
AGCTCTTTGTTATGCCGGCTCGAGCTGGTATAAAAAAGTTCGGCCGCAAATAATTCCTTATCCAGCACCTCATTAACCAGTGCGGGAAATGAATCCTTATTAATGCCACCCGAAATGGGGTTAATGATGAATGCTAATCTTTTTTTCAAAACGCTTAATTACCGTTGCGAATATTCAGAATTAATGCGGAATTTCAACTGTTATTGTTGTTCCGCGCCCGGGCTGTGAATCAATATCAAGTGTTCCGTTTATGTAGGCCACGCGGCTTTCAATGTTTTTTATGCCGATGCCTCCCGAACTGTCTTTTACATTAAAGCCTTTTCCGTCATCTTCTATCATTAATGTTAAATGTTCGGGATGATGAATAAGCTGGAGGGTAAGCCTGCCCGCCTCCGCATGCCTGGTGATATTGGTCACACATTCCTGCACGATCCTGAAAAGCGTGGTTTCTTTTTTTTCATCAAGCCGGTCTTTGATGCCCACCAGCTGCACATCCACCTGTAGCTTCCCGCTTAGCGCCACATTATTCATAAAGTCGCGGATGGCAGATGCAAGCCCCGCATGCAACAGCGCATTCGGCACCATGCTGTGCGATACGCTCCTCACTTCTTTAACGGCATCATCAAGCATGTTCATGATGTCGGTTAACTGGGTGGTATTATTTTTTGAAGAGTAGGCCGACAGGTTCATTTTAACAGCGCTTAATTGCTGGCCTACCCCGTCATGAAGGTCCTTGGCAATGCGTTTGCGCTCTTCATTTTCTGCGGTTATAACAGCCTTGTTCCGTAATTGTTCCTGTTCAATAAGGTTTTGGACGGCTTTGCGTTTTTGCCTGTTCACGTAAATAAAGTAAACAAATAAAGAAGAAATGATCACAAAGCTGAGCAAAACAATCAATAAAGTAAGCTGCGCCCTGTTGCGCCCTACCGTTGCCTCCGAAGCTTTTAATGCAAGGCTGCTGTTTGCCAGCTGGAGGTCCTTTTTTTCGGACTGGTACCTGGCATCCAGTTCATTAATGTTTTTCGTGTTCTCTTCGGTGATCAACGAGTCGCGGTAATTGCCATGAAGCCTTAAATAGCGGTACGCCATCTGGTAGTCGCCAAGGTTGCGTTGGGTGGAAGAGAGGCCGAATGCCGCCCTGGCAATGAGCCGGAAGCTTTTTAGTGTATAGGCGATATCAAGCGCTTTATCCAGGCATTCCAGCTGCTTTTTATAATCACCTTTTTGCTGGTATGCATTCGAGATGTTAATGAGGCAGGATGCCTCGCCAAATTCATCATTAAGCTCGTGTTTGATGGCCAGTGATTTTTGGATATAATAAATGCTGGAGTCCGGTTTCATGATCCCGGTAAAAAAAATGCCCATGTCATTGTACGAAATGCCCAGGCCGAATTTATCATTCAATTCTTCCTTGATGTTTAAGGCCAGCCGCGCATATTTATAGCAGGAATCGGTATTCACGTTGTCATACGCCAGCGCAATATTGGTGTAAGCCGCAGCCATTCCTTTCCTGTTGTGTATGCTTTCGTATGTGTTCAATGCCTGCCATCCGTAAACAAGGCTTTGCCTGTACTTATGCATGTCATCGTACAGAACGGCTATGTTATTAAGTGCATTGGCCGTCCCCAGGGTATCATGCATCCTTTCAAATGTCCTTAGCGCATTCAGGTACATCACCATGGCTTTGGGGTAAAGCCCGCGGTTGCTGTAAACCATCGCTTTATTGTTCAGTGCGCTGGCCTGTGCATTCAGGTCTTTATTTGCAATGGCAAGTGCAAGGGCCTTATCATAATACCAGATGGCGCTGTCGAGATCGGAAGCCACATCGTACACAATGCCGATGCGGATATAAGCTTTTGTGCGGCCTTTTGTAAAACCAATTTTTTCGGCAGAGGCAAGCGCTTCAAACCCGTATTTTTTAGCAGCATCCACATCATTGTATACCATTGCAAAGCAGAGTTCATTCAGCGTTTTTACCCTGTTGGTATCTGTTTGGGTTGAAGCTGCTTTAATAAGGCTGTCGATCCGGTTGTCGGCAAACAACGCTGTGGTGCATATAATAAAAACAAACAGACTAAAGTGTTTCATTCGGGGTTAATGTATTCCTGTTCTGGATCGGTCGGCCGGTCAAATATAGCTTTGGCTTTCAAAAAATGCGCACCGGGCGTATCTTTTTAAGCAAAAAAGCCGCTCCTGCTTTAACAGGAGCGGCTAAGTATATAAGAAGTTCAGGGCGATCTGCTCCCTGTATTGGTTATTTTGCTACGATGAATTTACGGGTGGAAGTCTCTTCTTCAGAGGTAATGTTTAGATAATAGATCCCGTTGGTGTAATTGTGCAGGTCAATGGTGAGCATACCGGCAGCAGTGTTGCCTTGTTCAACCAGCTTGCCTGCCAGGTCAAATACAGAAAAGGTGGCATTATTTGTATTGTTCAACGTTACATTCAATTGTTCGGAAGCAGGATTGGGATACATGTTATTGATGCCGGCCGTTTGTTTCAGCTCATTTACACCCGATAGGAAATTGAATACATATTGCATGGAGTGTGAGGTTTCAAAACCGCCCTCGGTGGCATAATAAACAGGTGCCAACATGGGTTTCCCGTTGCTGTATAATACCTCAAGCCTGGTAAAGTCGTACCATGCTGTTCCGTCCCATCTTTTGGTAAGTATGGTGTTCAGTGTTCCGTCTGTGTTGTAAGTATAAGCTTCATTGCTGTTCGGCCTTATCGAAATAATATCGTTTTCGATGTATAACGCATACGTGATCCTGTTCGTTACCTTGCCATTGCTTATTTCCATCGAATCTGCATTCCAGGTGCTCCAGTCATCGGTTGATTGGTCAAAGTTCTCTGAGTAAAACGTTTTCAACAAGCCATCCTGGTAGCTGTAAAATGTTCTGTAAGTTGTATCACCGGTAACAGCATTTACACCGTATTGTGCAACAAGCTGGTTCGATGTATTGTATTGATACCTGGTGTATTGACGTTGACCCCCCTGGTAATAATAGGTGCTGTCGTGGGTTCTTTTGCCTGTAGCATCATAACGGCTCCAGTTACCCACTTTGACGCCTTTCACAAATTCACCTTCGCTTTCTATTTTTCCTGAAGGATGGTAATACATGAAGTGTCCGTCTTCCAGGTATTTT
>JAZKGM010000208.1:0-6759 GCA_040385895.1 Bacteroidota bacterium
TTTGCCCACTTCTATATATTCTGCAATATCTTTTACTACCTCAAGCACGCGTTTGTCTTCTTTTATCTGAAGCCCAACCTGCGAATAATAGCCGTAATTTACCGTATCGCCTGTGCTGATGTGGCCACCGTCAACACCATCAAGCCCCATGATCACATTAAGGAAAGTTGATTTACCCACCCCGTTCTTTCCAATAATGCCCACACGTTCACCGGGCCTGAAGGTGTAACTGAAATCATCAATCACACACAGGTTAGGAAACGATTTTTTTACATGATGCAGCTCGATGATCTTGCCACCAAGACGCTGCATCTTCATATCAAGCTCTACCTTTTTGTTCTCTATCTTTTTCGAAGCCTTTTCCTGGGTTTCGTAAAAGGCGTCAATGCGCGCCTTTTGCTTGGTGCTCCTTGCTTTGGGCTGCCTGCGCATCCATTCAAGCTCTTTTCTTAGCAGGTTTTTGGCCTTGTCAATTTCGCGTTCTTCTTTAAACTCGCGTTCAGCTTTCTTTTCAATAAAATAAGCATAATTGCCTTTATAGGTATAAAGCTGCCCGTTATCCAATTCAATGATCTCATTACAAACGGCATCTAAAAAATAACGATCATGCGTTACCAGGAATAGGGTAACATCGGCACTTTTAAGGTAACCTTCCAGCCATTCGATCATCTCCACATCAAGGTGATTGGTTGGCTCATCCATAATAATAAGGTCGGGCGACTGGATGAGGATACGGGCAAGGGCAATGCGTTTGCGTTGTCCGCCACTTAGCGTACTTACCTCCTGGTCGTAACGCGTAATAGCCAATTTGGTAAGGATCTGCTTAATACGACTTTCGTAATCCCAGGCATTTAAGGCATCCATTTTTTCCATGGCCACCTGTAGCTTTTGCATGGTTGCATCGCCATGGTCGGTTTCCGAAAGCTTAACGGCTTCTTCATATTCAGCCACGGCATTAAGCAACTCGTTATTGCTGTTAAATAATGCATCCCACACATTAAGCGTTGGGTCGAGGTAAGGTTCCTGCTGCAAAAAAGCCACAGAAATGTTCTTATCAATAATCACTTTTCCGCCCCCATCCGACTGATCGGTATCGGCAAGGATATTTAACAAATTGGTTTTCCCTGTTCCGTTTTTAGCAATAAGTGCTATTTTATCTCCTTTTTCTATAGTAAGTGTAAGGTTTTCAAACAATACCCTATCACCATAGCGTTTGTTAAGGTTTTCTGCGCGTAAATAATTCACCCGGCAAAGGTGCGAATAATTAAGGGATTCTTCTAAACAAACCCTTCGTATTTTCGATAATCCCGATATATTTGGATATTAAATCTAACCATTCGATGAAAAGATCCTTGCTCAGGTATGCAGTATCTGCCACCTTGCTTTTGCCTGCTTTGTGCACCACGGCACAAGATATAGGAGATGCTTACCCCAACGCCCGCGAAACATTTAATGATGCCGTTGAACTTTATAATGAAAAAAAATATAACGATGCGATTGAGAAGCTTGCGCTGATCAACGAAAATGACTCGTTCTACTACAATGCGGCTTACCAGATGGCCGTTTCGTACGATGCATTAAAGCAATTTGATAAAGCAAAACAAAAGGCACTTGAGGGCTTAAGTGCTAAAACCTTGTTTGAGCGTGACTTCATGATCGCTTATGCAACCATATTGGATAACACGGGACAAAGGGATTCTGCAATAAGGGTGCTGGACCAAGGCTTGAACAAATACCCTTATTATGCACGTTTTCAGTACGAAAAAGCCTTTTTATATGCAAAAAATAAGGACTGGGATAATGCCATCAGATATTACACAGAGGCATTAAAGATCAATTCTTTTTATTCATATGCACATTACAGGATCGGGTTCATAGCGGCCAACGCAAAGAAACCAACACTGGCATTAATGGCATTCAATGCTTTTTGCATGGTAAATAACGATGATGAATCTGTGTTCAATGTGATCCTTACCATGGAAAAAATAGCAGGTAATGAATATGAGCCCGATACGTTTGCGATTGACGAAAAACACCTGGCTTTTGCCAAGGACCTGGAAGATATCGACCTTATTATTCATTCAAAAGCTGCATTATCACCCAAATACAAAAGCCTTGTAAAGCTTAACTATAATATCGTGAAGCAAATGCAGGTACTCTGCGAAAAATTACCGGACGGATACGATTCAGAAAACTGGTTAATGAACTTTTATGTACAGCTGCATAAAAAAATGTGGAATGAGAAAAAATATGTAGGGAGCGCTTTACATAATTTACGGTTTATAGATAACAAGTATGTACAGAGCGAGGTTAAAAGCAAAGCAAAGGATGTAACTGCTTTTCAGGAATGGGCCGGTAAATACCTGGATGAATACCGAAATAAGAAAAGCATTACGGTTGATGGCAAGCCGGTTGAAATTCATTTATGGTGGAGCAACAACCAGCTAAATGCCATTGGTGAGGAAAATGATAAAAAAGAAAACATTGGCCCATGGGTTTATTATGGTGAATATGGATTTAAAGAAGCAGAAGGCAACTACCAAAAAGGAAAAAAAGAAGGCCCCTGGAAATATTATTATGATGGCGGTGAGTTAAGATCCATTGAAGAATATAAGAATGGCTTAAACAACGGATCGTTTGAGAAGCATTATGTAAATGGTGCCTTGCAGGAGATTTCTACTTACGAAAACGACAAGATGAATGGGAAGGTTAAACTGTACAACTCCAACAACACGCTTAGTGTGGAAGCCTCTGTGGATATAGCCGGAAAAATAAACGGAACCCGTTTCGATTACGATGATCTTGGCAGGGTTAAAACGGAGCGTGCCATGAAGAACAGCTTGAATGAAGGGGTTTATAAAACGTTTCATCCAAACGGAAAGGTGAACATGGACGCAGCGGCCGTTGCTGATAACCTTACCGGTAAGGTTACTTATTATTTTGGAGACGGATCAATACAAACAACCGGAACATTTGCCAAAGGATACCGCCATGGCGACTGGAAATGGCTGTATGTTAATGGCAAAACAGAAACGACAGGAAGCTATGCGAACGGGAAAGAAACCGGGATATGGAAATATTATTATGATGACGGCACCTTACAAAAAGAAGAAAACTATGAGAACGGAACCAAAAAGGGATCTTATAAATTTTACGACAGAGAAGGCCTGTTGTATGCCGAAATTTTTGTTAAGGCAGGTAAAATAGATGCCTATAAGTATACAGACAAATCGGGCAAAGTATTCTCAGAAGCTAAAAGCTCCGGTAACAAGCTCCATTATGTGCTTTACAGCGAATACCGCAACAAAACAATGGAAGGCGACCTGGCAAACGGTGATGAAACAGGCACCTGGAAATACTACACTGAAAACGGGGCTTTAGAGTATGAGCTTACTTATGAAAAAGGAAAACGCGAAGGGCTGATGAAATACTACTACCCTAACGGGAAACTTCAATACCAGCTCATGTATACAAATAATGAACGCGAAGGATACTACAGATCGGTGTTTAAAAACGGAAAAACAGAAACGGAAGGCTACTACTGCGAAGGAAACAGGTGCGGGGCATGGATCTATTATAATGCAAACGGAACCATAAGCTCAAAAACATTTTATGTAAACGATGAAGTGATAGGGCGCGATTACGATTATATGCCTGACGGATCCATGTTCGGATATGGTGAGTACGAGCTTGGCTATTTCAGTAATTATTTCCAAACCGACTCGGCCGGTAAGGTATACCGGAATACGGGCCTTAAGTTCAGCACCGGTTTATATGAGCTTAAATCAAAAGAAGGCAGGTTGCTTTTTGCAGGAAAATATGTTGGCGGCACGCGCGATTCGCTTCATGTTCATTATTTCGGAAATGGGAAAATAACAACATCCGAATGGTATGACATGGGCAAATCTTATGGTCCCTACACAAGGTATTACGAAAACGGGAAAACACAATCAGCAGGAAACAGCAAAGATGGTGAGCAGGATAGTACCTGGGTTTATTACAACGAACAAGGCGAAAAAAACAGGGTATCAAACTTTAAACACGATAAGTATGATGGTAAATACACCACTTACTTCCCGAATGGAAAAGTTGAGATCGAATGCTTTTATACAGAAGGCCTGCTTAACGGTAACTACAAACGCTACAGCCTGGAAGGCACACTTATTTTTGATGGCACCTATGAAGGAAACGTACTCAGGTCATACACATACCTGGGTAATGATGGAAAATTGCTGCCTGCAAAAACATTGACCAATGAAACAGGAGAAGTGCTTACCTATTACCCGAATGGAAATATTGCGATGAAATACAACCTGGTGAACGGCCTTATACATGGCGCTTATGTACGCAATTTCCCGAATGGAAAACCCATTGTAGAATGCAACTATGCTGATGATATGTGTGAAGGCATTTTAAAGGTATACCATAGCAATGGTCACCTTAAAAAAACGGAAAATTACCTATATGACCAGCTCGATGGAAAAGTGACCGAATATTACGACACGGGAAAAATATCACGGGAAACGATGTATATCTTTGGCTATAAACATGGGCTTTCCAAGAGCTTTGATGTGAATGGTAAACAAACATCAACCACCAGCTACCGTTTTAATAAAATCCTTTAATAACCAACATGAGATCGTTCCTTATTGCCTCTGCCCTGCTTGCAACCCTTTCATCTTATGCACAGCCCCTCCAGCTTGATTATAAAGAACTGGATAAAAAATACAAAGGCAATAATGCCATTATATTAAACCGCGACCAGCACCTGCGTATTGAAACCGATGGAAAAGGAACCCTTAAAATAGAATCTGACCAGGGCCAGCAAACCTATTACATTGACAACCGCTCTGCCGGGATTGTGGAACGCGAGATCCCATACTCTCCTGCTTTTTACACCATTAAAAAACTGGAAGCCAATACCTATATCCCGGATGGTAAAGGCAAATTCACCAAACTGCCGGTAAAAGAATTTAAAGACGAAGGGCGGGTAGATAACGGGAGTGTTTTTTATGACGGGGCGATGTACCGGAAGTTTCAGTTCCCGGCCTTAAAACAAGGCGCTATTACAGAAACCAGGTATACCTATTCGTATACTGAACCCGGAATGCTTGGCGCATTTTATTTTATGTGGGGTGTACCGCATTATAAATTAAAATATACGGTAACAGTTAGTGATGATGTTGAAATTGGTTATTCGTTTTTTGGCGACAGCAGCTTTGTGACCAAAACCGTGGTAAAAAAAGGAAAAAACACCATTTACACCTGGGAAGCTTCCGATGTGCCAGCCTTAAAATCGTACAGCGATGCCGTTGACGAAAGATATTATGAGCCCCATGTGTTTGTTTATATCAAAAGCTACAAAACGGGTAAAGGCTGGCAATCTCTGTTCGGCACGCCAAACGACCTATATAAGTACGACTACAAATACATTTCAAAATGCAATAAGGATGCGGTGATCCCGGGTATGCAAAGCGTGGTTGATTCCATCAAAAAAGTAGCAAAAAACGATATGGAGATCGTGCGTGATGTTTACTATTGGGTTCAGAACAACATGAAATACATTGCTTTTGAAGACGGGCTTGGAGGGCAGGTTCCGCGCGAAGCCAATGATGTATTTGCCAAACGGTATGGAGATTGTAAAGATTTTGCCAGCCTTATTACCACCATGAGCAATGCTGCCGGGGTTAACACGTATCTTACGTGGATTGGAAGCCGGGGCTTACCTTACACTTACCAACAATTGCCTTTAGGATATAGTTCAGACCACATGATCGCGGCAGCGTTTTTAAACGGCAAGTGGATCTTTATTGACGGCACGTCAAAGCACACCCCTTTTGGTGTACCATCGGGTTTTATCCAGGGCAAAGAAGCCATGATCTCCATCAACCCTGATTCTTTCGAAATCGTTAAAGTCCCCGTTATGCCGCCATCGTTCAGCAGGAGTGATGATTCGATCTATCTTACTTTAGATAACACCTTAATTAATGGAAAAGCCAATACGACCCTGCATGGCTATAGCCGCTCTTACATGGTTGATGCTTTGTACTATACCGGCATTGATAAAATTAACGACCAGTTAAAAAAATACATGTCGGTTGGCAATAACAAGTGCGAGGTAACAGACATTCATACCAATGATTACACCAATAACGATTCGGCTTTAAAGATCAATTACTCTTTTAAGCTTCCCGATTATGCAAAAGCCATTGAAGATGAGCTTTTCATTAATTTACACCTCCGAAAGCATTTTTCGCAGGACAAAATTGACACCACGGGACAACGCATTGCCCCTAAAGACATTCAATATACTTACGAAAACAGGTCTGTTGTTGTGCTTGAGGTCCCTAAAGGATACCAGGTAAAAAAGATCCCTGAAAATGCAGCCAATACATTTGGCGACATTAATTACCGCTTTAATTATGCGCAAAGGGGCGGCTATATCTACTTTACTTCGTTTGACTCCTATAACAAGCTTTTTGTTCAACCGAATGAATTTGAAACATGGAATAAACAAATTGAAGCTTTGGCCAAAATTTACAAAGACAATATTATCCTAACCAAAATAAAAAAATAGCATGCTTAAAAACACATGTAAACCCTTGCTTGCAATAGTTGCCTTACTATTGTTTCATTTGGCAAATGCGCAGGATTACCGCCTCACCTGCCTTGATTATAACTGGGATGAAAAGCCTATCAATTACACCCCCGATTCTTTGGCTAAAGTAAACGCCACCGTTGTGCTCATGATGCGCAAGG
>JAZKGM010000209.1:0-526 GCA_040385895.1 Bacteroidota bacterium
ATGCTTTAACGCGGTTATCCATGGCGCAAGGTTAGCAATTATCAGGCATTTATTTGTGGCAACAAGTGTTTAAAGTAATCAACACTGTGCAGCAAACGGCTGCCATACCAGCTGAACAACTCACCGTCAACCAGCATGATCTTAGCCTGCGGGCAAAGTGCATGCAATTCTTCCACATGCTTTTCTTTGAACGGGTAAGGTTCTGACGAAAGCAGGATGAGTTCCGGGTTTGTGCTTACCAGTTCTTCATCGCTTATTTGCGGGTAACGCGAATCCATGTTCTGAAACACATTGTTCAAACCAAGCCTGCTTAACATGTCGGTAATAAATGTATGGTGGCCGGCAGCCATCCAGGGATTCCTCCAGATGAGGTATGCGGTGCTTATTTCACCGGCAGACCGTTTAAGAGAGGTGAACTCCTGCTGTATTTTACGAATAGTCGCATTAGCCTCCTGCTCTTTATCAACAAGCACTGCCACCCTTTTCATCATGTCCAGCGCATCTTCCAGGGTTTCAATATCACTCA
>JAZKGM010000209.1:601-4984 GCA_040385895.1 Bacteroidota bacterium
TAAAGCAGCCAGTTCTTCTACGCCTTCCCGGTTATTTTCTTCTTTATTTCCGATGATCAGGTCGGGTTTTAGCTCCGCGATCAGGTCGGGTTTATAGTTTTTTGTCCCCCCGATCCGCGGCTTGCTTTTGTGCATATTTTCGGGGTGAATGCAGAATAAGGTCTGCCCCACTATTTCATCCTTCAGGCCCAAATGATATAACCATTCGGTTTGTGAAGGAACCAGCGAAATGATGCGCTTTGGCGGAAAGTTGAAGCTGAGTTCCCTGCCCATTTGATCGGTAACGGTTTTGATTTGCTGGCCCAATGCGTAAAGTATTACTAAACCCTGTTCAGCGAAACTAATATAAAAAGCGGTGTGGCCTGCGTTATATGGCTAATTTTTGTTTTATTTGGAAAAAAATAAACCTGATGGAAACGACTTCACCATGGCCAATAGCTTTAAAATATGCATTGGTACTTGCTTTCAGCTATATTGTAATCAATATCGTGTTTTACATTGTTAGCCCCGATTCAATGGATGGCACCATGAGCGTATCGGGGTTCATACAGCTTGCCATTACGGTTATTGTTGGTATCTATATTTTGTTTATTGCGGCCAAAGCCCGCAGGGACCAGGACCTTGGCGGTGAAATGACGTACGGTAAATCCCTTGGCTTTATGATGCAGACGGCCCTGCCTGCGGCCATCATCATCAGCTTTTACAGCTATATCTTTTTTACGTTCATCAGCCCCGAATCGCTGGTTAAAATAATAGACGGCCAGGGAGAACAACTGGCCAAGCAAGGCAAAAGCGATGAGGAGATCGAGCAAATGCTGGGGTATACGCGCATGTTCACCACGCCATTGTGGATGACCGTTTTCGGAACCTTCGGTACCATGTTGCAGCTGTTCATTTTTGCGTTGATCGCTTCGATATTTGCTAAAAAAGAGCCTAAAACTTTCGAATAACATTTCATGCAATACACAACAGATATTTCGGTGATCATCCCGCTGATAAACGAAGAAGAATCGCTTCCCGAACTGATTGAGTGGATCGAAAAAGTAATGCTGGCGCATAATTACAGCTACGAGGTGATTATGATCGATGACGGCAGTACGGATAAATCGTGGAGCGTGATCGAACAGCTGCACCAAAAGAACAAACGGGTGCGTGGCATCCGTTTTCGCAGGAACTATGGCAAAAGCGCGGCTTTAAATGTGGGCTTTGGCGAGTGTGTGGGCCGCGTGGTGATTACGATGGATGCCGACCTGCAGGACAGCCCGGATGAGATCCCTGACCTGTATAACATGATCGTTACTGACGGGTTTGATATTGTTAGCGGCTGGAAAAAGAAACGCTACGACCCCATCAGTAAAACACTTCCTACCAAACTGTTTAACTGGGCAACCCGTAAAATGAGCGGCATCAATAATCTTCATGATTTTAACTGCGGCCTTAAATCGTATAACCAGGAAGTGGTAAAGAACATCGAAGTGTATAACGAAATGCACCGCTATATTCCTGTAATAGCAAAGTGGGCGGGTTATAAAAAGATCACTGAAAAAGAAGTACAGCACCGCGAGCGCAAATATGGATCGACCAAATTTGGCCTCGAACGTTTTTTAAACGGCTTTCTCGACCTGGTCACTATTTTCTTTGTGAGCAAGTTCGGTAAAAAGCCCATGCACTTTTTCGGGGTATTGGGCACGTTGAGCTTTATCACCGGGTTCATGATCACCTGTGTGTTGATCATCCAGAAAATAATTAATGCGAACAACCTGGTGGAGCAACGGAACATCACCGACCAGCCTTTATTTTACCTGGCTTTGGTGCTTACTATTATTGGTGTGCAACTGTTCTTAGCCGGTTTTATCGGGGAAATGATCTCGAGAAATGCCAATGAACGCAATGTGTATGGCATAAAACAAAAACTCGGGTTTGAAGGATAACAAAAAGAAGGTACTTATTATAGGCCCTGCGCACCCCTTGCGGGGCGGGCTTGCCACCTATGACGAAAGGCTTTGCCGGGAGTTAAACAAACAGGGCCACACCTGCCATATCCTTAGTTTTTCGTTGCAATACCCCTCTTTTTTGTTTCCCGGAAAAACACAATACAGCGATGATCCTGCACCGGAAGGTGTGACCATCTTTTCTGAAATTAACTCGGTAAACCCGCTTAACTGGTTAAAAGTTGGCCTTAAATACAAAAAGCTGAACTACGATGTGGTGATCTTCCGCTACTGGATGAGCTTTATGGGGCCCGCTTTCGGTTCCATTGCACGCATTATAAAAAGCAATAAGCATACTAAAGTGCTGGCTATAACCGATAACGTTGTTCCGCACGAACGTAAATTTTTCGATACCCCTTTTACAAAATACTTTTTACCGGTTTGCGATGGTTTTTTAACCATGAGCCAGGCTGTAAAGCTCGACCTGGAAGCATTTAATGTGCAGAAACCGGTTAAGTATGTGCCCCACCCCATGTATGACAATTTTGGCCCTTTATTGCCAAAAGCAGAAGCAAAAAAGCAACTGGGGCTTGATCCGGGTACAAACTATCTGCTTTTTTTCGGGTTCATCAGGGGATACAAAGGCCTGAGCATTCTGCTTGATGCATTTGCTGACGAACGCTTAAAGCCTTTGAACTTAAAGCTGATCGTTGCCGGTGAGTTCTATGAAGACTCCAAACCTTATTATGAACAGGTGGAGTGCCATAAATTGCAGGATGTGGTGATCATGAAAAATGATTTTATTCCGAACGACCAGGTTTCGGCTTATTTCAGCGCTGCCGATGTGGTGGTTCAGCCTTACACCAACGCTACACAGAGTGGTGTTACGCAAATTGCCTATTACTACAACAAGCCCATGATCGTTACCAATGTGGGGGGACTTGCTGAACTGGTGCCTGATAATAAAGTGGGATTTGTAACGGAAGTGAACACCCATAAAATAGCTGAGGCGATCATTCGCTTTTATGCTGAAGATAAAGAGGCTGCATTCAGTGCCAATATTGAAACCGAAAAACAACGCTTTACCTGGCAGAACCTGTGCCGCGAACTTTTAAGCATGGCCTGAAATGAGCGAAAAAAAAAGCAGGGTTTGTCATTTCAGCAGTGTGCACCACATTAACGATACCCGCGTATTTTACCGCGAATGCGTTTGGCTCGCCAAAGAATATGATGTTAGCCTTGTTGCCATCGGGAAATTTACCGGTAAACGCGATGGGGTTTCTGTTACCGGTATTCCCAAACCGGCCAGCCGCCTTAAACGGATCTTCGGCACCACTCACCAGGTGTACAAAGTGGCCAGATCGCAACACGCAGACCTTTACCATTTTCACGATCCTGAGCTGATCCCCTTTGCCTTATTGCTGAAATGGAGCGGCAAAAAAGTGGTGTACGATATTCATGAAAACATCACCGAAAGCCTGAAAGACAAAAAATGGCTCATGTTTAAAGGCTTGTTTACCTGGCTCTATTTGCGATTTGATGCATTGGCGGCCAGGTACTTTACCTTAATCCTTGCCGAAGAGTCCTATTTAAAAGTATATAAAAGGCGTTACCCGAAAAAAGAAACCAGCCTGGTAAGGAATTATGCACCCTCTGCACTTTTAAAACCGTTTGTTCAGCTCAACAGGATGGTAAGCGGTAATAAGGTAAAGCTCTTTTACATGGGCAGCATCGACTCGCTGTATTGCTGCAAAGAAATGTTGGAAGCCGTTTACCTGTTAAACAAGCAAGGCATTGATGCAGAGATCACTATGGTGGGCTGGATAGAACCCAATACGCAGCATGAAATGCAAACGTGGCTGTTCATGAAGGAGATCCGGCATAAAGTGACCATGACGGGCTATATGGAGATCGAGCAAGGATATGAACTCTCAAAGGGCTTTCATATAGGGCTCAGTTTTGTGTCGGATAACCTGAATGTTTCGCAGTCGCTGCCGCGCAAAATGTACGAATACATGCACATTGGCCTTCCCGTGATCAGCTCAGGCCATTTATTGTACAAACAACTGGTAGAAACCCATGCACTGGGTTTATGTGTAAATAACAATACGGCAGTAGAAATCTCAAAAGCCATTAAGCAGTTAATGGAGTCGGGGGCATATCTGAACCAGCTGGCTCAAAATAACGTGAAAGCAGCAGCCACCCATTTTAACTGGGAAACCGAGTATGGCCAGTTAGATCGGGTGTATAGCCAATTGCTTAAATAATGCTTACTTCCCGGTAAAGCCCTTTCTGATTAATAAATTGCAAATGCCATTCAAGCCCATATTGAATAATTTCAAGTAACAGAATACCAGGCTAAAATCGGTTCAGATCTGAACTAATCATTTCCATTTGTGTCCAAACGGGTAATTTCCTCTTTTACAGCTTCCAGTTCCAGTTGCAGCTTATT
>JAZKGM010000210.1:0-5028 GCA_040385895.1 Bacteroidota bacterium
CTTATATATCAATCAGTTGTTACCGGTAATTATTTTACCTGAACCAATGCCTGGAATGGCAGGTTAGCATTTGAAGCACTAACACCGCTTGCATTTCCTATTTTGATCAATCCCAATAAACCACCTTGGGTTTTGTAAAGGATCACATCATTAGGAGCAAGGTTAGGAAGAAAATCAGTATACACTTTACCGCTGGCAAAAGATGTTAAAGCAGCATCATCATTATCAGAAACGATTTTGTTGTATAAAGTTCCGCCTTCAGTAGCCGAAATTTTATAGAAACCTGTTTTGCGTGAGCTGGTGAAGTATCCACCGTCTTTTAAGCCGGTAAATAATCCCTGCATGGTTGCATTATCAGGGCTTGTGATGGTGTGTTTGTTTTCTGTTCCATAGAAATACGCCAAATCAACATTGTTTGACCATTCTGCTTTAGACAGGTCGGTAGAATAAGGTGAGAAATTTTGGTCCATTTGCATAAAATGCTGTGCACCTTCCTGGGTCTGGCCTTTTAATGAAAGGTTATCAGCAGGCAATACTTCAATTGGATTAACATTTACAACAGTAGCAACAAAAGTGGCAGTTTGTGCAGTTCCTTTTGCGCCTTCTAATTTAATCGTGTATGTAATTTCACCTTCTGCTTTCAGGGTGTCGATCAGATCGTAGATCTTGTCTGTACCAGAAAGTTTTTCGCTCGCAAGTGTAGTTGTAGGACTGCCTTTAGGAGCTTTGGTTATCGTTAACATTGTTAATTTGTTATCTGAATTACCTTTTCCGTTCACAACAATTTTAAGGATTGTACCAACGCCATAAGTACCGCTAGTGGCTGCAGGATTAAGCGTTAATTTAACGTCTTCAATTGTTGTTTCATCATCTTTACAAGATGTTAAAACCAAGGTTGATGCTACAAGCATCATCATCATCGTTTTGATTACTTTTTTCATATTTATATTTAGTGTTAATTATTGACAAAAATAAGACTGATTTGTTTTTAACCGAATTAATTTTCCGTTTCCCCGGCCGAATCATGCCTTTCGTAGTTCTCGCGGCTGAACTCTTCAAAGTTGTACTCAGGCATTAACTCCGTTTTCACATGATTGACCGTATCATTCAATGCTTCCATAAACTTGTTAAAATCTTCTTTGTACAAAAAGATCTTGTGTTTAACGAAACTGCCATCTTCAAAACGTTTTTTACTTTCGGTTATCGTTATAAAATAATCGTTTCCTTTAGTGGCCTTTACATCAAAAAAATAAGTTCTTTTTCCCGCCCTGATTTTCTTTGAGAAAATCTCTTGCTGGTCGTCTTTTCTAAAATCCTCCATTGTTAATGCAGTTTTCGTTTGTTTTGATTGGGTGTTTTGTTTTAAAAGTTGCGCCAAAATAGGGGTTCACCCTGTTATTTCAAAATATTTTATCAATAATAACTTTGACCGGCTTTTCTTTACCATTTCATCACATTGAGCATTAGACCGCTTCTTCCATTAACTGGCGTTGATAGAGATCGGCATAGTGCCCGTTTTTTTGCAATAATTTAAGATGGTTTCCCTGTTCCGTGATTTCCCCTTTGTCGAGTACGATAATGTAATCGGCATCTTTTACCGTGGAAACACGGTGGCTGATGATGAGTGCGGTTTTATTCCTTGTAATGGTGCGCAGGTTATTCAGGATCATTGATTCTGTTTTGGTATCAACTGCCGAAAGGCTATCATCCAGGATCAGCAATTCAGGGTTTCTTACCATTGCACGTGCAATAGAAACCCGTTGTTTTTGTCCACCCGATAAGCTTATTCCGCGCTCACCCACCACCGTTTCGTAACCTTGCGCAAAGTCTTTTATGTTGTCGGCCAGGGCTGCATTTTCAGCTGCCTGCTCGATCATCGCCTGTCTTTCTGCACTTTCATTCCCGATGCCGAAAGCAATGTTGTTGGCAATGGTATCGCTGAACAGGAATACATCCTGGGGCACATAACCGATCTGGTCCCTGAATGCATCGAGGTTTACCTGGCGGATGTCAACCCCGTCTATCAGGATCTGCCCCTCCTCCACATCCATCATGCGCAATAACAACTGAACAAGCGTGCTTTTTCCGCTTCCGGTGGTTCCCAGTATGGCAAGTGTCTCCCCTTTATTAATGGTTATATTGATCCCTTTTAAGGCATATTCCGTTTTACCCGAATACCTGAACTTTACATTTTTAAACACAATGCTGTGCTCAAATGCAAATGGCGCTGTATTGGTGTTGCTGATCTCGGGGCGGGTATGCAAAAACTCATTGAGGCGCTGTTGCGATGCTGCGGCACGCTGAACCAGCGAAGAGGTCCAGCCCAATGAAGCCACGGGCCAGGTGAGCAGGTTCACGTAAATAACAAACTCGGCAATGTTGCCTACGGTTATTTCACCGCCCAGCACATACATGCCGCCTAAAAACACCGTGATGAGCGTGCTCATGCCCGTTAAAAAAACCATGAGTGGAAAAAAGGTGGCATCAACCTTTGCCAGGCTCAGGTTCTTGTTTTTATAGCTTTCGGCCTCCTGTTCAAAATCTGCTTTAAAATATTTTTCGGCACCAAACGCTTTGATCACCCTGATGCCGCTGAACGCTTCCTGCACAAAACCGGTTAGCTTGGAGAGCTGCCCCTGGATTTCATCGCTTTTGCGGTTAATGATGTTATTGACATAAAATATAGCATATGAAAGTACCGGTAAGGGCAGCAGCACAAAAAAGGCAAGTTTGGCATGCACCGCGAACATGATGGGGATAACGATTAAGAACGTAGCGATGAGGTTGGTAAAATACATAATGGCCGGGCCAATATACATGCGCACGCGGCTCACATCCTCGCTGATACGCGCCATCAGGTCGCCCGTATTGTTTTTCCGGTAAAAAGATAAAGACAGCTTCTGGTAATGGTCGAACACTTCGTTTTTCAGGTCATACTCGATCAGGCGGCTCATTACAATGATGTTCTGCCTCATCAGGTACATGAACAAGCCACGGATCATCGCAAAAACAATAACCATTAAGGCAAAGAACAACACCACACCGCTTACTTTCTTCACCAGTTCATCCTTAAGCGCGGTTCCTTCGTAAAGCCTGTAAATATTAAGATTTTCAACAACGAGGTCGATAGCCAGGCTAACTGCTTTGGCAGGAAATGCCGAAAAAAGGTTGGATGCAATTACAAACAGCATCCCTATAATGAGGCGGTACCGGTATTTGTAAAAATATTTATTAAGGTGTTTTAGTGCTTTCAATGTATGCGGTGTAAATTATGAAATCAGGAAAAATGAATTACTTTTGCAAACCTCATAAATAAAATAATTAAAGCCAAATTATGTCAAATACCCAAATGGCTAACGCAGCCCAATCTGAGATCTTTTCACAACTTCAGGAACATGACCACGAACAAATCGTTTTTTGCCAGGACAAATCTACAGGGTTAAAGGCAATTATTGCTATACATAATACGGTTTTAGGCCCGGGCCTTGGAGGAACACGCATCTGGAACTATGCCAACGAGGCGGAGGCTGTTAATGATGTGTTGCGTTTATCGCGTGGCATGACATACAAGGCTGCATTAAGCGGGCTGAACCTGGGTGGTGCTAAAGCAGTGATCATTGGTGATGCAAAAACCATTAAAACGGAAGCGTTAATGCGCAAATTCGGCCGTTTTGTTGAAAACCTTAACGGTAAATACATTACTGCGGAAGATGTGAATACCACCACCCGCGATATGGAATATGTAAATATGGAAACCGACCATGTGGTGGGCTTGCCTGAAAGCATGGGTGGCGGAGGCGATCCGAGCCCGGTTACAGCCTACGGAACGTTTATGGGTTTAAAAGCTGCGGTTAAACACACTTACGGCAGCGATGACCTTAACGGTAAAAAAATAGCTGTTCAGGGCATCGGAAAAGTGGGTGGCCATTTACTGGAGTACTTACATAAAGAAGGCGCTAAGCTTTTTATTACCGATATTAACCAGGATAACCTGGCCAAATATGCCAAAGAACTTGGCGCAACGGTTGTAAGTGGCGATGAGATCTATGGATTGGATGTAGATGTATTTGCCCCCTGCGCTTTGGGTGCCATCCTGAACACGGAAAACATTAACAAGCTGAAATGTAAAGTAGTGGCCGGTGCTGCAAATAACCAATTGGCTGACGAAAACGTACACGGACCATTGCTGCTCGAAAAAGGGATTGCATATGTTCCCGACTTTCTGATCAATGCCGGTGGGTTAATTAACGTGTACCAGGAACATATTGGTTACAACCGCGATACCGCTTTGCGCAACACCGAATTAATATATGATGTGGCATTAAACGTATTTAAAGTAGCATCAGAGAAAAACCTGCATACGCAGCGTGTAGCCACCGAACTTGCAGAAAAACGCATTAACGATATCCTTAAAGTACGCTCTACTTATTAAGCGCGTAACTGATAAGAATTATAAACGAATGCCGTGTTATTATTTTGTAACACGGCATTTTTATTTACTTTTGCTGCCATAAAAAATACGGGTTCTTTACATGTTTAACAGAAGATTTTTGCGCATTAAAGCTTTCCAGGCACTTTACGCCTGGCATCATGACGGACAAAGCAATCGCGCATTGCACGAAAAAAATCTTACTAAAAGCCTCACTAAAGCTTACGAACTATACATTTATCTGCTTGCGCTTCCGGCATCGTTCAGGCATTTTATTTCACTTGAGCTGGAAACCCAGAAATCAAAATACATCCCGGTACAGGGGCTTATCAATCCATTAGAGGCCTTGTACAACAACCAGGCTATTATTTTACTTGAAAATAATGGTGTGCTGAATGAAAAGATCAAGGCCAATAAAGCCATCTGGAGCAATACCAAAGACCTGTTCAAACAGCTTTTAACCTTATTGAAACAGAATGAAGCTTTTAAAAAGTATGCCGAAAAAACAACCCATACTTTTTTTGAAGACAAGGCCATTGTGCTGGAGATGTTCGAGGTATTTGTAGCCGAAAGCGAACTGTATGATGATTACCTGGAAG
>JAZKGM010000210.1:5038-15721 GCA_040385895.1 Bacteroidota bacterium
ACCAATTACAGCAAGCGTCCGGAACATAGTTTCGGTGAAGACAAAAAAATTCTATCGGAGATTTACCAGATCTTTATTGCCGAATCGGAGATTTTTGAGAAATATATGGAAGAGCAGTTTATGAACTGGGAAGATGACCAGGTGCTTGTTTACGGGCAGTTAATGAAAACCATTGCTGCATTGAAAGACAACAGCGCGGGTAATTTTTTAGCAGACGGAAACGCGGTGGAAGAAGACGAAGCTTTTTTGAAAGACCTGTTTAAACGCACCGCAAACCACGAAGAAGAGTTCACCAAACTGATCAGCGATAAGACCAAGAACTGGGAGGCCGACCGGCTTGCGGTGGTTGACCTGCTTTTAATGAGGATGGCCCTGTGCGAGATCTTGTATTTTCCCCATATTCCCATAAAGGTTACCATTAATGAGTACCTGGAGCTGGCCAAGCTGTATTCAACACCAAACAGCCATGGCTTTATCAACGGGGTGCTCGATAAGATCAACCAGGAGCTTAAACAAGAAAACAAACTGAATAAAACAGGTCGCGGACTTGTTGAATAATTAAAGGTTTACAAATTATACAGACATGATTAAACATTTTATTGGCATAGCGATCGTTCTTGTTTCATTAACGGCATGTGATAAAAAAGCCGGTAACAAACTACCGACAGATATCGTTACCATTTCGGCAACGGCAGACAGCAGCAACGTGCCTGCCTCTTCAGAAAAACCTGAAATAACATTTGAAGAAACTGCACACAACTTCGGGGTAATTACCGAAGGGGAACAAATGGAGTATAATTTCAGGTTTAAAAATACAGGAAAAGCCGACCTGCTTATTGTTAATGCATCTGCCAGCTGTGGCTGCACCGTTCCCGAATATCCCAAAGGTTTAATAAAACCAGGTGAAGACGGGGTAATGAAAGTGAAGTTCGACAGCAAAGGAAAAAGCGGAACATTTGATAAAACAGTTACCGTAACCTCTAATACAGAACCGCGCGAAACTACATTGGCAATTAGTGGCGAAGTGATGCCAAAGAAATAATCCTGATTAAAAATTAACTAAACAAATAACACAATGACAAACATTTTATTAATGGGTATGGGTACGGCTGGTGCCGGAGGCGTTGGAAGTTTTTTACCATTGATCCTTATTATGGTGGTATTTTATTTTTTCATGATCTACCCGCAGATGAAAAAAACAAAAGCACAAAAGAAATTTCGTGAAACATTGGCTGTTGGAGACACCGTAATAACCATTGGTGGTGTACATGGAAAAATCGAACGTATGGATGATACCACGTTTGTATTGAACAGCGAAGGAACACGTTTACGTATGGACAAAACAGCCATTAACACAGAAGCCAGCCAGGCACTGAACGCCCCTAAAAAAGAGGATAAAAAATAATTTCACACATCTCTTTACCAGGATAAAAGGCCACCATTTCAGTGGCCTTTTTGTTTTTAGCATTGAATGCAATAAAATAGCACGTAATTAGCGGCACTTAATCTATGAAAACACCTTTAAAAATAGGTATTACAGGCGGCATTGGCAGCGGCAAAAGCACCGTTTCGGAGTTGTTTGAAAAACTGAAGGTCCCTGTTTACTACTCAGACAACCGTGCTAAATGGCTGATGAACAACGACAGAAAGATCATCAATAAAGTGAATGAACTTTTCAGCCCGATGGCCTATATC
Organism: Bacteroidota bacterium; assembly: GCA_040385895.1. Lineage (GTDB taxonomy): Bacteria > Bacteroidota > Bacteroidia > UKL13-3 > UKL13-3 > UBA6183. The sequence continues at coordinate 6,734 of JAZKGM010000210.1, forward strand.
AATGGCGAGCTTAACCGCCCCCATATTTCTGCAATGGCTTTCAGCGACAAATCGTTGATCACAAAACTTAACCAGATCGTTCACCCGGCTGTTTTTGCTGATTTCGACAAATGGGTAAATGCGCAAAAGGCCCCTTATATTTTAAAAGAAGCTGCGTTGCTTTTTGAAAGCGGGTCGTATCTTACGCTTGATGCCATGATCGTGGTGGATGCCCCATTAGAAATACGCATAGAACGCGTAATGAAGCGTGATGCTGTTTCGCGGGAGGCAGTACTAAAGCGTATAGGCAATCAACTGCCTGACGAGGTGAAAAACAATGCTGCCGACTTTACGATCAGCAACAATGGCGATCCTTTATTGCCGCAGGTGCTGCTCTTGCATCATTTATGGATTTAACATTGCATTAACACGAATAAGTTGTTTATTTCGCAACATACATACCTAACTAATTTGTGAAATATTTATTCCCCTTATTCCTGCTTATTGCATTAGCACCCGGCAAAGCCACTGCACAAAGCCTCAACAACCCTATTCCTTATTTCACATTTAGCAAGGGTTTTGGCATACAACCACCCGACAGCTCGTTTTCGTTAAACCTGCGTTTCCGTATCCAGAACCGCATTGGGGCAACCACTGCCAGCGAAAAAGACCTTTCGGTAAGCGAATGGGAAGCCATTGTGCGCAGGCTCCGTTTACGTTTTGACGGGTATGTATATTCACCCAAGCTTACGTATGTATTACAGCTATCATTTGCCCGCGGGGACATTGATTTTGAGAACACCAACTTTCCAAATATCATCCGCGATGCAATGGTGATCTATCGCGTACACAAAAAATTCGCGGTTGGGATCGGGCAAACAAAGCTCCCGGGCAACAGGCAGCGGATCAATTCCTCGGGCGACCTGCAGTTTGCCGACCGTTCGGTGGTAAATGCCACATTCAACATCGATCGCGATTTTGGCGTTCAGTTTTACCATGAGAACAAGCTGGCCGGTAATTTTCTTTATTCTATGCGCGCAGCTGTTTCTTCCGGAGATGGCCGGAACATTGCCAAAACAGACCAGGGCTTAGGTTATTCGGGGCGGCTTGAACTATACCCATTCGGCAGCTTTACCAATGGTGGCGATTATTACGAAAGTGACCTGGCCCGTGAGCCTAAACCCAAAGTATCACTGGCCGGATTCTATTTATATAACGACCGGGCTGTGCGCAGCGGGGGAACGCTTGGTAAATTCCTATATGATGAAAGATCGTTCAGTAACTACGGTGCCGACTTTTTATTAAAGTACAGGGGCATGGCATTGAGCAGCGAATATGTGCAGCGAGAAGCGAAAGATCCCATTACCGTTAATCCGTTAAAAGCCTCCGATGTGCTATACATCTATAATGGGTGGGGATCAAATACAGAATTGAGTTATTTGTTTAAAAGCAATTGGGAACTTGGCGGGCGTTATACTTTACTAAGGCCCCAGGGCATGATCAGGCTGAACAACTATGAACTGCCAACAGATTACTACACGCTGGGTGTAACACGTTACCTGCGCGGGCATCGTTTAAAAGTGCAGGGCGATGCCACCTATAAAAATGTACTGGATAAAGTTGCGGCACCTACTTCAAACCAGGTAAGCAACTGGCAGTTCCGTTTCCAGGTTGAGATCGGGATATAGCGCAAAGCATATGCATTAACCACGACTTGTCGCGCCTGAAGGGGAAAGTGCACTATGGTAAGGTATAGAATAGCTGATAGACCATGGTGAATAGCAGGGAAAGTAATGGCTGTAAGATGGGCTTATTAATTATGGATCTTGAGTAACGTTGTGTTCTTTGTGATTTCTTTGCGTACTTTGTGGTTATCCCCCTTAAACCAGATTGCCGCACTTCACTGCCCCATTTCCATCCCAACTTCGCAATTTTGTCACTTCGCACTCCCCGCTTCCATTAACCGTCATCAACTATAGCTTCCTCAGCTTCCTAAATCGTGCTTTTGCAACAGCTTGATCAGCACATCAAAATCCTTAGGGTAAGGCGCCACCACTTCATATGCTTTGTCAAATGCATTGAAATTTAACTGGTAAGCGTGCAGGGCCACACGTTGCATCATGGGTTGTTCGTTTTCCCATTTGCCTGTTTTAAAATCACGTTTCAGGCGGCTTAAAAAAGGTTTTTTTCCGCCATACGTTTCATCGGCCACAATAGGGAAGTTTTGCGAGGCGAGGTGAACCCTGATCTGGTGCAAACGCCCGCTAACCGGGTTACAGGCCAGCAGTGTATAATGATTGAAGTTCTGCAAAGTGGTAATGATCGTTTCCGCCTTCTTGCCCTCTTTCATATCAACCTTGGCCAGGCCTTTTGCCGTAACAGCCAGCGGCAGGATGATGCTTTTATCTTTCACCTGTAAAAAACCCTGTACCACTGCATGGTATGTTTTATGCACATCCCGTTCTTCAAACATCACGGCCAGTTTTTTATACGCTTCGTTATGCTTTGCGATCAGCAGCACGCCCGAGGTTTCTTTATCGAGCCTGTGGCAAAGTTGTGCTTCTTCATGGTACTTTCTCGCCATTTGCAGCAAACTAGGGGCAGTGCCGGTCCGCTCATCCAGCGAAGCCAGGTGTGCAGGCTTGTTCACGAATATAAAATGATCGTCTTCGTATAGGATGATATCTTTAAACTGCGGAATTTTTGCCATTGCCATTGTATTATTCGTTCAAACAAAAAGGATTTACCGCCATAAGCAGTAAATCCTTTTTTTAATTTTTGTGCTGCGAAAGAGACTCGAACTCTTACACCACTAAAGGCACCACCCCCTCAAGATGGCGTGTCTACCATTCCACCACCGCAGCATGCCGGCAAATATATCTGTTAATGCTGAATTAAGAAACCTGTTAAGCGTAAATATTTGCCACCGGCAATATCTACCAGATCTTCACCCTGTTGGTTTCTTCCCTGTACATCTTATCCCCGCTTTTTACCCCGAATGCAGAATAAAACTCGGGCATGTTGCTCAAAGTACCTAATACACGGAACTGCGCAGGAGAATGCGGGTCGGTTACCACCTGCTGCCTTAAAAACTCAGGACGCGCATGGCCTCTCCACACCTGGCCGAAACCGATGAAGAAACGTTGCTCAGGCGTATACCCGTCAATTTTACCCGAAGGTTTTATTTTTAAAGAACGTTGGTATGCATCGTAAGCGACTGTTAAACCAGCCAGGTCAGCTATATTTTCGCCAAGCGTCAGCTCACCGTTCACATAAACGCTGTCAAGCACTTCAAATTTATTGAATTGCTCAACCAACAGCTTTGTGCGTGCATCAAACAACTTGCGGTCGTTTTCTGTCCACCAGTCGTTCAGGTTGCCCGAAGCATCGTATTTACTTCCCTGGTCGTCAAACCCATGACTGAACTCGTGCCCGATCACCGCCCCGATCGCTCCATAATTCACCGCATCATCCGCCTTAGGGTCGAAAAAGGGTGGTTGCATGATGGCAGCAGGGAAAACGATCTCGTTATTTACCGGGTTATAGTACGCGTTAACGGTTTGCGGCAACATCTCCCATTCTGTTTTATCAACCGGTTTGCCCAGTTTGTTCAGGTTAAATTCGAACCAGAAATTACTTGAACTGAACACATTGTTTACATAATAATCTTCTGTAACCGCCAGTTTACTCATATCGGTCCATTTATCAGGATAACCCAATTTGCGGGTAAATGATTTTAGTTTCTCCATCGCTTTGGTTTTGGTAACAGGGCTCATCCATTCCAGCGAATTGATCCTTGCATGAAAAGATGCGCTCAGGTTGTCCACCAGCTCATTCACCCGTTTTTTCGACTCGGGGGTAAAAGCCACTTTCACAAATTCCTGTCCCACCAGTTCACCGATCATGCCGTTTGCATGACCGATCACGCGTTTCCAACGTGGTTTCTGTTCTTTGGCCCCTGTAAGTAATGTGCCGTAAAATCCAAAATTGGTGTCCACCACCCTTTTATGAAGGTAAGGCGCAGTTGAGTTCAGGAGCTTCCATTTCAAATACATTTTCCAGGTGTTCAGGTCGTACACCATCAGTTTATTCACCACGGCCATGTATGCAGGCTGCATCACGATATAATACTCTGCCAATTCCTTTTTAAGGCCGATCGTGTTAAAATAAAGGTTCCAGTCGATCTGCGGGGTTGAGCCTTGCAGTTTATCAAACGCCATCGGGTTATACTGCACTTCCATATTCCTCCGCTCTGTTCTCGACATACAGGCCTGGGCCAGCTCAGTTTCAAATGCCAGTATCTTTTTTCCGTACTGGGGATCCGTTTCATGCTTTATGCCCATTTCTGCATCGGCCATACCCATAAAAGCATCAGTATACTTTACGTACTCTTCCTTTATCTTCTGGCTTCTTTCATCCGTTTTCAGGTAATAATCTTTATCGGGCAGGCCCAATCCACCTTGTGCAATGTATGGTGAATATTTATCACTCTTTTTAACATCCTGGCTTATTTCAAAACCAAACACTGCGCCTACACCAAGCTTATGGAGCTGGGCGATGCGGGTGATCAGTTCTTCTTTGTTTGAAATGGCATCGATCTGGCCGAAGTATTTTTTAAGTGCATCAAATTTTTGCTGCTCAAGCTTCATCGTATCCATAGCCACCCGGTAAAACTTACCCACTTTATCCTGCGAGGTTCCGGCAGCAGCTTTGGTTTTGGCCGATGTTTCCAGAATGGTCCTCAACAGCTCATTGTTACGCTCGGCAACAATGTTAAAAGAGCTCCAGCGGCTTTCAGTTGAAGGAATAGGGTTATTTTTGATCCAGTTCCCGTTGGCGTATTCATAAAAATTTTCTGTCGGATTTACGTTCTTATCCATTGACGCCACATCAACACCTTTTAATGCAGTATAAACAAATGCTGATGCAGACAGCCCTGCAACAACTGATGAAATAACGATCGCTTTCTTTTTCATTCTTATTTTTTTAACAACTTTCAATAATATTTAAAAAACAACGAAAGCCCTTAACCATTCATAAAAAAAGGCAGGAATACGATCCCTGCCTTTCATCATTTATTCCGGTTATTTTGTAACCCGTGTTGAGAAAAAGCCACAGATTGACAGATAAGATGGTTTTATTAAAAGTAAGAGCTGCGCTGCAGATCTGTGGCGGCCATTAATGCATTGAATATGCACCAGCATTATTTATAACAAACCATCATCCATCAACTCATCATCTGCACCACCCTGTGGTTTGGCTTTCTGCCGTTCGGCACGTTTGGCTTTCATCTGTGCTTTTTTCTCCTCTTTCAACTTCGCATATTCTGCCTTCTGCGATTCATCCAGTATGCCATTTATCCGCTCATCGCTCTTTTTAAGCTGGGCTAACATTGCCTTCCGCTTGTCGGGCTTCGCAGCATCTTTATTCGATTCGCGCACAGCCTTCATTTCTTCGCGGTTCTGTTTCATCACTTCCCTGAGTTTGGTTTGCTGGCCTTCTGTAAGTTTTAACCGCTCACTCACTTTTGCAAAAGCGCTGTCGGCTTTCATTTTGTGCATCCCTTTTTTGCCCTGTGCAAAAGCGGTTGTACCTAAAATCACAATAAAGGCTAAGGTGCATAAACGCAACATGGTTTTCATAATTTTATATTTTGTTTGTTGTTTATTCAGATGGAGACCACAGTAAAAGGTTTAAGCTGCTATAAAAAAAGTTGATGGGACTGTAAACTATTCGGGTTATTTTCGTGCCTTAATTTAATATTCAATCAACAGGGCTATTTACCCTGAACTGTTTTGAAAAATGAGTAAACACGGAAAAATTTTAGTGGCCATGAGTGGCGGCCTCGACAGTACCGTAACAGCCGTAATGTTACGTGAAGAAGGTTACGAAGTAATTGGCGTAACCATGAAAACATGGGATTATGCAACCAGCGGAGGCAGTAAAAAAGAAACCGGCTGCTGCAGTTTGGATTCCATCAATGATGCCCGCAGCATAGCTGTTAAACACGGCATTCACCACATGATCCTTGATATCCGCGATGAATTTGGCGATTTTGTGATCGACAATTTTGTGGAGGAATACCTGGCCGGCCGCACACCAAATCCCTGCGTGCTATGCAATACACATATTAAATGGGAAGCCCTTTTAAAACGGGCCGGTCAACTGGAGTGTGATTTTATTGCAACCGGGCATTACGCACACGTGCGTCATGAAAACGACAGGTATGTGGTATCAAAAGGCCTGGACGAAAACAAGGACCAATCGTATGTATTGTGGGGGTTAACCCAGCAAAGCCTTTCAAAAACAAGGTTTCCGCTTGGCAGGTTCCGTAAATCCGAGATCAGGCAAATGGCGCTTGATATGGGTTATGACGAACTGGTGAAAAAAAGTGAGAGCTACGAGATCTGTTTTGTACCCGACAATGATTACCGCGGCTTTCTAAAACGCAGGGTTGATGGTTTGGAACAACGTGTGGATGGCGGCAATTTTGTTACCCGCGAAGGTAAAATATTAGGCCAGCACCGCGGTTACCCGTTTTATACCATAGGCCAGCGCAAAGGCCTTGAAATTGCCGTGGGCGAGCCGTTATATGTTTTAGATATCCAGCCCGACACCAACACGGTTGTGCTTGGAAAGGAAGAAGACCTGAACCGCAAAGGCATGTGGGTTAGAGGCTTGAACATGGGCAAATATGCATCGCTTAACGAGCCGTTTGATGCGGTAACAAAGATCAGGTATAAAAATGCAGGAACACCAAGTGTATTGTACCAGGAAGGCAGCCGCATGAAGATCCTTTTTAATGATGATGTGAAAGGCATTGCACCCGGGCAATCGGCTGTGTTTTATGAAGGTGATGATGTGATTGGCGGAGGCTGGATCGAAAGTAGTTTTGAAACGAAGTTCAGCTGAGCTAAATATGATGGATGGTAACAGGCCGCAACATTTTTATTTTATATTCGTTACATAAACCGGATGAAAAAAACGTTTCTGCTTATTCTCACCACACTTGTTTTAGTTGCCTGTAACCGCAATGATGATGATGTTACCAAGGTGGGCACTACCGGTACCGAATTTTACCCGGTAAAAACAGGAAGCACATTTATTTACAGGGTTGACTCCATTGCTTATGACGACAATGGTCCGCAGGCTATTGATACCTTTGCTTACCAATACAAAGAAGAAGTGGCCGGATCTTTCGTGGATGATGCCGGCAAAACTGCATTCATCATTCACCGCTTTTTTCGCCAGCACGATAGCGACACATGGATCCCGGCAAAAAATCACACCGCACAGTTCCTGAACAACACCGTGCAGCGTGTGGAAGAGAACGTAAGGCTGGTTAAGCTTGTTTTCCCCATAAAAGACCGGCTTTCATGGGACGGCAACATGTATAACAACCAGGGATACCAATCGTACAAGATCCAGAACTTCAAAACCCCGTACCAATTAAACAGTGCTACATTTAGCAGCATTAAGGTACAACAATGGGACGTTGAAAATTTTATAGAAGAGATCAAACGTTACGAGGTATATGGTGAAAACATCGGAATGGTGGAGTTGCTTTTCGACTCGCTCAATACACAGGATAGCGGCACGCGCGGCTTCAGGTACCGCTTAAAACTTACTTCCTACACGCAGTGAAAAAATACCTGTTCGTTGTTTTTGGATTTATCGTATGCGTAACCACGCAGGCACAATCCCAGCGCATGTATAAGTATGTTGTGTTTTTTGCCGACAAGGATACCCTTGCCCATCACCCTGCCAAACCCGAAACATTTTTATCGGCCAAGGCCATTACGCGGAAAAAAGAACAGCGCATTGCCATTGATGCAACAGACCTGCCGGTTACTCCCGCTTACCTGGATGCGATCAGCAAAGACACGGATTTTACCGTTCACAACACAAGCCGGTGGTTTAATTGTGCAGTGATATTCACCACCAGAAAAGATGCAGTTGCTTCCCTTCAAACCATGAAAGGCGTTCGGCAGGTAATGGATGTGGGATACAGCACCGTGCGTAAATCGAAGCCTTCACCTGTTAACCTGGATGCCATGATCGCTTCGCTGGAGCAGAAATTTGTGAGAAGAAATCGCAAAGAAACAGATACGAACATCTACGGGGCAGGCCTATCGCAGGCGGCCATGCTTAATGTTCCGCAATTGCATAAGATCGGTTTAAACGGGTATACCACCACCATTGCAATAATTGATGCCGGGTTCAGTAAAGCCAATACACACAAGGTATTTGCAAACACACTAAAGAATGTAATGGCCACTTACGATTTTGTGGATATGGAACAGAACGTATTTAATGATGACGACCATGGAACTGCCGTGTGGAGTTGTATCGGGGCCAGCGATAGCTTTAATTTTGTGGGCACTGCACCCTCGGCTAAATATATACTGTTAAGAAGTGAAGATGCGCCTACTGAATTTCCGGTAGAAGAATTCTATTGGGCCATAGCTGCCGAATTTGCAGATAGCATGGGTGTTGACCTGATCTCCTCTTCTTTGGGTTACAACGAATTTGGTGATGCCAGGTACAACTACACGCAGAAACACCTGAATGGTAAAACAGCCTGGATCACCAAAGCAGCTACACTGGCCTCGCAAAAAGGGATCCTGGTGGTGAACAGCGGTGGCAATGAAGGTGATAACATGTGGAAACAGATCACTTTTCCGGCCGATGCAGACGAAGTGATCAGCGTGGGTGCCGTTGATAAAAACGATCATCTTTCTGATTTTTCCTCGCTGGGCTTAACGGCCGATAAACGCATTAAACCAAACCTGGTGGCCATGGGCGAAAGTGTGGCCATTGCCAGTGAACTGGGCAATGTATATACCGGCAACGGAACAAGTTACTCGTGCCCCATACTTGCAGGCGGAATTGCCTGCTTATGGCCCGAGCTGAAAAAGCATGCTCAGGCTGACATTAAAAACATTCTCCAGTTAAGTGCCTCCAATTATTATAAGCCCAATAAGTATTTTGGCTACGGTATCCCCGACC
>JAZKGM010000211.1:0-4065 GCA_040385895.1 Bacteroidota bacterium
GGCGACAAATAAATGCGTGTTCCCTCAGCCATTGTGCTTTTTAATTACCTGCGCCCTTATCGCGGAAAGTTTATACTGAGCATGTTGTTCATTGCGCTTTCTGCATTCACCACAAGCTTATTTCCTTTCTTTTTAGGAAAAATGATCGATGCGGCCTCTCCCGGTTCTTCTCCGGGGATGACGGGGCAGGGCGCCAATATGTTCGGTTCGTTTGGAATGGAAAATATTCACTGGAGCTTAAATACCACATTGATCCTGATATTTATCCAGCTTGCACTTCAAACCGTGTTTTCGTTTATGCGGATCTATTTGTTAACCGAGGTTGGTGAACGCAGTTTGGCAGATATGCGCAAAGATGTTTACAGCAGGATACTGAGCATGCCCATGAGCTTCTTTACAGAAAAGCGTGTAGGCGAACTCAGCAACAGGATCTCATCCGATCTCTCCCAGATACAGGATGCCATTTCGTTCACACTGGCCGAATTTTTACGCGGGATTTTCACCCTCATCATCGGGTTAGGATTTATTTTCTGGATCAGCACCAAGCTCGCATTGGTTATGCTTGCAGTGGTTCCTGTTATTGCGGTGCTTGCAGTGGTATTTGGAATACGCATCCGTAAAATGTCGCGCATTGCACAGGATCAGCTGGCCGACAGCGGAACAATCGTGCAGGAAACATTCCAGGGGATCTCGATCGTTAAAGCATTTACCAGCGAGTTTCATGAAATAAACCGGTATGTAAAAAGTGTATATGCGGTGGTTGATACTGCAATAAGCAACGCACGTTACCGCGGGGCTTTTGTAAGCTTTATGATCTTTAGTGTGTTCGGGGCCATTGCGTTTGTAATGTGGTATGGTGCGGGCATGATCGGTTCGGGTGAGTTAACCATGGGCTCATTAACCATGTTTGTTATATTCAGCATGTTCGTGGGTGGTACATTTGCCGGGTTTGCCGATATGTTCAGCCAGTTGCAAAAAACACTCGGTGCCACCCAAAGCATCAGGGAAATATTACGCTCGCAGGGAGAAGAAGTTTCATTAACAGCTATTAATATCCGGGAAGACCAGCGGCTGGGCGGTGAGGTCGCATTTAACAATGTAGCCTTTTCGTATCCCGGCAGAGACGATGTACCGGTGCTCAAAAACATATCGCTTCATGCAAACCCCGGTGAGCAGGTTGCGCTTGTTGGCCCAAGCGGTGCAGGCAAAAGCACACTTGCAAATATGCTGTTGCGTTTTTATCAACCCTCTTCGGGCTCTGTTTTGTTTGACGGGAAAGATGCTGGCCTGTTTCCGTTAAGTGAACTGAGAAAACAAATGGCCTTTGTGCCACAGGATGTGATCTTATTCGGGGGATCGATTAAAGAGAACATTGCTTACGGAAAACCCGAAGCCACCCAGGAAGAGATCATCGAAGCAGCAAAAAAAGCAAATGCACATGACTTTATCACCGGTTTTCCTGACGGGTATGAAACGATTGTTGGGGAGCGCGGAATTAAATTAAGCGGTGGACAACGGCAGCGTGTTGCCATAGCACGTGCCATTTTAAAGAACCCGGTTATCCTGATATTGGATGAAGCCACTTCATCGCTTGATAGCGAAAGCGAGCAACTGGTGCAGGAAGCTTTGCAAAACCTGATGCAGGGACGTACATCATTTGTGATCGCACACCGGTTGAGCACCATTCGCAATGCTGATAAAATTATTGTAATAGACAAGGGAACCGTACTGGAGCAAGGCACTCATGATGAGTTAATGGGCATACGTGGGCTGTACCGTAAGCTTAACGAGATGCAGTTTGAGTTCGGAAGCTTTGAGATCAACCCGCTTACCGAACCCGGCTCCTGATTTTTAATTCATTTCCTGAACCCTTAGATTGCGGGTTGCGTTTAATATGCTGTTAAATAACCGTACCCACCTATACCTGCTCTTTTTTGCTGCATTATTGGCAATGCTATCCGTTGCCCGTGCACAACACATTGCCTGTAAAAAATTCGAAGCACCGGAGGTAATGACCGGTGTATTTAATTACCGCACCTATGAGGATTCGAAAGGTAACATCTGGTTCCTTAGCAATAAAGGAATAAGCAGGTTTGACGGGATAAGCTCGGTTACTTTTGGCCCGGAACATGGTTACTATGAAGGTGGTGCTTACCAGATACAGGAAGATAAAAACAAAAACCTCTGGATCACCACCGTTAATTTTAAGTTATATTGTTATGCAAACGGAAGGTTTAATAAAGTAAAGTCGCAGGAAAAAATATGCTGGCTGGATATAAACCCGCTTACGGGGAATTTGCAGGTAATTACCCGGCAGTTTAACGATACCAATGGCATTTATAACGTTCGTCCCGATTATACATTAACTCCCGTTTGTTTTTATACAGCTCTTTATCCCTTCCAGATCTTACAGCTAAACGATAAAGAACGTCTTATCTCATCCTATAATGGTGTATGGTTATACAAAGGAAATGAGAGGATGCTCCTCCTCCCGGCAAACAGCTATATAAACCATGTTGCTTCAAGGATGTTCAGGCTGGATAACAGGGTATTTATCACTACACATACCGGGATTTATGAATACAGGAACAGAGAGATCACGTTGGTGTATACCCTTAAAAAGATAGAGGTTTTTGATATACAGCCATGCCGTTTAACAAACAACATCTGGGTATCGACCAGCAAAGGCATTTTATTTTTCAGTGCAGGCATGAAGCAGCATACCGGTTACCTGCCTATTGAGGATGCCACTGTATTTTCGGCCAGTTTTACCCGTAGAAGCGGGGTGCTCATTTCAACCACCCATGGCATTTTTACCTGCAACCCCATGGCAAAGCACTTCTCTGTTGGTAATGAATTAGCTCTTACCAACGTGATATTTATCCGGCATGAATCGGATAACATGTACTTTTTTCACCAAAACGATTTCTTTTACCAGTATTCCAACAGGAAACTTATTAAAAGGGCATACCCTGAAAAAAATGGTTCTAAAAAACTGGTTAGTTATGTTAAAGCTGTTTCCGACACCGAACTTATCGTATTTTCCAGAAAGTCGTTCTGGTTAAAGAATACAAAATATATCTATGACCCTTCGCTTGTAGGGAGCGATTCGGGAGCGGTTGGTATAAACTCTCAAAAGATCCTGTATGCTTCCAAAGGCAGTTACTACATAGATGGATACACGAAAATGCTTGTAAGTGAAAAACAGGGCAAACAGCTTATTGCTTTGCTGGCCAGGAAAGGGATACGCATGGAGTATGGGTTTCCCTGGGCATGGAAAGGCGATACCCTTTTCTTTTCCTGTGAAAAAGGACTAATAAAGGCAACCTGGAGCGGTGACCGGACCTCCTATCAACTGGTACCTATAGCAGGTTTAATTAACCAGGTTATTGTTAACGATACTTTATTGATCGTGTGTACGCAAACCCACGGTGTTTATGTATTCTGCAACAACGAAGTGAAACGGGTGAGCTCCTCTTCTGCTTTGCTCTCCGATCTGTGCACCGCTATTTACCTGAGGGGAAAATACCTGTGGGTAACGACCAATAAAGGCCTCTCCAGGGTGAACCTGATAAATAACAGTTGCGTTAACTTTACAGAACGGGATTACCTGCTTAGCAGCAAGGTAAATGATGTTGATTTTTTTAAAGGGGATGTATACACGGCTACCGATAAAGGGATCAGCATTTTTAAAGAAAATGCCGAAGAAAAAACATGGCCTCCGCACATATATATGGAGCATGTATCCATAAATAACAAGCCGATAGCCCTTCGTACACATTATGAAAGCGACTACACCGACAACAATTATATCTTAGGCTTTTCGTCCCCGGGTATCAGGTCGGCCCCCCATAACAGATACCGCATGATCATTGAAAGCGCTTCGCTTAGTGATACAACGTTTTACAACGAGGGAAATATTCAGCTTTTTGCATTGGCCCCCGACCAGTATAAACTACGTATTGATGTAATGAACATTGACGGGGTATGGAGCACCAAACCGGTGCTGATTGACCTGCTCATCCACCCTCCTTTCTGGAAAACCATCTGGTTCATCAGCCTTAT
>JAZKGM010000212.1:0-10167 GCA_040385895.1 Bacteroidota bacterium
GATTAACCCAGCTCAAAATGACAACCAAGCAGTTACTCCTGTTTTGAATGATGGAATCTGTTTGAATTATTGACGTGCGGTGGGAAATGAACGATTTGCAAGGCGGCCTTTATGCGGGCAGGCGGTGCCAGCAGGTCAAGGGGCGGCCGGCTTGTGTGAGCCTGGCACCGAAGCGCATTAAATCGTTCAGGTTTTTGCAGTAATTTTTCTAAAAAAGCACGAAAGGAACCACCCCTACAACACCATGTTCACAATTTTGCCTTTCACAAAAATGATCTTTTTAGGCGTTTTGCCTTCCAGCCATTTCTGTACATTTTCATCGGCAAGCACCAAAGCCTCCACTTCGGGTTGCGCCAAGGTCAAGCTCATTTCAATGTTGGTGCGGTGCTTTCCATTAATGGAAACCGGGTAGTTGAATGAATCTTCAACAAGGTATTCCGGGTTGAAAACAGGGAATGTCGCAATGTTGATGCTACCTGTATTACCAAGCGCTTTCCACAATTCTTCCGTAATGTGAGGCGCGTAAGGCGACAGGCAAAGCAACAGGTCCTGTAAGGCTGCTTTCTTGTTGCATTTCAGGTCGGTGAGCTCATTCACGCAGATCATAAAAGAGCTTACAGAAGTATTGAAAGAGAAATTCTCAATGTCTTCAGCCACTTTTTTAATGAGCTTATGAACTGCCTTCCATTCTTTTTTATCGGGTGCTTCTTCTTTCCAAAGCGCATTGCCATCCAGGTCATAAAACAGCTTCCATAACTTTTTAAGGAAACGGTGAACGCCTTCTATGCCTTGTGTGTTCCATGGCTTGCTTTGCTCCAGCGGACCGAGGAACATTTCGTATAATCGAAGGGTGTCTGCGCCATAATCTTCTACAATGTTATCAGGTGTCACCACATTGTATTTGGACTTGGACATTTTTTCGACTTGCTGATCAAGTAATATAAACCGCTCGTTAGTTTTCTCGTCAATTTCCCAGATTATATCATTTTCGATATCAATTTCACCATACGTACTTTTAAACATTGCTTCTTTAGAAAATCTCAAAAGGTCATCGTAGACCATTCTCCCATTAGCATCAGAATACTCAATTGGAGCATACCGAGCATGACCTCTGGGATTTTCATATAACTTTCCTTTATATAAAAATGGTTGTATTACATTCTTGTTATTCGATGCAAATACTTTAATTTCTTCTCCAGGCTTAAGATCTATTTTATCACTCCAATTTGTTTCATATACCCATTGTTTGATAAATGAAGAAACACCTTGTATCATTCCCTGGTTGATCAGCTTTTTGGCTGGTTCATCTACAGGAATAATTCCAAGATCAAACAAAAATTTGGTCCAGAACCGCACGTACAATAAATGCCCGGTGGCGTGTTCGCTGCCGCCTAAATAGAGGTCTACATTTTTCCAGTATTCAACGGCTTCTTTGCTCACCAGCTCCTTGTCGTTATGCGGGTCCATGTAGCGCAAAAAGTACCACGAAGAACCTGCCCAGCCAGGCATGGTGCTTAATTCATATTCATACTGTCCGTCTTTTTTCCAGTTGCTGGCACGGCCCAAAGGCGGCTCACCGGTTTCGGTAGGCAGGTATTTATCCACTTCCGGCAACAGCAAAGGCAGTTCGCTTTCTTCCAGCGTACAGGCAATGCCGTCTTTATAATAAACAGGGATCGGCTCACCCCAATAACGCTGTCGGCCAAAAATGGCATCACGCAGGCGGTAGTTGGTCTTGCCCTTCCCTATTTGTTTTTGTTCTATTTCTTCAATGGCGCGCTTGATCGATCGTTTTACATCCAGCCCGTTTAAAAAATCTGAATTGATGCATTGGCCTTCTTTCGCATCATACGATTCCGCTTGGATATCAAACCCGGCAGGCGTTTCGATCACCTGCACAATGTCTAACCCAAAGTGTTTGGCAAAAGCATGGTCGCGCGAATCGTGCGCAGGCACAGCCATTACCGCACCTGTTCCATATCCGGCCAGCACGTAATCACCGATCCACACCGGGATCTGTTTTCCGGTGAACGGGTGTATGGCATATGTTCCGGTAAACTCACCGGTGATCTTTTTTACATCGGCCATGCGTTCGCGCTCGCTGCGGTTCTTTGCCATGGTTACGTATTCATCCACCGCTTTTTTTCTGTCGGGAGTAGTGATGCTGTTCACCAGCTCATGCTCTGGCGCAAGTGTTAAAAATGTTACACCAAAAATGGTATCGGGTCTTGTGGTAAATACCTCTATTTCGAATTTCGAATTTTCTATTTCGAATTTCAGCGAGCTTCCGCTCGATTTACCGATCCAGTTGCGTTGCGCTTCTTTCAGGCTTTCGGTCCAGTCTATGCCTTCCAGGTCGTTCAATAAACGCTCGGCATACACCGTAATGCGCAGGCTCCATTGCATCATCAGCTTGCGTTCCACCGGGTGGCCTCCCCGCTCGCTCACGCCATCTTTCACTTCATCGTTGGCCAATACGGTTCCCAGTGCCGGGCACCAGTTCACATAACTTTCGGCCAGGTAAGCCAGGCGAAAGTTCATTAAAATATCATGCTGTTCTTTCTCCGTAAATGCTTTCCATGCTTCTGCCGAAAAAGGTTTTACATCATGCTCAATGTTTCCTGTAAAGGTCTTATTGATGTCATCGTGAAAGCCTTCTTTTTCAAACACAGCCACCAGGTTTTTGATGGGTTCTGCCTTATTGCTTTTGCAGTTATAGAACGAATGGAACAACTGAATAAAGATCCATTGTGTCCATTTGTAATACGCAGGATCGGAAGTACGCACCTCGCGGCTCCAGTCGTAGCTGAATCCGATCTTGTCGAGTTGCTCACGGTAGCGGTTTATGTTCGTTTGGGTGGTGATTGCCGGGTGCTGGCCGGTTTGGATGGCATACTGCTCGGCAGGCAAACCGAACGAATCGTAGCCCATCGGGTGCAGTACATTATGCCCGGTCAGGCGTTTGTAACGCGCATAAATATCGGAAGCAATGTAACCTAAAGGATGGCCAACATGCAGGCCGGCACCACTCGGGTAAGGAAACATATCCAGCACATAACATTTAGGTTTTGCCGGGTCTTCGGTCACTTTATACACCTGGTTGTCTTTCCAGTATTTCTGCCAGGTTGTTTCTATCTGCTTAAAATCGTATTCTTTCATAACTCACTTGCTGCATATAAAAAAAGCAGTGTTTAGCTGCTTTCTTTTCAAATTTTATGATGGTGAAGGCTAAAGCCCCCGGTTCTTATTATTGTTGTTGTTGGGTCTGAAGTTGCGGTTACCGCCTTGTCCGCCACCGCCATTGTTGTTATTGCGGTTATTGTTGTTGCGGTTATTGTTGTTATTGTTATTCCGGTTCTGGTTGTTGTTCCCACCGCCATTGTTGTTGCGGAAGTTGCGGTTACCGCCTTGTCCGCCACCACCATTGTTGTTATTGTTTGGCCTGAAGTTGCGGGTATTGCGTTGCTGGTTCTGCAGGGCATCGAACTGCACATCTTCATCGCTGTTCATGCGGATGCGTCCTTCCGAAAGCATTTCCAGGTGGTTCAGGATCTCTTCATCGCTCAGCTGCTCTTCGTTCCAGTTCTTACAGGCCTGTTTCATAAACGAACCGATCAGGTTAATAAAGCCGGCTTTCATCTGGCCGTCTTCCATGTTGCTGGCCTTTTCGATCATCTGCTCAATGTTCTTTCCATAAAAGCGATAACGGATACGCCTTTGCGGGTACTTCATCAGCTCCGGTTTTTTGCTCACGCTTTCACGGGTCGGGATGGGATAAGGCGAATCCACATCAAGCTGGAAATTGCTGATCACGAACAAGTGATCCCACAGCTTATGCTTGTAATCGGCCACATCGCGCAGGTGCGGGTTGAGCATTCCCATTAAATTAATGAGTGCTATTGCCAGTTTATTGCGTTTTTCCCGGTCGGGTTCAGCAATGGCAAATTCCACCATTTTCTGAACGTTACGTCCATATTCTGCAATCTGCATTGGCCCCCGTTCTGTGTTATATTCGGGCATCTCCACTTGATACTTCATCTATAAAATTTATGTGTGTAAGCACGGCTTGTATGGGCCTGCTTGTATTAAAGCCTGCAATTTAGCAGCTTTTGCGAGAAAGTGAAATATTTTTTTGAGTCGGGTAAACAATAAAGCCGCTTTCCCCTTGCAGGGAAAGCGGCCGGTAACTGGTTCATAACAACATGGAACTTAATTCACGACTAGTTTCTTGGCTTTTAATGGCCCGGCATTTATAAAGTAAACCCCGGCATGCAGGCCACTGATATCGATCAGCGCCTTATGGCTCAATTCATTTATTTGCAGTACTGTTTTTCCGGTAATGTCAACAATAAAGATCTGTCCCAAAGCCTGTTCAAACTCAACGGTAACGATACCTTTGGCTGGGTTCGGGTAAATGGTCAGCTCCTGTGAAACAGGCTTATCCGCCTCGTTTAAACTAACCTTAACCACGTTCGACAGGTGCGAAGCGCCCGAAAAGTCAAGCTGCTTAATGCGGTAATAAAGCGTGCCTGCAGAAGTGTTAAATGCCTGGCGGTCGGTAAGGCTATATGCAACATAAACGTTGCTGCTTCCTTTTCCTTTCACAAAGCCTGCCTCTTCCCATTGTCCGTTTGCTGCGGCTTTTTCAACCACAAATCCTTTGTTGTTCTTTTCTGTTGCAGTGGCCCATTTCACTTCCACTTCTTTATTGTTTACAACAGTGGCGCTTATGCTTAAAAGATCGACCGGTAATGTGCCGGCATCTGTTATAATAAGGCGAAAGCGCTCCCCTTTTGAATTTACATCGGCAGAAATGGTGAATGAATACACCGAATCTGTTCTGAGGTTGGTTGAAGTATTGGTGAACCGGTCGAGCAGCGATACCGATTTGCCCGCAGCGATCCCGCCAAACTGGCTAAAGTTGAGGGTATAATTGCCATTGGCTGCATTGGTGAACAGGTTGAACGTGTCGGCTGTATTTGCACTGAGCACAGGTACGGTGTTCAGCTGAACCTCGGTATTGGCAGGCACTTTAAAACCCATATTGATGGCTGCATTGGTAAACTTCAATGCATCTTCCATCGGGTCATAATTAAAGCTGGCCCCGTTCGAAAATTTCAGCCAGGCCACATCACTGTTCAAGGCATCCTTTACCATTTTGATCATAAGCTTAGGCAAAGGATCTGATTTAAACAGGCTGGTGGCCGCACCCGAAACCTTGCAGCTTTCGGTGAATGTAATGGCGGGCGAAGCTGCATTGGCCTGCACAAAAAATGCCTGGCCCGAAGCAATGGGCGTTGCTCCGTCATTGTAAACATACCCGTTGGTAGCAGGGTCCATGATATAAGCAAAGTTATTCAGTCTTGTTTTGGTGATCAGCGGCCAGCTGATCTGCGATGGATATGGATTGCCCACCAGGTTCCATCCGTCAGAAGCCGCATCGTTGGTATTGGTAAAAGTAATTGCAGGAGAGATGTTCCCTTTATTAACCGGACCTACAAAATCAATGGTGACTTCGTTTTGCGACACATAAGGGGCAGTGTACCATTGCGGGGATGGCAATGAGCGGTCGCCACGAACAAATACCAGCGCGCCCTGCCCGGCTGTTATTCCTGCATTGATGGTGGAAATGGCTTTCCATCCCCTTCCACCTGAAATTGTTTCCTGGTAGGTGTTAACGGTGGCCGACTGGGAATTAGAAGAAGCGTCAAACCCGTTGCTTTCCGGGCCGGCCCCGGTAACAAAAATATCGTCTTTAAAATCGGAACAGGTAAAGCCCGAAGTGTTTGGGGAAAGCATGCGCGACCTGCGTGCCACGGCAGGCACATACCGTTGGGAGATCACATTGCCTGTAATGTCGGCCGTAGCCGGGATCGTGCCTATACGTGCCGTGCCCGATGCATTGGACACCAACACCAGGTTCCCGTTTGCATTCAGTTTGCCGTTGTTTAACACAACAGTCCCGGATATATACGTTGGATTCCCGATCACTAAAGAATCGCTTATTTTATTTGTACCGATATTAATGGTGAGGGTTTGCAGCTTATTGGTAGTCCCTGCAGTGGTCTGGTCCATTTTCAAGGTTCCCATATCACCGCTTCCGTTAACCACGATGGAAGAAGCTGCACTTCCCCTTACCACACCCGACCCTGATATTTTTCCATTCACCGTCAGTGTTCTTCCATTCAATTCCAGTCGCTTATTGGATTCAGTAAGTTCTAAATTGTTTACGGTTACATTGCCAGGAAGCACCGGCATGTTTGTGGCCGAACCGCTGATAATGATGTTTGCGTTTGCTGGCGGAACCACATTTCCACACCAGTTGGAAGCGGTGTTCCAGTCGCTGGTAGTTCCCAGCCACAAAGGGTTTACCGTTACCACTGCCGAAGCCGACATGTAACTGTTACAGTTTGTTGAAGTACTGTTGGCCACCACGCGGTATGCCCCGTCTTCTGTTACATGAACAAACGACAAAGCCGACCCTGTTCCCGCAACAATGCCCGAAACAGCAGCAGCACCCTTAAACAGCTGGTAAGTTGTTCCTGTCTCCGAACCCGATAAGGTAAAGGCCACTCCTGTTCCACCTGCACAATAAGAACCTGTTCCCGATAAAATGTATGGGGCAGGCAGGCTGATGGTTTGCAGGGATGAGGTAATTGAATTGTTCGTTGAATTGTTATCGTTTTCTGCCGAAGCAGAAGCTGTATACTTATAGGTTCCTGAGTTCACAACATTGTAGGTTGTGGTAACCACCACGTTCTGCGTTTGTCCTGCAGCCAATGTGCCGCTGTTAATTACCACATCGCTGAAACTGGTACTTACATTTGCCGGGCTTATTGCACCTGCTGAAATGGTGACCGGGTTCTGTGAAAAGTTGACCGCGGAAACGCTGTAATTGCGCAATGCAACCGTTACCGTGGTATTGCCGCAAATATTTCCGGAAGGCGTAACAAATGAGCTGATGCCAAGGTCCACATCATTAATGCGGATGGAAAAGCCTGTTGTTGCCGGGGCAGTCGCATAAAAATCATACACACGCACGTAATAAGTCTGGCCTATCGTTAAACCGCTTACCGACAGGTTTTCTTTTCCGCCTGTTCCATTTTCGTTTTTAGCGCTTAGGGATGTTAATGCCCCGCATGAACCGGAGAACAATTCAACCACCGCATTAAATTCTGCCGATGGTTCAACCGAAATAATGTGCGCAGTTGATACAGCTGCGAACTTGTACCACACGTCATCATCCGATGTCCCCACTGCTGCGCCCATGGATTGGCTTGCATTTAAAACGGTTCCGGTAAGCGGAGTTGAGGAGGTGGCACTGATGGTTGCTGCACCGCTGCAATTATCGTTGGCAGGTGGTGGCGGAATAACGATGAATGAGCTTACATAACACCCGCTTGCACTTCCCGATGCATTTTTAGGGATCACTGTCCAATAATATACAGCGTTGTTTGTTAACCCCGTTGCGTTATATGTGGTTGCTGTTTGCGCGGTTGAAACTTTTGCCAGCGCATTCAGGCTGCTTACCTGCGATTGGTTCGTGCTTAAATATACATCATAAGAAGTGGGTGTTCCCGAACCGGCACTCCAGCTTAAAGCGGAAGACACCGGCTGGTTAACCGCTCCCGCTAAAGGAGTTGTGAGTGAAGCGCATGAAGGTGTTGTTCCTGTTGTGGCCATGGTATAATACCCGCAACCGGCCGATGTTCCATTGCTGTTTGCACAGGTAACACGCCAGTAATATAATGTTCCGGCAGCCAATGCATTTGCAGGTATGGTAAAGCTTGTTCCTGTAATACCGCTTGATCCGCTTAAGGTTAATAAAGAGGTGAACTCCGGGCTGGTGGATAACTGAACGGTATAAGTCTTAGTTCCTACCGAAGGGCTGGTCACTGCATTCCAGGTCAACTGGCGGGTTTGTGTCGCGTTTACATTCACCGTACCTGTTGCAGGGGTTACCAATACCGGGCACTCGGGGATGCCGTTTTCAACCAGCAACGAAAACCCTGTGGTAGGTGTAGCCCCGTTTGCAGAGTGATACACGCGGATATAATAGGTATTGCCAATCACCGTGGTCAGCTCGGCCATCTCCACTCCTGCTGCACCGGTGCTGCTCACACATCCAACGGAACTTAAACTTCCGCATGACCCTGAAAAATATTGCAGCACCACATTGTATGCAGAACCTCCGTTTGCGCTGATCCTGGTAATGGTGCTGGTAGCTGTAAACTTAAACCACACGTCATCATCGGCTGTACCCGGTGTACCTGCTGTGCATACCGGAACACCTGCTGATGCGGAAGCATTGGCTGTATTTCCGGAAGCTGTGGCATTGCCTATTGTTAGTGTTAAAGCAGCAGCGCATTCATCGTTTACCGGTGGCGGAACAATATTATATACCGAAATTACAAAATTTCCCGAGCCTCCCGATCCTGTATTTGCATCGTAAATACGCACAAAATAGGTTGCTTCCACCAGGTTGTTTGCAGTTAAGGTCTCTATTAAACCGTTGCCTGTAGCATTCACACAGGCAATAGGCGTTAAAGAGCTGCAGTTTCCCGAAAACAATTGTACCACGGGGTTAAATCCCCCCGAACCGTTCACCGTTATTCCGTAATTGCCTGCAGCTGTTGTGGTAAATTTAAACCATACATCATCATCGGGCGTGCCGGGTGTAGCTGCATTACAGGCTGTGATCCCGGTTGATGCCGTTGCCGAACGGGTTGAATATATTTTGCAGAAATCGTTCTGAACCCCATATTGAACAGGCAGTACAACAGCAGCCAGGCACTCATTATTGGTAATGCTCCTTGCCGGTTCGCTGCTGGTTGCAGGAGAAGTATTTGGCGTCCATACCAGGGTGGAGTAACAATCGGGCAGTTCGGATAATGATGTGGTGTTTGTGTTGGAAAAATTGAGCACATTAGCAAGTTGCTGGCAGATAACCTGCCCCGATAGCGGTGTGGAAGCCACTACTGATCCGCTCATTCCCGAACTATACGAATAGGTATAATTAACCGTTCCGTTAAAGCCGAACATACGCCCGTACACAAACTCGATCCTGCTGTCCTGCTCATATAACTTTAGTTGGAAATTAATGCTTGGCCCGGCATTGTTATAAATCTCCATTTCATTCCATTCAATCGTGAGCACCTGGCTTCCTTTTGCACCGGTTATGAGGTAACGCACCGAATTTTTCAGCAACTCAAACTGTGTGGCCTGCGCCTGCGATGTGTTTAAATAACCCTGGCAAACAAGGTCTTCCCAGAATGGAGCCACCACAAGCGGTTGAGCAGAGAAGCTATTCGTGTAGCTTGCCGATGACGACAGGTTAAAGGTGATAAACCCGTTCGTGTTCACCTCGAGTGAAGTGACCGGCTTATCCTGGTAACGGAATGCCGAAAAACCGATTGCCGTAAGATCCAGCGCATCGCTCATCATATCATCGGCATTGTAGGTTCCGCTCCACGCAAAATTACTTCCCGAATTAATAATGCTGCTGAATGCACTATTGGTTGTGCGGCTTAGCTGGTAGTTTAATGGTGAATTGGTGGTAAACTTCCAGGTAGGGCACCCGGAAGCCGCATTGGCTGAGCCATTTTTCGGAACCACTTTCCAGAAATAGGCCGTATTTGCGGCAAAGGAAACAACGGGCGTAAACGATGTGGCGGTTTGTGCAGGCGACACTAAGGCTGCGGGCAAAAGGTTATCCACCTCTGTTTGTGTTGTACCCAGGTAAACATCGTAGTTTGTGGCCCCGCATGTTGCTGTCCAGCTTAACGTTAACGAAGGCTGATAAATTATCTCAGTGGCATTATTGGCCGGGGTGGACGGGTTAATGGTTGGTGCAACAGGTGCATAGCTTAGTTCGGGTGTTGAATGGTTATAGGCCTTGTCTTCATGCACAACAGCATACGTATAATTCCCAGAAGTGCTGAATGTATTATCGGTATAGGTAGTGATGGCAGCATTCACCGAATCCAGTATCGTCCATGATCCTTCTGCGCTTTCGCCATATCCGCCCGCAGCTGAATAAATGGTTTGACCGGGCAAAGCCTGAGCAGTTGCACATTGGGTTGCCCTTCTCATAATAAGTGAACGCTTTACCCCGCTCCCGTTCGTGTTATCAATTCCGTTTGTCCAGTTCATAACAGCCGAAGCAGC
>JAZKGM010000212.1:10177-15230 GCA_040385895.1 Bacteroidota bacterium
CGTTCGTTGCCGCTCCAGGTTCTGTAAGGTCTGCCGCTGCATAATCGGAAACATATGCAATGATATCATCCCACGTAAAAGTACGCGAAGTGGTATTGGTGATGTACATATTGATGCGGGGATTCCAGTTTTGCGTGGTACCGGTGGTATTCTGGATCGCCCTGGTGATCTGGGTAATGGCAGTGCCTGATGGCGTTACGGTTGTGCCCATGCTACCGGCCACGCCTAATTCCACACGTGAGCTAGCGGCTCCCGCACTAACCCGGTAATAACCGATAAGCACCAGGTATTTACCCGCAGGTACTGCAATAGCCATGTTGTTCTGCACATACCCGGTTGTTGCCTGCGTGGTGGTTACATTTGCATAAGCGCGGGCTCCACTTCGCACATTGCTTGTGGTGATGGAGCTTGTGCCGGGATGATTGGTGGTGGTCCACCCGGTTGCGGCCGAAGCAGATGCTTCAAAACCATAATTAAGTACCGGGTTGGGTTGCGCGTTAACTTTTAAAAATACATTTAACAGAACGGCAACTGATAAAGAGAAAGAGATTAGGGGTTTTCTTTTCATAAAACAGCTGTTTGTTTTGTACAAATATATATTCATACCAAAATACAGCTGTTCATTAAAAAATAGTTAAGTAATGAATCGTACTGAATAACAAGGGGTTAATTTTCTACAACATAACTTAAAAAAGCTATTTATTCCATAATAATTCCACTTATTTCAAAATAAGTAGTGCTTAAACTGTTTTAATTCGTAGTGAAAACTAAAAAAGGTTCTTTTTCCGGAAAAAGAGCACGCCAAGGCCCGACAGAGCCAGTGCAATAAGCATCACGATCCAGAATGCATAGTGGTTATCCTGGAAAGGAACATGCACGTTCATTCCATACAAACTGGCCACCAAAATAGGGAGCGATAAAATGATGGTGACCGATGTTAAAAAACGGATGGTTATATTGAGGTTATTGGAAATAATGGATGAATGGGCGCTCATCATATTACCCAGGATGTTGCTGTAGATATTGGCCATTTCAATGGCCTGCTTGGTTTCAATCACCACATCTTCGATCAATTCCCGCTCCTGTTCTTTCAGCTCGCTCATGCGGTTGAGCTTTTGCAGGCGCACCATCATCAACTCGTTGCTTTTTAGGGAAGTGGTAAAATACACCAGGCTTTTTTCAAGACTGAGCAGCTGGAGCAGTTCGCGGTTGCGTGTTGATTTATGAAGCGTATCCTGTATATGATCTGCCTGGTTATTGATGTATTTAAGATAGCGCAGGTAAAGGATAGACGATTTAAGGAACAATTGCAGCAACATGCGCTCACGTTTTGCCGTATGTAACGAGCGGATGCGTTGTTCAATAAAAGACTGCATCACTTCTGTTTGGGTATTGCAAACCGTTACGATCAGGTCGCGCTTTAAAATAATACCCAAAGGCACCGTTTTGTACGGGAGATCATCATCGGTGCTCATTTCAAGCGGCACACGGCAAACAATAAGCAAACAGTTCTTCTGCTGCTCCACACGCGGGCTTTCATCGGCATCTAACGGGTCGGTTAGCAGCTCGGGCGAAATTAAAAGCTTCTGGCTTAAAAAATCAATTTCGGTGGTGGATGGATTGGTCACGTTAACCCAGCAATCACGCTCCACCTGCTGCAGTTCGTCAAGGTGTATGTTATTGGTTTTGTAATAGCGGATCATTGCAGCTGCAAGGTTAATATTTTCGTTTAATTATTTGCCAAACATGCCCCCCAGGCCCGGTAACATGCTTCCCATCAATTGCTGCATTTCGCTTGCCGAAACGCGCTCGGCCTGTTCCATTGCATTTTCAATGGCAACAACGATCAGGTCCTGCAGTTCTTCTTTTCTTTCGGGCGATAAAAGCGCGTCAACGATCAGGATGTCTTTCACTTTTTTATTCCCGTCAACAATCGCTTTCACAGCCCCACCTGCAGCCTGTCCTTCTACTGTAATGGCAGAGAGCCTGGTTTTTATTTCTTCCGCTTTTTTCTGCGCTTCTGCTAATTTACCGAACATTGTAGTATCAATTATTGGTGCGAAATTAAGCTTGTTCAGGCAAACCCGCTATTATATTTCTGTAATTAATCATTGTCGTAATCTACCCTGTATTGCGTCATGTTATGCCCTTTTAGCAATAACGGTTAACAATTATGTTTGTATCACTAAAACAATACAAACAATTTATGGCCACTCAACTTTTTTTAAACCTTCCGGTTAAAGACCTGAACCGCTCGGTCGACTTTTTCACCAAACTCGGTTACACCTTCAATGCACAATTCACCGATGAAAATGCAACCTGCATGATCATTGATGAAAACATTATGGTGATGCTGCTGGTGCAACCTTATTTTAAATCGTTCATTCAGAAAGAAGTAACCGATAGCAGCAAAAGCAATGAAGCGATCATGGCGCTTTCGGTAAACAGCCGCGAAGAAGTGGATGCAATAGTGGCTAAGGCCATGGGTGCCGGGGCCGGTAAGCATAACGACCCGCAGGACCACGGGTTTATGTACGGGCATGGTTTTGAAGACCTGGACGGGCATTTATGGGAAGTGTTCTGGATGAACCCCGATCATGTTCAGTAATGCCCGGCATAACTAAACAGCCCTTAGATCCTGACCGGACTAAGGGCTGTTTATTATCATACCAACTGATTTTATCCTTCCTGCCTGCTTGTTCCGAACGTGGTGCGGTATAGCTCTATGCTTTCTTCCACGATCCGTATGGCCACTTCACGGCCCATAAATTCATTCACCACCACTTCTTTATGCTCCAGTTTTTTGTAATCTTCAAAAAACCTGCGCATTTCTACAATGGTATGCGGGGGCAGTTCGCTGATGTCGTTAATGTGGTTCACGCTCATGTCATTTAAAGCTACCGCAATGATCTTATCATCTGCTTCGCCCTGGTCAACCATGTGCATCACCCCGATCACTTTAGAATCGATGAGGCACATTTGCGGCAGCTCAATGCTGGTGAGCACGAGTATGTCCAACGGATCTTTATCCCCGCAATAGGTTTGCGGAATAAAACCATAATGGGCCGGGTAATGTACCGAAGAGAAGAGCACGCGGTCGAGCTTCAGCATGCCGCTGTCCTTATCCAGTTCAAATTTTCCTTTACTTCCCTGCGGGATCTCTATAATTCCTGTTACTATTTCCGGAGCGTTATCACCTGTTTTTACGTGGTGCCATGGGTTAAATGTGATCATCTTTATCTGTTTATTTAGCCTGCGAATATACGGCAAGCAGCCTCATCGCGAAATGCGTTGTGTTATTTTTACATAAACAATTGCGCCACAAGCTTAGCTGTTGCTATCTTTGGTGTTTATAAATAACGTTATGTCGACTTGTAATTTCAGTATTGATCTTAGTGGAACCGCAGAAGAGCTTATTGCAAAAGCCCAAAGCGGCATCATCGCTATGGGCGGTTCTTTTGAAGGCAACACCGAAACCGGTTCTTATTCCATTTCAACGCCACTGGGAAAAGTGAGCGGAACATATATCGTGCAGAACAATGCAGCGAATTTTACCATTCACGAAAAACCGATGTTTTTAAGCTGCAACATGATAGAAGAACAACTCCGAAAGCAGATCTGAGCATCGCGTTTGTGCCCGTTAACTGATCTTCGGTTCCACCATCACCACGTCTTGCCTGTCTATAACAACCTGCCCCGGCTCCGAGCCTTTGGGTTTACGAACAAACTTTTTTAGCGTATAGGTTACCGCTGCCAGCGCATTGCCTTTGTTCTTGCTGTAATGAGCTGCTATTTGCGCGGCATAGGTAATGATATCATTGGTAAAGGGTTTGCCGGCTTTGTGCTTGATAACGGTATGCGAACCGGTTACTCCTTTTGCATGGAGCCACAGGTCGTTCTTATGCGAATATTTCTGGGTAAGCAGGTCGTTGTTGGCCGCATTTTTACCCACCCAGATCTCGAATCCCTGGAAGGTGAATTTTTTAAACGGGAACACTTCCTGTTGTTTTTTGCTGAGCTGCAAAGGTTTTAATTGCTTGCTGTTTTCGGCCTGTTGAACCTGCTGCAAAAGTTCTTCATGCTTTACAAGTTTTTGACGCATCGACAACAGTTTTTGCTCCATCTGCTCCAGTTCTATCTTTTTATTTTTGGCCTTGCGGTAATAATAAGCGGCATTGTCGGCTGCCGAAAGGTCCTGCTTCAGCTTTACTTTTATGTTCTTACCGGTGTAAAAGTTAAACAGTTCGGCTTCTTTCATGCCCGTTTTAAGCACATGCAGGTTAGCCATAATAAGGTGTCCCGTTTCTTCAAAAGGCGATTCGTGCACCAATTGCTTAATGCTTTGTTCGCTCAGCTTAATCTGCTGCCTGTACTTTTTAAGTTCTCCTTCCAGGGTAGCTATGCGCGATATTTTGGCCTGCTGAAAAGTGGCTACGTTAAGCTGGTATCTTGCAAAAACAGAGCTGGCTTCCGGTGCATCGTTTGTTTGTAACACCAGTTCATCATTTGTTTTATTCAATGCCAGGTAATACCCACCTGCATTTTTATACACATAAAATGTGCCTTCGCATATGCTTACCGCATCCAGCCTGGCAATGATGTGCTGGTCGGCTACTGAAAATTCAGCTTCATCATAAGTCCAGTCGTTCTGAATGCTTTCGCGGAACACATCGCTCACTTCCCCGTTTTCGAGCGCGATCACATTTATTAATGCATCATAACATTTAAAAATGAGCTGTGCACCGTTATCGAACTGGATCGCAAACGAGCGGTTATACAGGTGCGGTTCAACACCTTTTACCTTATGCCCGTAAAAGTTTTCGAAACAAGCCAGGGCATTGCTGCCTTTGCTGTATGGTGTGTTTTCAAACAACAAAAAACCGGCATGGAATTTTGCGATCACTTTAATGGTGAACGGCCTTCCGTCAAGCGTAAAAAGCAATACCAGCTCCTGTTTGCTCAGCGAAAATGCATCATTCAGCACAGCACCGGCCAGCTTTTGTTGAAGCGTGCCTGCCAGTTGCCTGATAAAATGATAATGCTGGTGAAGCGA
>JAZKGM010000212.1:15240-23069 GCA_040385895.1 Bacteroidota bacterium
AACCTTTAACAGCCATCTAGATCTCGATGGTTAAATGATCGTAGGCCAGGAAAATGTTTGGCGGCAATGCCTGGCCCACTTCCTCATGCAAACCCAGCTGGTGACTGATATGCGTGAAATATGCACGTTCCGGTTTGATCACATTCACCATATCAATGGCCTGTTGCAATGTAAAATGGCTGATGTGCTCCTCGATGCGCAACGCATTTAACACCAGTGTATGGCAGCCTTTCAGCTTTTCAATTTCTTTTGGCGAAATGTAATTGGCATCGGTGATGTAGGCAAATTTACCGAACACAAAGCCCATCACAGGCAGCCTGTAATGAAGCACTTCCACGGGAATCACCTCTACTCCTGCAGCTTCAAACACCACATCGTTATGAATGTTGTGCAGGTTTAATTCAGGAATTCCGGGGTAACGGTGTTCTGCAAATATATAGGCAAACTCGCTGCGGAGTTGTGTTTCCACCTGCGCGGTGCAATACACATCAATCGCTTCTTTTTGTATAAAATTAAAACCGCGGATATCGTCAAGCCCCGCAATGTGGTCTTTATGTGCATGCGTGATCAGCAGGGCATCAAGCCTCTGAATGCCGGTGCTTAACATTTGCTGCCTGAAATCGGGACCGCTGTCCACCACTATATTCTTTCCCTGCGTTTGAACCAGCACCGAAGACCGGAGCCGCTTATCTTTAGGATTTTCAGAAGTACACACATAACAACGGCAGCCAATAATGGGTACGCCTTGTGATGTGCCTGTGCCTAAAAAAGTGATCTTCATAATGCTTTCGCAAAGTAGCGGTAGTTTATTAAAATCTCAAGCATTATTAAGTCGCAGGCCAGCGAACTTTCTTACCCTAAAACGGATACCCGATCCCGAAATTGAGGTTAAGGTTGCTAAAAAGCCAGCGGCTGTTAAACTCGCTGATCACCCAGCGGTTGCCTTCGCTGTAGCTTGGGTCGTGAAGCGGAACAGCCAGGTCGAAACGGATGAGGATAATGTCAAAATTAAGGCGCAGGCCGTACCCAACCCCCAAGCCAAATTCTTTGTAAAAACGGTTAAGCCTGAACTCCCCGTTCGTTCTGCTCGAATCAGCCCTCATCAGCCACACATTTCCGGCATCGGCAAACACAGCGCCTTCCAGCCACTTGTGGTACATGTTGAACCTGAATTCGGCATTCGCTTCCAGCTTCACATCCCCGCTAAAATCGATCTGACCTGCTTTATTATAACTTCCGGGCCCTAAAGAACGCGGTAGCCATGCACGCAAGCTGTTTGCACCACCCACCCAGAAACGCCTTTCGAATGGCAGCGACTGCGTGCTGTTTCCATAGGGTAAGCCCGCTCCGGCAAACAGCCTGTAAACAGTAGCATTGTTATCGTCATATTTTGTATTGAACCTGAAATCGATGGCCGATTTGGCAAACTGCGCATATTGAACACCAAACACTTCGTATTTACCGGCTGAGTTTTTTCCCCTGTCGAGCAGGCTGCTGAGCAAGGTGGCCGTGTTGCCCGATAACTCAACGGCATCCCACTTGATCACGTAATGATAAATGCCCGGTGCTTTAAGCTTATTGGAATAGGTGAACCCGAAGCGCGTACCTAAAATAAGGTTGTTATTAAACATGCTGTACAGGTAAATATCATTATCGATCTGGTCCTGTAACTGGCCATCATTGATCAGGTTACGCGTAAAACTGATCTCGGCCGGTGTAATGTAAAATGAGGTGTATTTCTTGTTCAGCTGGTAGATCATACCGGCTGCCACCACCCTCCTGTCGAAGCTGGTGTTCAGCTCATAGATAACAGAAGAGGTAAAGATCGTTTTTGTGCTCACAAGGTTTACATTTCTATCCAGCCGCGGGAATAATAACAGGCGCGGAATGGTTATGCTTCCCGTAAGACTTTGCTCAGTGGCATTGAACCAGCGCTTTCCTTTCACTTTGCCCTGTGCTTCAAACGAACTGCGGAACGTGAGCTTAAAGATCTCGGCATTGCGGAACACATTGCGGTTATTAAACTGCAGGATGGCAGCCACACCATAACCGGATGATTTGATGGTGGTATTGCTCTGATCGCTTGCAATGGCCTGTGGTTCGAGAATGTAATCGTATTTTATGGATGGCGCCAGGCGCACCGTGTAATCTACATACAAGGTATCGTTAACCTTATACGTTCGCGGAAGGATGTTGATGAACCGGAACAGTTCAAGATCGCCAAGCCTGGTATACGTTCTGTTAAGCCGTTCCTGGCTGAACTGTTTTTTTGGGGTAAGAAAAATATTCCGTTCCAGCGCATCGGGATTAAGCTTGTAGCGGTTGGGCACATAATAAAAATTCTCGCTTACAATGGTGTCTTTGTTCCTGAATGCAGCTATATCGTAGTTGGGTTCAATGTTAATATATACATTTTTAACGTAGTGTTTCTGGTGCGTTTCATACATCGATTTGTTCATTACGTTTAACGACAAATGCACATACCAGTTATGGCCAGTGGTATCAATATCAAAGCTCACAAACTCATCGCTGAAGGTAAAATACCCGTTGTTGCGCATGAGGTCGACCACGCGTTTTTCTTCCTTTAATAACACCTCGTGGTTAAAGCGTTTACCGATCTTAATTAACGCATCGTTCTCATTTGCTTTCACCAGGTCGTATATCTGCTTATCGGCACAGTTAATGGTATACGATCCGATCCGGTATACCTCCCCTGTTTTCACGGTATAAATAACCTCCGCCCTTTGCCGGTGGGTTTTTATCTTATAGGAGATCTCCGGATAGTAATACCCCATACTTCGCAGGTAACTTTGCATGGCGTTCACCGAAGATTCTATAAAAGCCGTATCGAGGATCACCGGTGGCTCTCCGTATTTATTCCTCAGCCATTTGGAAAAACGGCCGCTGTTGGGTTTCGACCCCCTGATGTAAAAACGCAGGCGCACTTTTGTTGTTCCCAAAAAGCGCCTGTTTGGTTTTTGCTTGATATAATCGGGCAGGTTGCGGGTTACATCTTTGCGGTTCTCCCCTTCTATCTTTACATCCGATCCGTTGTATAAAAGCTGTTGCGAGCTTCGCAGTTGTTTGGTTATATTGCACGCATTAAGCAACAGGGCCAGTAACACACCAACCAGGTATACTCTTATGTTATCGAAAGCGCGCATTAAACTGATACAGTCTTTATCGTTAAAAAAGCAAAGGGGCGAATTAAAGCTTTTTGTAGTGGAAGGTAAGAAACAAGTTGCCGAATTATTAACATCAGATTACGAAACAGGCTGTTTGGTTGCTACACAAAACTGGCTTGATGATCACCGGGCAGCTATTAAACCCGGCACAGAAGTGATCACTGTTTCGCCTGGCGAATTACATAAAGCAAGCCTTCAGCAGGCCCCCCAGGAGGTGCTGGCTGTGGTACGGATGCCCGCAAAAAACTTTAACCCGGCATTATTACACAACAAATTTTCCATCGTGCTGGATGGCATCCAGGATCCCGGCAACCTGGGAACCATCATCCGAATTGCCGACTGGTATGGCATAAAGAATATCGTATGCAGCCCCGATTGTGTGGATGTGTTCAACCCGAAAACCATACAAGCCACAATGGGTTCGTTTATGCGGGTGGATGTGTGGTATGAAAACCCGGAAGAAGTGCTTACCCAAACAGCCCTGCCGGTTTATGGTGCATTAATGGATGGCGTTTCAGTACACAAAACCAACCTGGATACAAGTGGGATCTTATTAATTGGCAATGAAGGCAAAGGTGTTTCCGACAAACTGCTGCCACTGATCTCACACCCCCTCACCATACCAAGGTTTGGCGGTGCCGAAAGCCTGAATGCAGGCATTGCAACGGCCATTATTTGCGATGCATGGGCAAGAGGACTATAAATACCATCATCGATCAAACAGAACATATGAAATTAGGTGCATTTTCTATTAGTCTTAGCGTCAAAGACATTAAAGCTTCCAGGCAGTTTTACGAGAACCTTGGCTTTACAGCTTTCGCTGGCGACCTCGGCAAGAATTACCTGATCATGAAAAACGGTAACTCGCTGATCGGGCTGTTCCAGGGAATGTTTGAAAACAACCTGTTAACCTTTAACCCGGGTTGGGATGAGAATGCAGCTGAAACAGCCCCTTTTGATGACATAAGGACTATTCAGCAGCACCTGAAAAGCAATGGGATCAAGCTGGAAAGCGAAGCTGATGAAACCACATCAGGACCCGCAAGCCTTATGGTGATGGACCCGGATGGGAATATGATCCTGATTGACCAGCATATCTAAAGCTTCTAACCACTTAGAACCTTGTTAATTAATGCATTAAACAACCCTGACGGGTCTGTTATTTAATTCAGGTGACCACAAAGGAATGAAGCGTTTACATTTCCTGTAAAATCCCACAACAAAACCCTATTTTCGCGGCAATGGAAAATATCAGGAATTTTTGCATCATAGCACATATAGATCATGGAAAAAGCACGTTAGCCGACCGTTTGCTGGAATACACGCAAACAGTGAGCAAACGCGATATGGAAGCCCAGGTGCTGGATGATATGGATCTGGAAAAAGAGCGCGGGATCACCATAAAGAGCCACGCCATACAAATGAACTACCAGCGCGATGGCAAAAAATATGTATTGAACCTGATCGATACACCCGGCCACGTTGATTTTAGCTACGAGGTTTCCCGAAGCATTGCAGCCTGCGATGGCGCTTTGTTAATTGTGGATTCAAGCCAGGGCATCCAGGCCCAAACCATTTCAAACCTGTACCTGGCTATTGAACAGGGGCTTGAAATTATCCCCATTCTTAATAAAATTGACCTTCCGCATAGCATGCCCGAAGAGGTGAGCGACCAGATCATCGACCTGATCGGCTGCGATTATGAAGATATTTTACGCGCCAGCGGCAAAACCGGCCAGGGCGTTCACGAGATCCTGCATGCCATTGTCGACCGTGTACCTGCACCTAAAGGCGATGAAAAGAAACCGTTGAAAGCCCTAATCTTCGATTCGGTTTTTAATTCATTCCGCGGCATTATTGCGTATTTCCGCGTGTATGACGGGGTGATCAAAAAAGGCGATAAGGTTAAATTACTGGCAACCGGTAAAGAATACCTGGCCGATGAGGTGGGCGTTTTAAGGTTGACCATGGAACCGCGTGCCGAAGTAAGGGCGGGTGATGTGGGTTACATTATTTCGGGGATCAAAGAAGCCCGCGAAGTTAAAGTGGGCGATACACTTACCTTGGTAGAAAACCCGTGCAGCGAAGGTGTAAAAGGATTTGAAGATGTGAAACCGATGGTGTTTGCCGGTATTTACCCGGTTGATACCGAAGATTTTGAAGAACTGCGCGAAAGCATGTATAAGCTCCAGCTGAATGATGCTTCGTTAACATTTGAGCCGGAAAGCTCGGCTGCCCTGGGCTTCGGTTTCCGTTGCGGTTTCCTGGGCATGCTGCACATGGAAATTATCCAGGAACGCCTGGAGCGTGAATTCGGCATGACGGTAATTACCACCGTGCCCAACGTAAGCTACCATTGTTATACCAATAAGGGCGAAATGATCGTAGTGAACAACCCGAGCGATCTTCCCGACCAGAATTACATTGAACATGTGGAAGAGCCGTTTATTTCGGCAACCATCATTACCGCTGCTGATTATGTAGGACCTATCATGGGTTTATGCTTAGGAAAACGTGGTGTTTTAAAAGGACAGGTTTATTTAACGCCTGTTCGTGTTGAAATGAAATTTGATATGCCTTTGGCTGAGGTTGTATTTGGCTTTTTCGACCAGCTGAAAACGATCTCAAAAGGATATGCATCTTTCGATTACCACCCGGTAGGCTACGTGGTATCAGAACTTGTTAAGCTCGATATATTATTGAACAAGGACAATGTAGATGCTTTATCAGCCATTATTCACCGCGACAGGGCCTACGACTGGGGCAAGCGCATTTGCGAAAAACTGCGCGAGCTGATCCCGCGCCACCAGTTCGAAATTCCTATCCAGGCCAGTATCGGGGCCAAAGTAATTGCCCGCGAAACCATTAAAGCCCTGCGTAAGGATGTTACGGCAAAATGTTATGGTGGCGATATCAGCCGTAAACGGAAGCTCCTCGAAAAACAAAAAGAAGGGAAAAAACGCATGCGCCAGGTTGGGAGCGTAGAGATCCCGCAAAGTGCATTTATGGCGGTGTTGAAACTTGATTAAGTTTTTGCACTTACCTCATTGAAGTAATATTCCCTCCAGAAATTTTCTTGCTTTTTTCTTCTTATTGGTACCATACAAATCCATTTGTTTGGTTTGTTGGAAGCCGGATTACTATTATCGGATACATTGCTTGTAATATACATGTTATAGCCAGCGGTTGCCGCTGATAAAACAACTGCATAAAACCTTATCAATTGCAGCAGATTAAAATATCGGGTTAAAGTTGCAATCGCTTGGCCGAAACACCTATTTTGCGCAGCTATAAAACAACTACAAAAGTTTATGCAGGTTCTTAACGGAAACGAAGTATCAAAAAAGCTGAGAGGCGAAATAAAGGCTGTGGTGGAGCAGCTTAAAGCTGCCGGTAAAAAAACACCGCACCTTGCAGCCATCCTTGTTGGCAGCGATGGGGCCAGCATGACCTATGTAGGCGCTAAAGAAAAAGACTGTAAAGAGGTTGGCTTCAACAGCACTGTGCTTCGTTTCGATGCTTCCATAACCGAACAGGAACTGTTGGCAGAAGTGGAGAAGATCAACAACAACCCGGAAATAGACGGGCTCATTGTTCAGCTTCCTTTGCCGAAACACATTAATGAAAAAAAAATAACCGAAACCATTGATTACCGCAAAGATGTAGATGGTTTCCACCCGATGAACGTAGGATTGATGTTTAAAGGAATGCCCTGCTTTTTACCGGCAACCCCTTTTGGCATCATCAAACTGATCGAACATTACAATATTGAAACAAATGGAAAACATTGCGTGGTGATCGGGCGCAGCGATATTGTGGGGAAACCGATGAGCGCATTAATGCTGCAGAAAAACTGCACGGTTACGGTTTGCCATAGCCGTACGGTGAATATTGAAGAACACATTAAACGGGCCGATATTGTGATCGCTGCTGTTGGCATTCCTGAATATGTAAAAGCAAACATGATCAAAGATGGTGCTGTTGTGATCGATGTGGGCATTACGCGTGTGGAAGATGCCGCAGCAAAAAACGGTTACAAACTGAAAGGCGATGTGGCCTACGAAGAATGTGCCGCAAAAGCCTCCTACATAACCCCGGTACCGGGCGGTGTGGGGCCTATGACACGGATAGCGCTGTTGTTAAATACACTCAACGCAGTAGATAAAAACGAATAGCAAGACAAGCTTCTTCTTACACAATTCATATCCGGCCATATCCTGGCCATTACTCCATATTCTTTTCTCATGTTGTTAATTAATAAGCACCCCCGCTTTGAAGCGAGATGCGATCACTGGTGCCCGTTTTCTCCAGGTAATTCCTGCTGAACGCAGTGCCCGCAAGGCTTATTTATCAACCGCACCTGGAACGTTCCTGCCATGGCCGAAACGTTTTATTTTTTGTATTCATGCACCTGCGCATGCAAATCTGAATTATTGCTATAAAAATTCGACCAGAAACATGAACTTTGCCCATTCAATCACTTTTGATCTTTCCTTTGACAAATTTATCAAATCCGATACAGGCACAACACCAGCACTCCGGAATGCTACCCGTGATGGAGCACTTCTACACCATACAGGGAGAAGGCTACTACCAGGGACATGCTGCGTATTTTATACGGCTCGGTGGATGCGATGTGGGTTG